>JAYWEH010000348.1:0-4245 GCA_043780025.1 Deltaproteobacteria bacterium
CCAACAAGCCCGGTCGCGAAGGCGACATGGTGAAGGACGGCCTGGACTCGATCCGCGGCTCGGTCGAGCTCAACAAGGCGTCGAACATGTACTACCTGGAAATGCAGTACAAGTTCATGCTGGCGAGCCGTAACTTCGGCGTCATCTCGAACCTCATGAAGGTGCGCAGCGAGTCGACCAAGAAGGCGATCAACGAGATCAAGTAAGCCCGCTGCAAGTGGCGGTGCAAATCGCCCTCACTGCGGCGCCCAAAATGCCCTCGGGGGGGATACGTGGGGCAGGCAACACGCAGAGGCGTGATGGTGGGCGCAGGGCTGGCTGAAAAGTTTCCGGTTCGACGACCGCAGTAGAGACTTTCCCAAGAGCAGACGAGACAGGCGACCCGGAATGGACCCGGGCCGCCTAGCGGGTGGCACCGCCTTGTCTCGGGGTGAGGATCTCCCGAGCGCCCGGCGACGTCGAGTTTTCGTCCGCTCGACGTCAGGGTGGCGCACGAGACTCACGTTCTGTGTCTGCGGCCGTGCAAGCGGTGTCGGCAGCCGTTCGAGTGCTGTCGCAGCTGTCAGCCGGGGCGGCTGTACTGCGAGGCGTGTTCCGCTGTCGCGCAACGAGAGCGCGAGCGCAAAGCGCACAGGACGTATCGCGACTCGGTCGAGGGCCGCCGACAACACCACGACGAAGAACACCGACGGCGCAAGCGGCAGCGCGAGGAGGGGGGGAGGGATCGCCGCACCGACGACGGAGAGACTGAGCTACAGGTAACCCCGAAGGCGACTGTTGGAGCCTTAGAGGAGCCGAGCGGTGGTCCACTACCTGAGCTGGGTGCGGTCGAATGGGTCGTGTTGGCCTGGCCCGGCCTGCAGGCCGCGGCGCGACGTCTGGTGGGCACCGAGGCGGCGTGCCCGTTCTGTGGGCGCAGCGGCCGCGTGGCTCGCGTGGTCACGCTCGAGCAGTGGCAGCGCGAGCGAGGTATTGGGGCGCAGCGGCGAGCGGTGTCGCAACGACCGCCGTGAGGGTCAGGGAGCATGACGTCAGGGGAGGAAGACCACAGTGCGTGTAGGGGCGATGGCGATGCGAGGGGTGGAGTCGTTGGGGACCGCGCTGGAGCGAGTTCGCTGCCGGCGACCGGTGTTGATCGAGCGGATGATGAGCAGTCTGTCGGCGCACGGCCAGCTGTCGCCGCTGGTGGCGGTGGAGCGCAGCGGGACGCTCGAGATCGTGGACGGGTTCAAGCGACTGGCTGCAGCCAAGCGAATGAAGTGGTCGGAGCTAGCTGTGAGCACGACGCAACTGGACGAGACGTCACAGTGGGCGACGATGCTGGCGCTCAATCGCGGGCCCCAGTCGATGAGCGAGCTGGAGGAGGCGCTGATCTTGCGGGAGCTGGTCCACAGCGGGCTGACGCAGGTACAGGTCGCCGAGTTGTTGCAGCGGCACAAGAGCTGGGTGTCGCGACGAATTGGCCTGGTGGAGCGCCTGCACCCGGAGCTGGTCGAGGGGATGAAGCTGGGGATGCTTTCGCCCGGAGTGGCGCGGCGGCTTCTGTCGTTGCCCCCGGGCAACCAGTTGCAGCTAGCCGCGTCGGCGCAGGGTGCGGGCCTGGGGCCGAGGGACACGGAGCTGCTGGTAAGCCTGTGGCAGAAGGCGAGCAGCCCCCAGGTACGCCAGCAGTTGCTGGCGCAGCCGCGGGCAGCGCTGTTGCAGGCACATCCGGAGCTTCCCGCGCCGGACCCGAGGCTGACGCCGCAGGGGCAGCAGCTCTCGCGGCTGCTGCGGCTGTTGTGGGGGGTGGCGCCGCGGGTGACGCTGCTGCTGCCGCCAGCGGAGGCAGACCGGGCGCTGCTCTCCAAGCAGATGGCGCAGGCGAGCAAGGCGGTGGGTCGGCTGGCGACATCGCTTGGGCCCATCGCGAGCGCCGGCTGCGAAAGCGCGAGCGACGCCAACGCCGCAAACGGCTGATCCTGCGTTTGATGGCGCAGGGATGCAGTGTTCGCGGTGCCGCGAAAGAGCTCGCCACCGACCCGAAGACGATACGGCGCGTGCTGCGGCCGAAGGCACGCAAGAAGGAGCGAAAGCCGTCTCTCTTGGAGCCGTTCCGTCCGCTGATCCGCAAGCTCGTCTTCGAGGACGAGCTGACGGCGGAACGGGTGCTCGATGAGATCCGCGGGGTCGGCTACCCGGGCGGCTACACGATCCTCAAGCAGTACATCCGCACCTTCCGCCCGAAATCATCGCGGCGGCCCCATGAGCGCTTCGAGACCGCTCCCGGCGAGCAGGGGCAGGTGGACCTGTCGTTCTACACGGTCATGCTGGGGCTGACGCCGACGAAGGTCGTTTGTTTCTCGATGATCTTCGGCTTCAGCCGCTGGCAGTTCGTCCACTTCATGCTGCACGCCGAGGCGCGCAGCGTCTGCCACTGCCATGTCATGGCGTTCGCGGAGGCCGGCGGCATACCGGCTGAGATCCTCTACGACCGTATGAAGCAAGTGGTGCTCGTGAGCTTCAAGGATGGGGTGATCTTCCACGCGGTCTTCGAGGCGATGGTGGCGCACTACGGCTACACCGCCATCCCGCTGGCACAGGGCTACAAGGAAGGCAAAGGCAAAGTGGAGGAGCCTTTCCGCTACGTGGAGGAGAACTTCCTGCCCGGCCGGCATTTCCACGACCTCGAGGACCTCAACCGCCAGGGCAAGCAGTGGCGAGACGAGAAAGCGCAGCGCGAGCATCGCACGACCCACGAGCAGCCCGCGGCGCGACTCGATGAGGAAAGGCCGAAGCTGTTGCCGCTGCCCGACAAGCCCTTTGATGCTGCAGAGGTCGAACCACGGCAGGTCGGCGACGACTACTGCATCCCTTGGGAAACCAATCGCTACTCCGTCTCGCCCCACTATACGGGCCGAGAGGCCTGGGCCCGCGTGCTCATGGGCGAGCTCACGATCAAGATCGTCGACGAGGTCGTCGCCTGCCATCGCCTGCGGGACACGCGTTTCCAGCGCTACGTCCTTCCCGAGCACGAGGCGGAATTCCGCGGGTACAGCACCAGCCGTCATGTGCTCGCCGACCAGTTCGCGCGCCTCGGTAGCGGCGCCGAGGACTTTGCCGAGGGGCTACGTCAGGCCAAGGGCGCGGCCGCCGGTTACCACATGAGCCTCATCCTGCAGCTTGCCGACAAGGTCGGCGTCCTGCGGGTGGCTGAGGCCCTGCGTCACGCCCTGCGCTACGGAGCCTTCGACGCCCACGCCGTCAAGCGCATCATCACCGGCCGTCAACTGCCCACCGTCGGCCCCAAGGCAGCGGGCGCCGCGACGCTGCCCGCGCCGGTCGCCGAGTACCTCAAAGGTGCTGGGTCGTTCCAACGCACCCTCAACGCCTACGAACGCCTGGCTCGACAGGCCGAGCCCAGCGTCGAGCCCAACAACAAGGAGACCCGCGATGGCGAGCGACGAGATGGACCGGGTGATTGCCCACCTCAAGAGACTGCATCTACCCCACGCGGCCCAAAGGCTTGATGAGCATCTACAGCAGGCGGCACAACTCAAACTCTCGCAACTCGCGTTCCTCGCTCGCGTCGCTGAGGCCGAGGTACTCGCCCGTAACGAGCGGGCCGCTGGCCTGCGCATCAGCAGCGCCGAGTTCCCCGAGGTCTGTCTCCTCGAAACCTACGACTTCAAGAACCAGCCGAGCCTCAATCGCAGTCAGGTACTCGGCCTCGCCGAGCTCGCCTTCCTCGACAAGAAGCAGTCGGTCCTCTGGTTGGGACCGAGCGGCGTGGGTAAGACGCATCTTGCCATCGCCCTGGGCGTCAAGGCCTGCCAGGCGGGCTACCGCGTCAGCTTCTTCAGGGCCTACATGCTGCTGACGCAGCTGTACGCGTCACTGGCCGACGACACCCTGGAGTTCCTGCTTGAAGAGCTGTGCAAACCTGACCTGATCATCATCGATGAGCTCGGCAATAGCCCGCGCAAGCGTGAACACGATTTCGCCGGCGTCTTCTTTGAGCTGGTGGCTCGGCGGCATCGCCGTGGGTCGTTCATCCTCACCACCAACCTCGGTTTTGATCAGTGGCCCGAGGCCCTGGGCTCGCCTTCGCAAGTGACGCCAGCCCTCGACCGGCTCCTCGAAGGCGCCCACGTCATCACCCTCCCCAAGGACGCGCCGAGCTATCGCATCTCGCGCACCGAGCCGCCCGCACCCCTGCCGCCGCCCAAGCGCCACCGCCGCCCGCGCGCACCGCGGACCTCATCC
>JAYWEH010000349.1:0-4242 GCA_043780025.1 Deltaproteobacteria bacterium
CGAGATCGTGAACATCGCCACGTACACAGCCGTGCAGGCGCCGACGCAAGTCACGCGCGAGCCGAGTTCGCAATTTCCGGGCGGCGGGCGCCTGTAGGCTCATCGAGCGGCCGCCAAGACGAGGAGGCTGCGAGGTGGGTCATTCCGGAGCCGCGCCCTGGACGCTTCTCAGCATTTTACAGGGTCGAGGCGGGCGCGGAGCTCGGCGACAGGCGTCCAGCGGTGTAGCGACGCTGCGTTGGACTCACAGTTTGCCATAGTGAGATACGGAAGCAGGTGGCGGCATGCTGCGGGACATACGCGACGAGGACCTTGCCATTTTCTACGAGCATCAGCGCGCTCTGGAAGCGTGCCGTATGGCGGGATTTCCGCCCAGGGACTGGGACGCCTTCATGCGGCATTGGCGTACCAAGGTGTTGCTAGATTCGAGCGTACTGAAGAAGACAATCGTTGTCGGCAACGATGCCCGCCGGCAATATTCTGAGTTGGAACGATGGGAACTCGCGCCTTGTTGGGTACTGGATCGGGCAAGAGTATTGGGGTCGAGGCATCGCCACTGCGGCGCTATCTTCCTTCTTGCACGTGGAGCCCATCCGTCCCCTGGCGGCGTACGTTGCAATTCAGAATCTGAGCTCGATACGCGTACTGGACAAGTGTGGCTTTCGCCGCGTGGGGGAGAACCACGCAGGTTCCGATGGTATCGAGGAGTATCTCTTCGAGCGGGTTTCTCTTTGAGGCGGACGCATGCGCTACGTCGCCGGCGCCAGCCAGGCGGGAACCGGCGCGGCTTTTTCCTTGTAATACGCGAGCAATCGCCGGCGGTTCTTGTTGCCGTCGTCAAACGCGCCATCCGCTGTACGGATGCCCAGAAACTCGAGCGCGTTGTGAGACATGAAGCGCTCCAGGTGCGGCCTTAGCGCCGCGTTGGCCCCGAAAAATTTGACCAGCTCGGGGTAAAAGTCCTTCGCCGGCTCGGGGTTGAACTTCAACATCCACCAGTCGCTCCCGTACATGACACGCCGGCTGACGTCGCCAAACTGGCTGAACCGCCGCAACAGGAGTTGCTCGTAGCTGCTCCGGTACGCGGTGTCCCGATAAAGCTCGGAGTTGCTGATGTCCGCATAGACGTGCGCCTTGTCTGCCATCAGCTCCACGATCTGCTTCGACCAGCAGCTGCAGGTGAAGTCCGTGTTGCCGCTCACGCCGCGGGCGTGACCGAAATGCCCAAAATTGAGGCGCAGCTCGGGATATTCAGCGAGCACCATGCCCCAACCCCACGGGTTCGCGCGCCAGCCGAAGCCGGGGCCGAACTCGTTGCTCTCATTGGCGTGCGCCATGATGGGCACGTCCTCGGTCTCGCAATATTCATAGAACTCGCGCAGGCGCTCGTCGAGCTGCTTGCCAAGCAGGCGTGCGTCTCGATCGGAGAAGCGCGAGTTGTTGAGCGGGAGAAAGCCGGTGGGCGGGTACATCTTCACGCCGATGAAGCCGCGCTTCTCGATGGCGTGTTTGACGAGCGACAGGGACGCCCCGGCATCCCGCACGTCGCGCAGCGGATTGTAGGCCGCGTAGTGGTGGAAAGAGGGCCCGCCCTTGCAGGCGAACTCGAGGGCGATCTGCTCGTGTTCGACCACCTGCTCCTCGAGCGACGTTCGGGGCGGCTTGCCGTCGTGCCAGTGCTGGAAGTCGACCAGCGCCGGGGTAAACAAGCCCACCTCGGGGTAGTCCTTGGCGATCTGTGCGGCCACCTGCGCGCGCGGGCGCGTGACGAGCTCCACGGTGTCGACCAGCGCGCCCACCCGGCTCGCGACGGGCGACTTCTCGAGCACCGGCAGGAGCGGCCCAATCGCCTTGGATGCGCCCGGCAGGTCGATCCCGCTCGTCCCCCGTCGGCTGTCAGTCAGTCGGATGATGTTCTCTTCGACCAGGCGCGCGGGCTTGCGCACGAGCGCATCCGGCACGCCGGCACCCCCTGCCAGGCTGCGGATGAAGCCCTCGATGGGCAAGTCCAAGGCGTTGAACACGTGGCAATGGATGTCGACGCGCGGAAAGGCCGTGGGCGATCTGCTGCCCAGCGCCGGACTCTTGCACGCGGGCCACGCCGTGCTGAGGATCTGCTCGCGCTGGGCCGCCGGAGTCGCCGGAGTTCTCGAGCTAGTCTGCGGAGCACTGCAGGCGCTCAGCCCGAGCGCGAGCAATACATCCCGCCGACTCCAGCCCACACGGCCCCGATCATCCACCGCGAGCTCCCTGTTCGTGCGACTCGACATCCATTATCGTCACCCCCGATGGACAAGGATATTCGGGGTGGCTCCGTTCCGTCAATCGCTGCGGCGCGACGCACCCGGCAGCGTGGGCCTGGCGCGCTCCTCAGTCTGAGCGGTGTATTGGCTTCGACTGCGGCACTCGCCGCGGATCCGCCAGTGGAGGTTGTGGTGCCGGCACCCACCAGCGCCTCCGCAGATCAGTCCCAGATCGACGTGGCCGTGACACGCGCCGCGGTGGAAACGCTGGAGCAACGCGCTGAAGCCAAAAGCCCGAACGAGCTGTCCATCCACGAATACCGCAGCCGCACGGCCCGCAAAGCCCTCGAAGAGTCGGACCCCGAGCAACCCGACTGGGCCGACACGTTGCGCGAGGCCCAGGCCGAAGCCGAAGCCGAAGACCAGGCGTTGATCACCTTCGTCGAAGCGGACACTTCCGCAGCACGAGCGAGCGCGATCTTGACGGCTCACGTCGAGCTCGTGCGCGAGCGCGTCGCGAGCCTGAAGCCCAAGGTTCTGGCCGAACGCGATGCACTCGGCAAGGGGGGCGTGGTCAGCGCGGCAGAGCGGGCGAGCGCCGGGCACCGCGCAGTGCTCGCGCTGGAAGAACAGCGCCTGGCTCAACTCGAGCGCATCGCAGACAACTTCGTGCGCCGGCAGCGCGCGCTCGATCTCCTCGTCGAGGCGCTTTCGAGAGCGTCCGAGCCCGCTGCGCGCGAAGCGGCGTTGGACTACGCCAGCTCGCTCGGTGACGATCTGGAGCGCCTAGTCCGAACGGCGCCCCGCCAGACCGCCGGCGACGCCGTCGTCGGCCGTCTCGAAGCGGAGCTCACCAAGATCGAAGCCACCATCCAAGCGGGCACGGCAGGCCCGGCGGCGCTGCAATCGGCGGCGCTGCTCACCCGCCTGGTCGATCGCCTACGCCACCAGCAGAAGGCCCAGCGGATCGAACTCGCGCAGGCTCGCACGACCTTGACGGAGACAGAAACGCGCGCGGAAACGCTCGACGCCGCGCGCGAGAGCGATTCGCTCGAAACGCTACGCCAGCGCTACTCCCGCGCGCGAGACTTGTTCGGCGAAAACCACGTCACCCTGGCGCCGATACTGTACGCGACAAAGAACGCCGACCGGGGCGGCGTCGCAGGCGTGATCGCCGTGCCACTGATCGGCATCGGCGGCGGCTATGGCTGGGACTTTTTCCCGGACGTGCAGACCGAGGAAGAGTCCCGCGCATTCTTGCGCTTCGAGCAGGGGTTGCGCACACACCGGCGTGCGCTCAGCAGCTTCGTGAAATTGCCCCAGGTGCCCGAGGCGGTGCGCGCCCGGCGTCTCGCCTCATTGATCCAGGTGTTCCGCGAGATGATCCTCGAGGACATCGCCGCGGAGACGGAGTGGCTCTTGGACAAGAAGGACGAGCTGCTCGGCTGCCTCGAGGAACTGGCCAACTCGAGCGAGCCCCCCGAGAAGCGGCTCGAAGGGCTGGATGAGCTCTGGATCGAATACGAGCACCTGCGCGACTACGACGCCCCGCGCCGCGCGGACGTGTTGATCGCCCCGCACTACGGCATTCCGATCACGGACGAGCCGACTGAGCGCGCGCTGCTCGGCGGGGGCCTCGAGACGCACCTCGGGGTGATCTTGCTGGGCTCGAAGTGGTGGGGGCGATGGTTCGGTCTTTCGGGGTCGGGCTGGGAGTGGTGGCGCGAGCAAAGCTCGCGCTTGCGCGTGACGCTCAGCGCGGGCGCCGAGAGCCGCTATGGAGGCCGTTACGCCTTCGACGTGGACGGCTGGTTCGTCGGCCTCGGCCTGTCCGGCGAATACTCCGACGACCTCTTCAACCTGCTCACCGGCGCATCCGACGCCGCCTCCGGACTCTGAGCATCGAAGCGGGGCTCCGGGGCCCCGCGGGAATCAGCTCAGGGCGCCTGCAGCTCGGGGTCGCGCGAAGCGAACCAGCGGCTGGCGATGCGCACGGCGT
>JAYWEH010000350.1:0-10005 GCA_043780025.1 Deltaproteobacteria bacterium
GTAATCCGTGCCCAGCAGCGAATCGACGCCGATTTCCAGCGTGACAACGGGGTGGACGCTGTAGCGCAGGCCTGCACCCACCCCACCCATACCGGCCGCACCGCGGCCCGGGCGCTGCTCCAGCATCACGCCCTCCATATGCAGGTTCGCGCTCCATTTGTTGCTGGGGGCGGCTGGGGCTTCGTCCCCGGGCTCGACGGGCTCCGGCGGCGCGGACTCGAGATCGATGTTGGGCGGCGCGTCCGGCGACGCGGGCTCCACGCTCTGGTCCTGCGATCCCGGTTCGCTGTCCTCGGGCTCTGAGCTCGGCGCCAGGGGCGCTGGTTCGGGTTCCCGAGGAACCCCCTCGCCCTCGCAGAACCATTCGTCAGGCGGGCAAGCCCGAGGCTCGGCGGCTCGAACGAGCCGCGGCGCCCCGAGCGCAAACGCCAGCGCCAACGCGGACGCGCTCCAGGCGCGTCGGTGGAGCTCACGTGGCCACTGGCAGCGAGCGTTCATGACGCTCGTCAGCCTAGCAAGCTCACCCCGCATTGCCACATGAAGTCCGTAGAGTGCTGCAATCACACCAATAGGCCATCAAGCCAGGGGCGAACGGAACGAGCGCGAGGGCCTCGGTACCGGCTCGGCGCGCAGCGCAGGGACTCTGGCATTTGCGACGAAAAACGCGCTAAGCCAGTGCAGTGACCCCCGAGGAACAAAGCGCTCTGGTCGAAATCGGCCGGACCTATCTCTATCCCAACTACCGCCAGCCCAATCTCGTGCTGGTGCGCGGAGAAGGCCGCAGAGTCTGGGACGCGACCGGCAAGAGTTACCTCGATCTGTACGCCGGCATCGCGGTGACGGCGCTCGGGCATGCCCATCCGGACATCGTCGCCGCGTTGCGGCGTCAAGCCGAGCGGCTCGGGCACATCGCCAACTACTATTACAACGAGCCGAACATCCTGCTCGCCCGCGACCTGTGTGAGCGCACCGGGTTTGCTCGCGCGTTCTTTTGCAACTCGGGGACGGAGGCGATCGAAGCGCTGCTCAAGCTGGCACGCCGCCACTTCTACGCGCAGGGGGAAACGCAGCGCTACCAGGTGATCGCCTTCGATCGCTCGTTCCACGGCCGCACGCTTGGCGCTCTCGCGGCCACCGGCCAAGCGAGCTACCGCGAGGGTTTTGGGCCGCTCGCCGGGGTGATTCATTTGCCGTTCGGGGACGCCGATGCCGTGGCAGCACGCCTCGACGACACCGTGGCAGCCGTGCTGGTCGAACCGGTCCAGGGTGAAGGCGGCGTGTCGCCCGCGCCGCCCGGTTTCTTGAAGCGCCTGCGCAGCCTGACGGAGAAAAGCGGCGCGCTGCTCCTGGGCGACGAGATTCAGACGGGGATCGGGCGCACCGGAAAATTTCTGGGCTTCGAGCACGCAGACGTCCGGCCTGACGCGATCGCGCTGGCCAAGGGGCTCGGCGGGGGCGTCCCGATCGGCGCGATGTTGTGTCAGAAGCACCTCGAGGGTGCCCTACCGCCCGGCAGCCATGGCAGCACCTTTGGTGGCAATCCGCTCGCCTCCGCGGTGGCGCGAGCCGTGCTCGCGCGGATCGACGCCGATCAGCTGATCGAGCAGGCGGCTCGGAATGGTGCCTACCTGGGCGAACGGCTGCAGGATCTCGCGCGGCGCCATCCGAAGACGGTCGAGGGCAGCCGCGGGCTCGGCCTGTTGCAGGCGCTGGTGCTCCGGAGCGACGTGGACGTGCGGACGCTGCTCGAGTCACTGCGCGAGGCCGGCGTGCTGCTCACGGTCGCGGGAGGTTCGGCGCTGCGCTTTTCACCCGCCCTCAACATCGAGAGAGCGGAGATCGACGAAGGGGTGGCCATCGTCGATCGAGTGCTCACGTCGATTGAACGTTGAGAGATGTCGACAAAAGGGACGAGTGACGCTTGACACGCCATTTCATTGAACTGTCCGACCTGGGCTCCGATGGTCTGCTGCGCCTGCTGGATGCGGCCGACCGTTTCCGCGCCGAGCGAGGTACTCTTCGAGCGAGCAAGCCCTTGCTCGGTAAATCCGTGGCATTGATTTTTGAGAAAGCTTCGACGCGCACGCGCTTGTCGCTCGAAGTGGCGGTGACCGAACTCGGCGGGCACCCGGTCGTGATCTCTTCGCAGGGCTCGCAGCTCGCCCGGGGAGAACCGATCGCCGACACCGCGCGCGTGTTGTCGCGCATGGTTCACGCCGTCACACTGCGGACGTTCGAGCACGACCGTTTGAAGGAGCTCGCGCACGAGAGCACCGTGCCGGTGCTGAATGCGCTGACCAACCACTGCCACCCAATGCAGCTCTTGGCTGACCTGCAGACGGTCCGGCGCGTCAAACCCAATCTCCGGGAGCTCCGCTACGCCTGGATCGGGGACGGCCACAACATGGCGAACTCCTGGCTGGAGGCCGCGGGTCTTCTCCAGCTAAGCCTCACGCTGGCCTGCCCGAGCGGCTACGACCCCAATCCCGCTGAGATTCGCCGGGCCGAGCAGCGCGGCGCTCGTGTCGCCGTCGTGCGCGACGCACAGAGCGCGGCCGAAGGCGCCGACGTCATCAGCACGGACGTATTCACGAGCATGGACCAGGAGGCCGAGCACGAAGAACGCCTGCGCGCCTTCCGAGGCCTGTGTGTCGACGCGGCGGTGCTCGGCTGTGCCGCTCGTGACGTGATGGTCCTGCATTGCCTGCCCGCGCATCGCGGAGAAGAGATCACCGCCGAGGTGCTGGACGGGCCGAACAGCTACGTCTGGGATCAAGCGGAGGCCCGCTTGCACACCTCCAAAGCCGTATTGGCTTGGGCAATGATGGCGGATGAGTGATGCGACCGCTGCTGCCATAGAGGCCCTGACGCTGCCCTGCGCGGGCTGCGGCGCACCTGTCGATCCGCTGCGTGCAGCGCGCGTCGCGCTGTTCTTCGAGCGCTTCCACTACTTCTGCAGCCCTGAATGCCGCGACGATTTCGTGCCGGCCTCCGCGACGGCTCTGCGGGAGCCGGTGCCGATCGCCGCCTCTGAAACAATCCCATTGAGCTCCAGCGGCGAGGCCGTTTTCGCGCCGGAGTCGGCAATCAGCACGGCGGCGAGCGAAACGGCTCCGCGCCTGCGTTGGACGGATGGGCCACTGGCCTGTGCGTTCGGTCTGTGCGCAGGGGCACTCGGCTTCACGTCTGCCCGAGAAAATCTCAGCTGGGCCGCGCCCTTGCTCGCGGCTTTCAGTTGCGCGTTTTTCATTGCGGCAGCCGCCCGCACCCCCGTACCCGGCCTCCGCGAGCGCCGATTGTGGCTCGGGGCCGCACCGCTCGCTGCGACATCGTCAGCGCTGCTGCTGCCGTGGTTCGAGCCCGCATCGGCACCGCTCGCCGCGAGCATCGCCGGGTTCGTCTGCGCCGTGGCCAGTGGCAGTCACGCTCTTGGCATCGCGGCGTGGCGGGCGCGCGATCCCGAGCGGGCGCGTGTGCTCGACGCGCTCGGCCTGCGCAGCGACCACCTCGATGACGCGGCCCGGGGTGTGGCGGGTGAGCTCAAACCAGGACAGGAGTTCGTGCTCGAAGCCGGTAACCGGGCGCCGGCGGACGCGGTGGTGCTGGCCGGACGGGCACGCGTCGTACCCTGGTGGGGTGCTCGCATTGCGGTGGTGCGGCAGGAAGGCGACGCGCTGATCGCCGGAGCGCGCGTCGTCGAAGGCGCCCTGCGCGCGGTCGTGCGCTGGGCGGGGGACGATCGAGCCTGGGCCCGGCTCAGCCTCGATCCCAGGCGCCGCGCCGATCGCCACAGCGCCTGGGCGAAGCTCGCAGTGCGCGCGAGCACGACGCTGGCCGCGCTCGCCGGGGCGCTGGGCATGGCGATCGCGGTGTTTGCCGATCGCCATCCCCTCCTCGGGCTCAGCCAGGGCGCTGCCGTGTTCTGCACGCTCGCCAACGTGGCGCTCGTCGAGCGCGTCGCCTTGCACGTGTCACGCGGCGTGTCCCGGCTCCTCGAGGGCGGCCTGGCAATTCAAACCGCCTCCGCGCTCGACCGGCTGAGCCGGGTCACGCGCGCGGTCTTTTGCGCAGATGGCACCCTGCTCTCCGGCGATCTCGAAGTCGCCAGCATCGAGCCGAGCCCAGGGGTGACGAGCGCAGAGCTGCTGGCGCTCGTGACAGGCGCCTTCACTGGGGCGCCTGGCTCCGTTCCGCGAGCGCTCAATCGCTCGGCTCAGGCCCATCAGGTCCGTCCCGATGCCACCCGCAACCCTAACTTCTTGCCGGGCCTCGGTGTCACGGCCGTAGCATCGAGCGGCCAGGCGCTGATCGTCGGAACCCGCGCGCTGTTGCTCGAGCGCCGCGTCAGCGTGGCCTCGGCGGAAGCCCGGATCGCGGAGCTCGAAGCGCTCGGGCGCAGCGTCGTGCTCGTCGCGCTCGACACACGCTGGGTCGGCTTGCTTGCCCTACAGGACAATCTGGCGCCGGGCTCTCGCGCCGCGGTACAACGGTTGCTCGACGCTGGCGTGGAGCCCGTCTTCCTGTCGGGAGAGGCGCGCGAGACTTGTCGTGCCCTGGCGCGAACGCTCGGGATCGACCACGTGCGGCCGGAGGTGTTGCCGGAGGCCCGCGCTGACGAGATCCGGCGCTTGTCACAGGTGGGTGCGCCGGTGGCAGTGATTGGACGCGCGAGCGTCGATGACAGCGCGCTCGGCGCGGCCCAGCTGTCCATCAACATCGATCCCGGAGCGGGCCCGCTCGAACGCTGGGACGTCGACGTCGTGTCGGGCGACGTCAAAGACGCGGCGCTCGCGCTCGCGCTCGCGCGCGAGCTGCATGAAAATGCCGAATACACCCTGTGGTGCAGCGTGGGCGCGGCAGGCGCCGCTCTGCTGGCGATCGTGATCGGCCTGCCGGTGTGGGTCGCCCCGCTCATCGCCTTCGCGGGCGCGCTGCCGTCATGGTGGCCGCGCCGAGCCACCCTCGGCCGCCGCTAGTACGCCGCTTCCAATGAAGCGATGGGAATTTCGGATGCCCCGGCTGGAGCGAGGGCATCGATCTTGGCCTCGATTCGATAGAATCGAGGCACTAGAGCGGGTTCTAACCGATGTCGCGCGGGTCCAGCAGGTGCTGATCCGTGACAACGAGGTCGCAGGCCACGTCGTGAGGCGCCGCCGGCACTTCGACCAGGACCTGAAACGAGAAGGCGACCGCCACCGAGCGCGCGGGCGGGCAAAAATCGGGCAGCGTCACGTCGTAAAACCCCGTGCCGAAGCCGAGCCGGTGTCCGTCAGGGCTCACCGCCAGCGCCGGCACCACCACGAGGTCGATGTCCCCCGCGCGCGCCGTCGGCGCGTCGGGCGGCGGCTCTGCAAATGAGCGACCACGCCGCACCAACTGCTCGCGGCGATCGATCCGCCGAAATCCCGTCGTGACCCCGCGCTCGCTCGGATCCATGAACGGGTAATAGCGCGCCACCCCCCGCTCGAGCAGCGCCGCATCGAGTGGGCGCAGGTCGACCTCGCGGCGGCCGGGGAGCGGCCAGAACAACGCCACCGAGCGCGCCTCGATGAGCCAGGGCAGCGCGAGCAGACGCTCGACCACCTTGGCGCTGCGCGCCGCCACCACCGCCTCGGGTAACGCGCGTCGCGTCTTGTCCATGCGCTCGCGCAAGCGCTTGCGCACGCGCTCCGCGAGCTCCGCATGCTCCGGCGGCAAGCCTGGTCCACTCACGGCGCGAGCACCGCATCCGGGTAACACGTCTGAAAGGAAGCGACTATTTGTTCCACTAGTGAAATACCAAGGCGCCGATAACCCGAGGCCAAGAGGTGCACCCGGTCGCGCCGCGCCAGCTGCGGATTGCTGAAGGCCCAGCGCCGCAAGCTGCCGGGGCCGCCCATCGCCTGGAGCGGACTGAAGAAGGCACAGCCGAGCTCGGCCGCGATCTGCCGCCCCGTGCGATCCAGCAGGGCGACCCGCGGCATGCTGGTCCAATCCTTGGCCACGCGATCGGTCGGCCCGAGCAGCAAACAATCGGCATCGGGAGCGGCGCTGCGTACGCGTTCGAGCAGGCCAGCATAGTGCGCTTGGTACTCGCTCATCGGCGCCGTATCCCCCACTTCGTTCGTGCCGTACGCGAGCACCACCAGGTCCGGCTGGCGCGCCTCGAGCTCCGCAACCCAGGCGTCGGCGTTCCAGGCGAGCGGCGTGGCGGCGCGAGCGCCGTTGATACCCAACGTGTCGAGCACGACGCCGCTCGACTCGCGCTCGATGATCACACCAAATAGCTCCGGTTCATCCACGAAGCCGCCCAGGCGCAGCTCGGCCGCTCCCGCGCTCGACAACGAGGCGCTCTCGAGCCCCGAAGGCCGGCGTTCACCCACCCCCGCACGGATTTCACGTGGCGGCTCGTCCCCGAGCTGCACCTGAAACGCCGAACCAGGCCGCGGCAGGCGATACAAAAGTTGCCAGCGCAGCGGCCCGGCCGACGCCGTGCCCGCGTTCAGCGCCAGCGCAACACCCGCGTCGTCGCTGGTGGGAACGGCGCCGAGACCCGCGAGACCGAGCACGCCGTCCGCCTGTAGCCAGGTCGCGGCTGCAGTCCGGGGGATCGGACGCCAGCCCCCCGAGGTCGACAGCTGCGCCAGAGCGTGCCGGTACATGCGCCGCCCGAGCAGCACCAGGCCAGCGCCTCCCGCCCCAAACCGCTGTTGCAGCGCATGCCGAACGGCGCCCGACCAGAAATCGGCGGCCGTGTGCGAGTCCCCAAACCAGAGGATCCGGACGTGTCGATCACGCCCGCCAGCAGCCAGCTCGTGCAAGGCGCCGTAAAGGCGGGGCAGCCACAAGGGCACGCGATCGGCCAGGCTCGGATCCAAGCCCCGGGGCTCAGGGTCGGGCTGCACCGCCGCCGGCTCGACAGAGCCAGACAGCGGCTCTGCCGCAGATGGGAGAGCGCTCGGAGGATTCGCGGCGCTCTGCACCACCTCCGGGCGCGCGCACGCGCCCGACGCCAGCGCAAACATCAGGGCGACACAGGCCCTGCGCGCGTACGGCTCAGAACGGGATATCGTCGTCTTCCGTTTCCGGGAAATCGCCTTGGGGCGGCCCGGACTGCGGACGGTAATTGTCCGGCATATCTCCGCCACCATCGTCGCCGCCGGGTGCATCCTTGAATCCACCGCCACTGCCACCACCACCGGGACCGCCTGGACCACCGCCGCCACCTCGACCCTGCAGCAGGATATTGGAGCACACGATCTCGGTGCGGTACTTCTTGTTGCCCTCGCGATCGTCGTAGCTCGACGTTCGCAGCCCGCCTTCGACGAAGATGCGCGTGCCCTTGGCGAGGATCTTCGACAGCGCCTCGGCGCGTTTGCCCCAGATCACCACGTTGTGCCACTCGGTGCGTTCCTGCCGAGTCTTGTTGCGATCCATATAGGTCTCGCTGGTCGCCAAACGCAGCTTGAGCACGGCTTGGCCTCCGCTGGTCATGCGCAACTCGGGATCCGCTCCGAGATTTCCGAGCAGCATGACGCGGTTTAAACCTTCAGCCATCGAGTCAGTTCTCCTGTCGAGTGTTCTCTCCAATCACTCGGGTCGAGCGCAGCTGTCAAGGTCGGCATTGCCGAGGAGGCTCGCCTAGCCACGAGCAGAGGTCGGCTGCTCAGGGCAGAGGACGTTCGGCGCTCGACTCGGCCATCTCATCGAGCAAGCGCACGATGTCCTGCCGGATGCCGAGCAGCGCCTGACGCATGTTCTTGGCGCGGCTCTCGATCGGGATTTCCTCGGGGGCTTCTTCGGGAGCGGCCGGCTCGCTCAAGCGCTTGCGCGCGCCCGCGATGGTGAACCCCTGATTTTTCAGCAGGTCTTTGACCTTGAGCAGCTTTTCGACGTCGCGCCGCGAATACACGCGTTGGCCCTTGCTCGACTTCTGCGGACGAATCGAACGAAATTCCGTCTCCCAATAGCGCAGGACGTGCGGTTGCACTCCGACGATGTCGGAGACCTCACCGATCCGGTAGTAGAGCTTGACCAAGTCCCGCTGCGGCATCGCCGGCTATGCGCCCTTGTCCCCGCCGTTCGACCCGGTATCCATGCCCTTCAGGCGGACGTCCCCCGACGATTGGCCATTCTGTGCGTGACCCGCCCAGTTGCCTTCTGCCAGTTCTTCGTTGAGCGCCTGCTTCAAGAGCTGGCTCGCCTTGAAATTGAGCACGCGGCGCGCAGTGATCACAATCGGTTCACCGGTCTGGGGATTGCGCCCTTGGCGCTGGCGCTTGTCCCGCAACACGAAGTTGCCGAAGCCGGAGATTTTTATCTTCTCGCCACGCCCCAGCGTCTCCTTCATCGAATCGAAGACTTGGTCCACCAGGTCAGCGGCTTCCTTTTTCGAGAAGCCCCCCAGCTTGCTGTAGACCGCCTGAACGATGTCCGCTTTCGTCATACGGAAACCTCCGTGGTGATGGCCAAATCCGTTAGCTGGGCCTCAATCTGACCCTCGGTTGGGGCTCCGGGGCCCGAACCCAACAAACATCGCGACCGGTCACCTGCCCGAAGACTTCCGATCGTAACGGCCCGACGCGGAAAGTTCCACACGAAACCTAGACCGGACTGGGCAGCAATAGAGCCATTACGGTGAAGCTCACCGGAAAAGCCCCTACCCGGGACGCCCTTATATACCACGAATCCTGCCCGCCGAGCGCTCATCGTCTCGGACGGCCTCAGTAAAATGCGGAACGCACCCTGCCGAGCGCTCTATTGGGCGCGCAGAAAGGCCCTTGGGCCGCTGCCTCCGGAAGAGCATGTGGGGCTCCAGGGCTCCGACTCGAAAAATATCCCCCATCAGCTCCCCTCCCCTCCCCCCGTCCTCGTTGTCAGCCCGTCAGATTTTCGCGATGACGCTGGCTGCGGAGGGGGCAAGCGCGCGGCGGCGCGCCAGCTGTTCAATGGTCATTAGCCCCGCCATGTACGAGTAGCCGAACGCAAATAGGAGCGCGAAGGGCGTGGCCAGGTAGTGATCGGTCTCCAGCGAAATCACCACGCTGGCGACGCTGACAACCGCCAGGATGAGCTCCATCAACGGTAGCGGGGCGCGGCGCTGCAAATAGCGGCTCGCACGTAGCCCGCGCTTGGGTGTCCTCACGAACTCCCCGGCGTCCTGGGTCAGCCCTTCGAGCACGGCGCGGGACAGATACGGGCTCAATCCGATGCCGAGAGCCATGAGCGCCGGCAACCTCATCAAAGCCTCACCCACCGGACGCCCCTGGGCGCGGTTGGCCATCGCATAGAACGCTGCGAGCGAGCCCGTGGCACCAAAACACAAGGGGACGTCCACAATCAGCAACGCCACCCAATCCTCAGCCGCCGGCATCGCCACGAGCGCGAACGGCAAGAGCAGGCACAAGAGCAGCATCAGCGGGTACGCAAAATGCGGAGTCAGGTGAAAAAACGCTTCGAGGCGCTGATCACGGCGCAACGGGCCATCCATGACGCCGCGCATTACCTTGCGCGCGGTCTGCACGGTGCCCTTCGCCCAACGGTACTGCTGAGCCCGAAATGCAAACACGTCCTCGGGCAGCTCGCTCGGTGCGACGACGTCCGGCCTGTACACGAAACGCCACCCTGCGAGTTGGGCGCGATACGACAGATCCAGGTCTTCGGTCAGGGTGTCGTGTTGCCAGCCACCCGCCTCGTCGATGGCCTGGCGGCGCCAAATACCGGCAGTTCCAGAGAAGTTGAAATAGCAACCCGCGGCGTAGCGGGCCTGATTTTCCACCAGGTGGTGGCCATCCAGCATCAGCGCCTGCAAATTGGTGAGCAGGCTCGCGTCGCGATTGAGGTGACCCCAGCGCCCTTGCACCATCCCCACATTGGCCTGGGTAAAATGACCCACGGTCGCCAGCAAGAAATCGGGGGGCGGCACGAAATCGGCGTCAAAAATCGCGATCAGCTCGCCGCGCGCACGCTTCAAGCCGTAGTCCAGAGCCCCCGCCTTGTATCCGTTTCGGGAAGCCCGGCGCACGT
>JAYWEH010000351.1:0-4215 GCA_043780025.1 Deltaproteobacteria bacterium
ACCAGATAGGCCTGTAAGCCATTCGGAAGCGTGAAAATGGCCTGCTCTCCTCCCCACTCGCGATCGAGCGGGCTATCGAACATCGACTCCGCATTGGACTGCTCGTGGTTCTGCTCCAAGAACCAATAGTAACGCCGGGACGAAGCGCCTTGCGGCACGCGCCAGACGCTCGATTCGCGCCGCGGCGCGAAATCTACGAACCCGGCACGTTTCGCGGATCCATCGAGCACCGCTTGATCAAACTCGATGCCGAGCTGGACCTGCGTATCGAAGACATTGGCTCGCGCACCGATCAACGCGTAGTAGAGGTCGCCCGCCGCTGACGCGTGGACGAAGGCGTTCACCGGCAAGAACGGCACGGCGGTGCCCGTGGCCCCGCGCAGAGCATTCGCCTCGGAGCCGCGGAGCTCCACCGCGTACGGCGCAGCGCCACTCACGATGGCGAGCCAGCCGTCGGCGAAATCGCTGCTGCCATCGTCCTCGAGATCGATGGCGCGGTCCCAGCGGTAGTCGCGCAAATCGATGCGATACACGAGCTGGTTCTGGTCGATGGCTTCGGGCACGTGAATTTCGGGTGCGGTGGACACGCTGTTGAGCTGCTTGAACAGCGCGAGGCGCGGCTCTCCCAGGGCGCGGCCACACAACCCCGCGTTGCTGGCATAGGTCAAACCCAGGTAGCGAATGAACGGCCTTTCGGCTTCGGGCTGGGACGCCATGTCGCCGAGCAGCGCCGCGTACAGGTCGTCCTGGCTTACGAATGGTAGCGGGGTGCACGGAGACGCGGGCAACTGGAGCTCGTCAATAAAGCGCCCGAGCACTGCGAGCTCACCGTCGATCAGTCGCTCGCGGACGTCTTCGGGCGGCATGTTGCCGTTCCGGATCAATGCCATCAACGGTGACGTGTCACTCGAGCCGGGCACGATCAGCCCGCTCTCGATCAACTTCGGGATGTCCAGAACGTCCCCGAAGCCCCCTTCGCTCGCACCGCCCGCGTGGCAGGAGCCACAATGCGTCTCGAGAAGCTCGAGCGCGCTTGCTGCGACGACATCGTAGGGCAGCACCGAGCCCAAAACGTCGTCTTCTCCGTCGTTGGCCGTGCCGTCGTCCTCCGGAGCCGCAGGCTGCTCGAGCTCGGGTGTCGCCCCGTCATTGGGCTCCCCCGGGCCATCTGCGTCATCGGGCAGCGACGTTCCAGGGCCGTCACCGCTCGGTAATTCGCCTGCCGGTGGCTCGAAGTCCGGGGGGACCAAACTGACCGC
This sequence comes from Deltaproteobacteria bacterium, assembly GCA_043780025.1. Taxonomy (GTDB): domain Bacteria; phylum Myxococcota_A; class Polyangia; order Polyangiales; family Polyangiaceae; genus SZUA-265. The sequence goes on from JAYWEH010000351.1 coordinate 1,260, forward strand.
GTCACCGCCGCACGCCCAAGCGGCGAGGCTCCCCACTAGCATCTGATGAAACCGCAGCCGATTGCGCATCCGGGGGATTATGTGCGGGTCCACGACGAAGGCCAGGGCAGGTTCGAAGCGGTCGGGACGAGGTCGGGACGATGCCAGCCTGCTTCGACGCAAACCGCCTGTTTTTCGATGGAAGGTCCCGGCACCGCCCAGCGGAGGTGCGACGGATGAACTCGAGTTCGCTTTCACTTTTCCACCCGCGGCGGCCGCGGCCTGCTCACCAGCGCCGTGGCATTGGCCGCCGTCACGCGGCTCGGTTGCGAGGGCTCCGGCTCGGGCGACGCTCGTGGACGGCGTACAGGTCTGCTGCACCGTGACCTGTGCGGAGGGCGGGATTGCGCTCAGGCCGACGTATTCGTGAGCGCGTGCGAGCGCGATCAACCCGGGCTGCTACCAGATCGCACCGGCGGACGCCGCTGGCGGCGGCAACACATTCGTGGTTTCACTGGACGACGCGGGCAAGGCCGATGTGCTCGAGCGCACCCACGTGCACCGTGGCGGGCGAGGGCACGGCGGGGTGCCCGTGGATCTTCGGTTCGTCATCGACACCAGCTCCAGCATGGAAGCGGCGATCCAGGGCGCGCTCGGCAGCATCGACTCATTCGTCGACCACCGGCGAGGTCGCTCTGACCGCCTTGCCGCTCGCAGGTGTGCTCCGCGCAACAGCGGAGTGCCGCACGGCGCTGCCCGAGTAGGCCGTGGCAATCCGCTGCGTGTATACCGATCAGAACGACAACCGAGGCGAGGTCCTCGTCGAACTCGAGTAGCGCACCAAGGTGTCGGCGAGCGCACGCTATCGAGCGGGGTTGCTCAGCTCGCCTTGCGCGGGGCTGCTGACGCCGGCAGCTCGACGATGGCGTTGAAACCGCCGAACACCATGCGTTTACCATCAAAGGGCATGTGTTCCGGGTCCATCTTCATGCGCGGGTCGTTCATGACCTTGGCATTGACCTCGTCACGGTGAGCGCGGGACTCGTAGCGGATCCACGCGAAGATCACGACTTCGTCCGGCTCGAGCAACACGCCCTGCGGGAAGGACGTCACTTTGCCGGGCTTCACGTCGTCCGCCACACACTCGTAATATTCGAGCGCGCCGTATTCCTTCCAGATCGCGCCGGCCTGGCTCGCGATGGCGAGGTACTTCTCGAGGTTCTTCTTGGGTACGGGCACGACGAATCCATCGACATACGACATGGCTGCCTCCATTTGGTTTTGGCACTCAGGCGTCGTACAGGTTTGAGTTCGTGAGTCCGAATGTCAAGCGCTACGGGGCGCCGCAGATTTCCCCGCGGGGCCTTTCGCCCCGAATCAATCACCCACGGCTCCGGGGCGAATTGCGCCAAAACGCTAGGAGGGTGCGTCGGGATGCGACGACGCGACGTCAGCTGATTGTTAAGAGCCTGCGTGGCCACCTCAGTCGGACCTGAGAATTCTGAACAGCCGCAGCCGCTGACGACGGTCGGCATCGGGCTGCTGCTCGTTGCCGCGGCAGCGCTGGTCTTCGGCTTCGGCATCGGGCGCGAGCCGTTGTGGCTCGACGAAACGTTTTCGTTCGCAATGGTGCAGCACGGCTTCCGCGGGATCGTGAAATTCACCGCGGAAGATGTGCACCCCCCGCTCTACTATTTCTGGCTCCTGCTGACCACGCGCGCCTTCGGCACCGGTGAGATGGCCCTGCGTGCGCCATCACTCCTGGCCGCGCTGTTTCTCGTCGGGCTCGGTATGGGACCGGTGCGACGACTGTTTGGCGCGCCCGCCGGCTACGCGTACATGGTGCTCGCGATCGCGAGCCCGGGCATCGTTGCGTTTGCGCAGGAGGCGCGCATGTACACCTTGCTCGCGGCCAGCGTGACGGCGAGCGTCCTGTACGGCTACCTCGCGGTGGCGCGCGGCGAACGCCACGCTCTATTCAAACATGCCGGCGCCACGGTCGTCGCTTTTTACACGCACTATTACGGCGCGCTCGCGGGCGGACTGGGCATGTTGATGCTGCTCGGCCTGGCATTTCGCTTCCATCGCCAACGCTGGAAGGCGCTCGCGTGGGCACACCTCGCGGTTGCGCTCGGCTACCTGCCCTGGGCGGTGGTTGCGGCACAACATCTGATCAAGGTTTCCAGAGATTTTTGGATCCCCTGGCCCGGCGCGCGCTACGTGGTGTTTGCGCTGGCCGCCCCCTTCACCTACAAGTTCGAGGACATCTCGTTCCCCTGGCAAGCGCCGGTAGCGCTCGCGGTGGGCGGCGCGCTTGCGGGCCGTGCGCTGTGGGCGTTTCACCGGCGAGGCGAGCGGGAACGCTTGATCGGGCTCGCGCTGTTGCTCGGTGTGTTTGGTGGCACGCTGACCTTTGCGCTCGGCTACTCCTGGACGGTGCAGCCAGTGCTCATGCCGCGCTACATGCTGGCGTGTTCGGGTCTGCTGTTGATCGCGATCGCCGTGGGCTCGGCGAGCTTGCCGCGCAACGTCGGGGTCGCTCTGCTCGGGGTTTTGTGTTTGCTGGGGCTGCCCGCGACGCTGCGCGTTGTCGGCGCGCGCTTCAACGGGCCGTTTCGCGAACTGGCAGAGGTGGCGGGCGCGGCGACGCATGACACATTCCTGCACACCGACCTGCAGACCCTGTATCCGAGCTGGCACGCGTTGCCCGAGGCGCGCCACGTGCTGCTCTTCGACGCGGGCGCCGGCGTGTGGGACCCGGGGCAGGGCGTGTACCAGAGCAATCGCTTGTGGGGCACGAACGATCTGTCGAGCGCCCTCGGCGCCGCTAACCGGGTCTGGTGGGTCGACATGACGAACGGCGGCTATCGGCTGCCGACGGGGGCGATCGAAGCGATTCCAGGTTGGAAGCGAGTCGCCGGTGAGCACAGGCTCGACCTGCCCTGGTCCTGGGTGAAGCTGCAGGCGATTGCGTTCG
>JAYWEH010000352.1:0-22868 GCA_043780025.1 Deltaproteobacteria bacterium
CAGCGGCGTCCCATTTCGCACCGTCCTCCGACAGGCGGTAGATCTTGCCGTCCCCGCCGCTCGCGTACAGGCGATCCTTGTACACCGCGGCACGCGCCGTCATGTTGTCCGTCGGCATGGCGGGCCCGTCTGTCCACTCGCCTGTCGTCGTGTCGAGCACGTGCACTGCGTCCGTCGAGCTCTCCGGTGCGATCCCGCCGATGACGTAGATCTTGGTCCCGAACGCCACGAGCCCTTGGGCTCGGATCTGGAATGGCATCTTGACGCTGGTCCAGGCGAAGGCTGGCGCGTTCAGGTCCGCCGTCAGCATCGTCTCGCTCCAGGTGTTGTCGTACATGCCACCGTTGAGCTTCCAACCGCCCACCACGTACAGCGTACTGCCAATCACGACCGCATACGTAGACGAGCGCGGCTCCGGCAGATCCGGCAGTTTTTCCCAGGTATTGGTAGTCGTATCGAAGCGCGCGGAGTCCGCCACCGAGCGTAGCTCTGTGGGCTGCCCCGCGGCGTTCAGCGTCTTCAGGCCACCGATCTCGTACAGGTACTTGCCGTCACCGATCACGGCCGGGCTCTGGATCGGATCGACGCCGGGCAGATCTTCCCACACACCGGTCGACAATTGCAGACGCGACACGGCGCCGCTCTGGAACTCCTTCGAGTAGTCGTGCGGCGAGCCGAAGTAGCCGCCCACCAGATACAGGGCATTGCCCAACGTGGCCGCGCCGACTGTCGTCAGACCACGTGGCATCACACCGGCGAACTGCGTGCTCATCTCGCCGGTGCCGGCCGTGGCCGTGGGCACCTCCGCAGCTCCCGGCCCGGTTGCGACATCAGGGCTGGCAGCGCTCGGCGTCTGTGTGCAGGCACCGAGGCTGAAGGCTAGACAGGACACCCCGAGCGCGAGTGTGGCAGTCAAAGGTCGGACCCACGAGCGGCGAAATTGCATGACGGCTCCTGATGTGAACTGCGACGAATCGACCACTCGAGCCTGCCATTTTCGGGCCCCGGGCGGTCAATGATATTGATTTGCAGGATTCATTATTGTTGCACCTCGCGTTCATTGTTGATATCGAATATCAATTATGAATGCGCTGAAGCTCGTTGGAGGCATGGGGAAGTTGCCGCGCCAACGGCAGTTTCGTCGGCTATCGGTCACTGCGCCGGTGCTCGCGAGTTTGCACCTCGCCGGGTGTGGAGACTCGAAGGACATCGTCACCACGACCGGAGCCGCTCAGGCGAATGAGCCACTCTACGCCATCGGCAGCACACAGTTCGGGGACGACGGGGTCAACACTTCCTATGTGGCGCTGGTGCCAGATTTGAGCGCGGGCAGCGAGATTGACTACGAAAGCGTGCTCGAGCTCGGCGGCGGCTCCAGCCTTTTTGGGTTCAGCTCGGGCCAGTTCTTCGCGTTGGGCCAGGAAGAATCCCCCACCATCACGCGATATGAGATCGATAGCAACGGCAGCTTTCGCGAGGGAGACAGCTTGAGCCTGCTGAACCAGGGTCTCAGTCACATGTGGTTCGACCCCGGGCTGGTCCCGATTCTCTCCAATGACAAGGCCTACATCATCGACTCGTCGGAGATGCAGGTGATCGTCTGGAATCCGTCCAGCATGTCACTGATAGCCACGTTCTCACTGCTGGACGCGGTGGACCCCAACTACCCGGTCGCCTCGTTCGAACCGGATCCCACGCTGCGAGGCGATCAGCTCCTGGTCGCCGTCACCCATTCCGCGGGTGACGTGACGGCGCCTTTCTCGAGCGTGCTCGTCATCGACACGTCCGAGGATCGTCTCGTGAACGTCGCGCGAGAAGAGCGCTGCGGCGGCCTCTGGGACTCGCTGACGGACTCCGAGGGGGACACCTACTTTTCGACTGGCGTCTGGGACGCGGCACAACATCGAGTGCTCGGAAATGCCATTGCTACTGAACCATGTGTCGTTCGTGTGAACGCAGGGGCCAGCGAATTTGACGGCGACTTCTTTGTCGCGAGCTCGACGCTCACCGAGGGCCGGGCCACGGGTGCGCTCGTGGCCGGAGGCGGCGACTACGCCTACGTCAAGGCGCTCGACGAGACCGAATTGGGAGATATCCAGTCCACAGATTTCGAAGCAGTCTGGGGAGGTGCGCACTGGCGCTGGTGGCGCGTGGAGCTAGGGTCGGCCGCGCCGGGAGCACCCGTCATGGATCTGCCGGCGTCGGGCGCGGCCGGTGGGGAGCTCTTCGCTGATGGGCGTGCCTATGCGCGAAACGCCACGGCTGACTTTGCCGGGACCACTCTGCTCGACATGAGCCAAAATCCGCCGACCGAGCAGATCACGGTGAGGGGCTTTCCGTACGGGATCCTGCGCGTGCGTTGAGGCGGGAATAGATCAACGCCGCAGGCTTCGCACCGGTTCACGAGTGAATCGGCTCAAACCGAATCGGCTCGGGTTTCTGCTGGTGCCGTGAGCGGTGTGGTACGGAGCGGTGGCAGTGGTGCGCTCAGCGTGCTCGCCGACCGCCATCCGAATGCCAGCAGGCCTGCCAAGCTCGCGAACAGCAGCACCGCGACTTGCGCGGGCGTCAGGTTCAGCTCGAAAATGCGTACACCGAGCGACCACGACACGAGGACCGAGGCGACGCTGAAGGAGTTGTTCAGAATGTGCGCGACTATGGGCGCCCAGAGCGTGCGTGTGCTGGTGTAGAGCAGCGCGAAACTCAAACCACTGATCGCCAGGGGTAGCATGGTGCCGCCGTGGATGACGCCGAAGAGCGCACTCGACAGAAGTAGACCTTTGACGGGGCCGAGCGTCCGCCGCCACTTGCGAAACAACACCCCGCGAAAGACGAGCTCCTCCGCAACGGGTGCAAGCACGGCTACGAACACGACCAAGGTGGCGACGTCGAGGAGGGCACCAACGCCGGAGCTCGCCATCCTCCAAGGTCCAGGCGCGGCCAATTGAACGCCGGTGATACGCCCCAGCTCCACCAAGGCTACGCCGAGCCCTAGGTTCGCTGCGACCACGCCGAGAAGCGCCACCCAGTCTGAAGCTCGTGGCGGCTCTCCGAGCAGCTCGCGCAGCCGGTAGCCCCGATGCGGAGTCACGCGGAACACCCAGAAAAGCATCGCCGAGCTGCTGACCAGAGCGGTCGTCAGACGCCCCAGCACGGGGTCCGAGGAGAGCGCGCGCAGGAGCGCCAGCGCCAGAAACGCTGCCCCGAACACCCACACGATGGTCCAGAGCGGAGTGCCGGCGAGCTCTTCCTCGAATCGGCTCAAAGGCTTCTCGGCCTGCAACGGGTGCGCAGCCGTCACGGGACCTAGGCTACCACTTCTTCGGCATCGATTCGACGTGGGATGTGTAGGTCACCGCGCAACGAGAACAGCAGCGTCTGCGCTTCGCCATAGGGCGTGCCCGCTGCCACCGCGATGGCGATGCCCAGGCTGACGAAGCTTGCCGAGGCGTCGCCATTGGCAACAATAGTGCAAATAATATTTAATATCAATAAGGCAACGAGGGCGGCAATCGTGTTGGATTTGACAGTCGTTATCGAATAGATTCGCGGAATCTTGCAACCGAGCCGTGCTTCGGGGGGTAGCTCGGGCGACTTCGAATGATGGGTCGCCTGCAAATTCCTCGCCCCTGACTCGACGGAACCCAAGAGTGTTTGTCCTTCTCGAACGTGCCAGCCGGCGCGTTGCCTGCGCTATCGGCTCGGTGCTCCTGATGTATTCTTCGGCTCTGCGCGCGCAGGATGCCGGCTCCCCCGCAGACACGCTGGAACCGTCCGAAGCTGGCGCGCTCGATGAAGGCCTACTCGATCAAGCCGCCCTGGAGGAGGCACCCCTCGACGAGGTCGTCGTGACAGTCCGGCGCAGTAGTGCTCGGACGCTGCAGCGCTCGGCCGAGGCGGTCAACGTCATCGATACGCGCAAGGCGCAGCAACAGACCGCCGATCTCGGTGAGGTCCTGGCGCGGACCCAGGGCATCGTGATCCGGCGTGACGGTGGGCTCGGCAGTGAAGCGCGGTTTTCGCTCAATGGCCTGTATGACGACCAGATCCGGTTCTTTCTCGACGGCGTGCCGCTCGAACTCGCTGGCTATCCATTCGGTATCGCCAACGTGCCGGTGAATCTGGTCGAACGCGTGGAGGTCTATCGCGGCGTCGTGCCCGTGCGCTTTGGCGCGGATGCGCTCGGCGGGGCGGTGAACCTGGTCAGCGATCAGAGCTTGGAAACTCGGGCGGGATTCAGCTACCAGCTCGGGTCTTATGGGACGCATCGTGTCACCCTGGACGGTCAATTCGTCGATGAGCCGACCGGCATTTTCGCCGGTGGCGCGGTATTCCTCGATCTGGCTCTAAACAACTACGACGTGGACGTCGAAGTGCCTGATCGGTTCGGGCGGCTGAGCCCGGCGACGGTGCCGCGCTTTCACGATGCGTACCTCGCCTACGGCCTGACCGCTGAGGTCGGCATCGCCGACCAGAGCTGGGCGAGGCGCCTGTCCCTCCGCGGGTTCGTGTCCACGTACGACAAGGAGCTGCAGCACAACGTGGTGATGGCGGTGCCATACGGCGAGGTGGAGTACGGCGAAGCCGTGTACGGAGGCACCGCGCGTTATGACGTGGAGCTCGGCCAGGGCTTCGAGCTCGAGCTCATCGCCAATCACGCCCGGCGTACCATCGATTTTGTCGACGACGCAGAGTGGGTCTACGACTGGTTCGGGGAAAGGAACCGCGCGCGCCGCATCGGCGGCGAGATCGAGAGCGACCCCACCGATCAGACGACCTGGCACAACGGGACGTTCGGACGCGCCACGTTGACCTGGCTAGCGGCGCCCGAGCACACCCTGCGTGCCTCGGTTGCCTCCGCGTTTGCGACACGCACCGGCGACGAACGGCTGCAAGCCGACCCGGCAGCTCGAGATCCGCTGACCGCCAAGCGCGACCTGTTCACGGTGGTCAGCGGTGTCGAACACGAGCTGAACGTGCTGGACAAACGCCTCGCGAACATCTTCTTCGTGAAGGACTACGTCTATCGTGCCTCCACAGAGGAGTCCCTGGCTGGGGGCATCTTCCGGGCGCGCGATACGGACACCCACGACCTGGGTGTGGGTGATTCCCTGCGCCTTCATGTGCTCCCCTGGCTCTATGCCAAGGCCTCGTACGAATACGCGACACGGTTACCGCGACCGGATGAGGTGTTCGGCGATGGCGTGCTCATCGTCGCCAACCTCGAGCTCGAGCGAGAGGTGAGCCACAACGCCAATCTGGGGCCACGCATCGAGCTGAAGGACACACCGAGCGGCGATTGGCTGCTCGACGTCAACGCGTTTCTGCGTGAAAGCGATCGGCTGATCGTGCTGCTCGGCAACGACCGGGTCTCCTCCTTCCACAACATATACAAGGCCCGTGGCCTCGGGCTCGAGCACGCGGTGGGCTGGACCTCACCCGGTGCCGAACTCGTCAGCCTGGATGGCACGCTCACCTATCAGCGCGTGACCAACGCCTCCAGCGAAGGCACGTTTGGTACGTTCGAAGGGGACCCCATCCCCAATCGCCCCTACTTATTTGGCAGCTGGGGCGCGCGCCTGAAGTTTTTGAACATGCCCGGCGCGAACGACACGCTGGAGCCGTTCTACAACGGCCGCTACGTGCACGAGTTCTTTCGCGGCTGGCAGAGCCAGGGCCTGCGCCAGTTCAAGGCAGTGATCGATGCACAGGTCACGCACAGCGCCGGCATCACCTGGGTGCTCGACCGTGAGTGGGTGCACGAGACGCTGACGTTTGAAATCGACAACCTCACCGGCGTCAAAGTCTTCGACAATTTCGGCGTGCAGCGGCCCGGTCGCGCATTTTACCTGAAGATCACCGGAGAGCTCTAGCCAGAAGAGGCTGCCCGAAGCCGCTCGACCAGCGCGAGGCCGACGCCGCGAGTGGATTGCGGGTTCTGGCCGTCCGTGGCGTCCACGAAGCCGCTCACCGTGGCAAACGCCGCTCAGGTGTTTCTGGGAGGCGAGGAGCCGTTTTTCGCCGCACGACGCGTTCGATGCAGTTGTCGGACGCAGGCCGGCTGTATTTCGAGCGTTGCCAGCAGGCGTTGTCCTTGCTGGACGAGGCGGCCCGCACGCTCTCGCTGTACCAGGAGCAGCCCGAGGGTCTGATCCGGATCAGCGTTCCGACGACCTACGGCCACCATCGGGTCCTGCCGCTCGTCGAGGGCTTCATGCGCGCCCTGAAAGACTCGATGGCCCCGAGGACTCCCCACGTGACAGCATGCCACAGCTCGTGAGCAGGCCGCCAGCCCCGGGCCGCCTTTCACGCGGCGCGGCGCCGCGCTTCGCTCGGGGTGAGGCCGGTCCAGCGCTTGAAAGCGCGGTGAAAAGGGCTCGGTTCGGAGTAACCGAGCAGATAAGCGACTTCGCCAATGGCCAATTTGCGATCGGCGAGGTAGCGCAACGCGAGCTCGCGGTGGAGCTCGTCGAGCACCGCGTCAAAGCTGGTGCCCTCGTCCGCGAGGTGGCGCTGCACGCTGCGCTCGCTGCTCTTGAGCTCGGAGGCGACGTAGGCGAGCGACGCCGCGCCTTCGCCCAGGCTGCGCGCGAGCAGCTGGCGCACGCGCTCCGACGTGGCCTGCGTGACGGGCCGCGCGGCGAGCAGCGCTTCGGCGTGACGCTGCATGACCCGCCAGAGCTGGGGATCCGCGGCGGGCAGGGGACGATCCACCACGTCGAGGCCGACCTCGATCGCGTTGACGGCGCCCGAGAAGTGGGGGGCGGTGCCGAAGAATCTCTCGAGCTCCGCGAGCGTGGCCGCCGAGTCCGGCGCGGCGTGCCGGAATTCGACGCGGCGTGGCTCGATCGTCGAGTGGGTGATCTGCTCGCCGACGCGCAGGACGGCGCCGATCGAGAACTCCGCGGAGTGGCGGCATTGGACGGCTCCGGAGACGCGAAATGCGTGTTCGACGCGGAAGAGCGGTCCGCGTTCGAGCAGCGTGAAGACGGCGGCGTCGTGCACCAGTCGGTTGTAGCGAGCCAGGCGTTCGAGGGAGACCCGCATCGTGGGCGCGGTGCGGATGGCGTAGTCCACTACGTCGAAGGTGCCCGGCTGCACGAGCTCCGCCGCGTGCAGACCGAAGGCGTCGTCTCCGGTGGCCTGGGCGGCGCTTTCCCAAAGCGCTGTTTCGAGCTCGAGCGGGATGCGAGCGTCGGGGTCGGCGGCGAGCGAAAGATCAAAGCCGGCGCGCTGGGCCAGCGCCGTTCCGTCGGCACCGCGCAGCGTCGCGATCTGCACAATCATGCCGCCGATGCTGGCGGCCATCTCGACCTCTGCCATTCGGCCTAGCAAAATAGCACGCCTCGCGGTGCCGGCTCAAAAGCGCGGCCGGCTTGCGGGCTTGCAGGCAAATTCAGCCGCGGCGGGTGATGGCGCGAGAAGTCAATCGAATCGGCGCATGGGGTCACGGCGCGGCCGCGTCGGGGGCGGCAATCTCCTATCTCGAAAGGACTTCACCCATGACTCACACGTTTTCAGCCAGCATTGCCAGCGCCGCACTCCTCCTCGCATTCGCCCAGCCGAGCGCGGCCGCGCCTCCCATGGAGGGCGAAGCACCCGCCAAGCCCACCGAGACGGAGGAAACCGTCGCGGCGTTTGGCTTCGACCTCGAGGTGGACCCGACCGCCTATGTGCTCGAGGGCTATTCGCTCCACGCAGGACTGGGCTGGCAGCACTTTCGCCTCGACCTCGGCGCCTTTGCCCTGGACGCGCCCGAGTTCCTGCACGGCAACCCCGGCTTCGATGTCTCCTTCGACGGCTTCGGCGCCAAGCTGCAGTGGTTCCCCTGGGACGTGCGCAGCGGCGCCTTCTTCGGCGTTGACGCGGCAGTGGCGCTGCTGGAGGTGGAGCTCGCGAGCGGCGGCCCGAGTGCCGAGCAGACTCAGCTCACGGCGGGGTTCAACGGCGGCTGGCGTTTCGACCTGCCGTACGGGCTGTATGCCACGCCCTGGGTTGGCGTCGCCTATACGTTTGGCGCGGACGACATCGTGCTCGCCGGCAAGAGCTTCGAGAGCAACGCGGTGGTCGTGTTTCCGGCGGTCCACCTCGGGTACCGGTTTGATTGAGGCGGGCTGAGAGGCGATAGGGTACGACCGGTGATTTGGCGCGCAACTGGGGTGGTGATTGTCCGATGAGTTCGGCGGGACTCAATGAGGGCGATTCGATTCGAAAGGCCCGATTGGGTGTGGAGGGGACTCGGCGCGGCGTATCTCTTCATATTCGGGGGACTCGCTACATCGGGTCCGCTCTGGGGGGTGCCGCTGCTAATTCTCCCCCTAATGCTGCTGCTCTGGCGACACGTGATCGTCTTCGACCTGGAGCGCCGCGAAGTATTCGAATCGCGTGGTCCGTTCGTACCGTTCGTGGATACGCCGCGGATCAAGTTCTCCCAGTTCGAGGTCATGCGGCTACGTCGTAACGGGTCGCGTCCGGAGGACGGAGACGAACCCGAAAACTACTTCGTGGAGGCGCTGCGACCCGAAATCCCGTGGCGAGTTGCCAAGACGAGGGGATATCTGAAGGCGCGACAAATCGCAGAATTGTTCGCGAAAAACATGGGACTAGGCATCTTCGATGAAACCATCGGGGAGTTTCGCGAGGCGGGCACCTTGGACGAGCCGCTTAGCGATCGAATCCGGCGAAAAGGTTCGCTCCAGCCATTGCCGATGCCGCCTCCCGGGCCTCGTACGTGTGGTCAATGGCGAACTCCAGATCGATCATCGCGCGCGTTACCCGTACCAACTGGGTGAAACGCATACTGAAATCCGGGTCAACCGCGCCGGATTGAAGGTAACGATTCGAGAGGGGACCATGGCGATGCTCGACGAGTTGAGCGCGGGCGTACTGGACAGTGTGGGGATCGCATCGAATGCTGCGCATCCAGGCGGTCATGATGCCCATGTGCGGCGCATCCTCGCCGTCAGCAGCCACTGCGAAATCTCGTTCGGCGCGGGGTGGCCTCTTGGCGAGCAACAGTGGCTCGTCCTCGCCATTCAGCATGCGCTGTCCACGGACACTGTCACACTGCCTGCTAGTGGGACGCCGGTGGACGCTCAGTCGAAAAACTAACGAGCCCAGTGTGCTCAGACGAATTTGCTTGACCGGATTGCACGAGGGCCGTCACGCCAATGATCCCGCGGTCGTTGGAGACCGCGTCATGGCGTCCGAATGTCACGGTAATGCGCCTTTGCGGTGCACCCCGACTGGCGACGGAAAGGACGCGCTCCGCGTCACTGCGAAGGCCAAAAATCACCATGGTAGTGCTGGTGCATGACGATTTCGAATGCGGCGCAGGAGACGAAAAGCAGCCCTTGGGTGGAGGCTCATGAGGCTTTGTCGCGATTGGCCAAGGCGCGTGCTCTGGCGGATGCAGAGGAAGGCCGCTGGCTATTGGCTGCGATGCGCACCGCGGTTCACGTGCATCTGGGTTTCGGTAGCTTTGGTGAATATGTCGAGCGGCTGTTCGGGTACGGGCGGCGCTGCACGCAAGAGAAACTGCGTGTGGCAGAGATGCTCGAGGGGTTGCCGGTGCTGGCCCGCGCCCTCGAGGCGGGCGCGCTCAATTGGTCTGCCGTGCGCGAGTTGACTCGGGTGGCGGTGCGCGAGACGGAGGGAGCGTGGCTGGAGGTGGCTCGCGGAAAGAGCGTGCGGCAGCTCGAGGAGCTCGTGGCGGGTAAGCGTGTGGGGGACAGCCCAGAGTCGCCGTCGGATCCGACGGCGAGCCACCATGTGCTTCGCTTCGAGGTGGAAGCCGATACGTTTGCGCTGTTTCGACAGGCCGTGGCGGAGTTGCGGCGCGGCTCCGATTCGGCGTTGACGGATGACGCCGTGCTGCTGGAAATGGCTCGACGTGTGCTCGGCGGGCCGCTGGATCAGGGGCGGGCCAGCTATCAGATCGCCGTGATCGTTTGCGGTGCCTGTGGCCGCGCCAGCCAGGATGCCAATGGGGAGGTTGTGGCGGTGGGACCTGAGATCGTGGCAATGGCGAGTTGCGATGGCCAGCACATTGGCAGTCTCAGCGCCCGGCCTGCCAACGACGGTTCTCCTCGGGTGGGCACCCCAATGCGCGCACACGTGGGCGCTCGGGCGAAGCAGAATGTTCCTCCTGCGGTTCCCCGAGCGGTATTGCGTCGAGATGGGGGGTGTTGCCGGGTGCCGGGCTGCCGCAACGCGACGTTCGTCGACGTTCATCACATCGAGTTGCGCTCTGAGGGTGGAGCTCATGCGCTCGACAATCTGGTGACGGTTTGCGGTGCTCACCATCGTGCGCTGCATCGCGGTGAACTCAGCGTCGAGGGCGATATGGCTTCGGGAGTTTGCTTCCGGCACGCGGACGGCACCCGATACGGTGAGGTGGGCGAGCCGAGAGCGGTCGAAATGGCCGCCAAGCTGTTCGGCGCGTTGCGGAATCTCGGTTTCTGCGAGAAGGAGGTTCGGCGTGTGCTGGCGGAGCTTGGCCAGGTGGAGGAGTTGAGGCAGGCGCGCGGCGAAGTCTGGTTGCGCTGGGCGCTCCAGCGCCTGACGCGTCCGGCAGTGGAGTACGTCATGCGCTGAGCTGATGGGGCACCACGTGGGGCGATGCGCACCGCCGTTCGGTAGTCGCGTCGAGCTCCAAACGACCCGAAGCGTCATCGGGGTTGACGAATGTGGGCTCATCGGTGACGACCGAAGGATGCCCGAACACATGACGCTGATTTTGACGCTGACGGGCGGGCTGACGAGTGCGCTCGGGCTGGGGTTGTTGGCTCAGAAGCTGAAATTGCCGCCGATCGTGGGCTACTTGCTAGCGGGGGTGCTGATCGGGCCGTTTACGCCGGGTTTGTGGCGGATGCGCGCGTGGCGGAGCAATTGGCGGAACTGGGCGTGATTCTGCTCATGTTTGGGGTGGGGCTTCACTTTCATCTCGAGCACCTGCTGGCGGTGCGCAGGGTGGCCATTCCCGGTGCGCTCGTGCAGATCGCTGCAGCGACCGGGTTGGGCGTGGCGCTGACCTCGGCGTTCGGCTGGCCATTGCCGGCGGGGTTGGTGTTTGCCTTGGCCATCTCGGTGGCGAGCACAGTGGTGCTGCTGCGCGTGCTGTCGGAAGCGGGTGTGCTCCAAACTTCCTCGGGCCATGTCGCGGTGGGGTGGTTGATCGTCGAAGACCTGTTCACGGTGCTCGTGGTCGTGTTGCTACCGGTCGTGGCGGGGGAACACGCCACGGGGGATCCTGGGCAGATTGCCTGGTCCGTGGCTCAGGCGGTGCTCAAGATTGGTGCGCTGTGCGTGTTCACGCTGTTCGTGGGGCAGAAGCGGTGGTACGAGTGCTGCGCTACGCCGTTTCCACTGCCGTGATGGTGGCGGTGGCGCTGAGCCAGATCGGCGAGTTCTCGTTCATCCTGGCGAGCCTGGGCCGGCAGTTGAACGTCTTGCCCGAGCGGGCAACCGACATATTGGTTGTGACAGCGGTGGTCTCCATCACATTGAACCCGTTCTTGTTTCGCTGGGTCAGGCCACTTTCGCGGCGCCTCGGCAGTGCTGCGAAGGCTCCGCCTTCGACCGGGGACGCGGCGGCGGACGACCTCACCGGTCAGGCGATCGTCGTCGGATACGGTCACGTCGGTAGGACCATCAGCAAACTGCTCGAGGAGCACGAGGTCCGGTCACGGTCATCGAGCTCAACCATGAAACGGTGGCGGAGCTGCAGGGGCGAGGGGTGCGAGCGGTATACGGGGACGCCACGCAGGCGGGAGTGCTCGAAGCAGCGGGAGTCGCGAACGCGGGCAGTTTGGTCTTTGCGGCTTCCGGCACGCCCCCAGAGGAGGTGGTGCAGGTTGCCAAGGAGCTCAACCCACACATCAAGATTCTGGCTCGCTCGGCCTATTTGAGCGAGGTCGGCGCTTCGAGGCGGGCTGGCGCCGATCTGGTGGTGGCGGCCGAGGCGGAGGTTGCCTTTGCCATGGCTGAGCATCTTTGCGTGCGCTCAGGGCGACACCGGAGCAAATCGATCGAGCGCGCGATCGCCTGCGTGAGGAGTTCGAGTCGAGCGCGCAGTCGAGCTGAGATCCAGCTCAGACCGCCATCGAGCGCGAGAGTGGGAGCTCCCGGACGCGCTTCCCGGTGAGCGCGAACACGGCGTTGAGGATGGCGGGCGCAACCGGTGGTAAACCCGGTTCGCCCACGCCGCCCGGTGCCCCGTCGCTCTCGATGATGTCGACGTGGATCTTGCGCGGAGCATCGCCGATGCGAAGCAGTTTCATGTCGTGGAAGTTCGACTGCTGCACGCGGCCGTCCTTCATGGTGATGGCGCCGTAGAAGGCGATGGACATGCCAAAGATCACCGAGCCCTCCATCTGCGAGCGCACGCGATCGGTGTTCATGACTTTGCCGGCGTCGATGACGATCCAGGCTTCGTTCACGTGGATCTGACCGCGTTCCCCCTTGATCACGGAGGCGACGACCGCCACGTAGCTCAGGAAGCTGCGATGTGCGGCGAGCCCGAGAGCGCGGCCATTTGCTTTGCGCTGGCCCCATTTGCTGAGTTCGGTGACACGCTCGACCACGCGGCGCTGGCGCGCCATGTCGACCGGGTGCTTGTCGAGCGGCGCGCCGTAGTTGCGCATCTCCGTCACGCCAAGCGCTTCGAGGCTCGTGATCTGGCGCGGCGGGCCATAGAGCGAGAGCAAGAGGTCGCGCATGTCGGCGCCGGTTGCCTGCGCGATCTCGTCGATGAAGCAGTTCTGCGCGAAGCCGTGGAAGATGTTGTACACGGAGCGCAACCAGCCGATGCGCGTGTGCGCTTCGAGGCCACCCGCTTCCGCGCGCAGGTTCGGGACCGCGATGCCGAAATCGAGCACGCCCTGCTGAAGATCACCGGCGCTCGGCTCCGTCGTCGCGCCGAACACCGTGGCGATGGGCGGGAAAGCCGTGCGGTGCCGCCAGGCGATCACCTTGCCGTCCTTGTCGAGGCCGGCCACGAGCTGCTGCTTGCTGACGGTGTTGTAGTAGTCGTGCTGGACGTCGTCTTCGCGTGTCCACTGCACGCGCACGGGGAGCTTGGTCTGCTGAGCGAGGAACACCGCCTCGGAGACGAAGTCCGCCTTTGATTTGCGACCGAAGGCGCCACCGAGAAATGTGACGTGCACCGTGACCTTGTCCTCGGATACGCTCAGAATGCGCGCCGCCTCGCTGCGCGCCGCCTGCGGATTCTGCGTCGGCGCCCAGACCTCGCAGTGATCGCCGACGAAACGGGCGACGGCCACCGGCGGTTCCATGGGAGCGTGCGGCAAGTGCGGCACGTAATACTCCGCCTCGACGCGGCGGGCCGCTTTGCCCAGCGCTGCCTCGACGTCACCCACGTTGCGCACGGCCTTCGCCGGGGCGCGCACGATCTCGGTCAGCTTCGCGGCGTAGGCCTCGGACTCGTATTCGGCGTTTTCTCCCGGCGACCACTGGGCATTCAGAGCCTTACGCCCGCGCAGGGCCGCCCAGGTGTTTTCCGCCAGCACGACCACACCGCCCCAGGGCTGGAAGCGATACGGTTTCTCGGGCACCGGCATCTCGATCACGCGTTTTACGCCCGGGATGGCGAGGGCCGCCTGGGCGTCGAACGACTCGAGCTTGCCGCCCACGACCGGCGGGCGGGCGATGACCGCGGTGAGCATGCCTGCGAGGCGGACGTCCGCGCCGAACACGGCCGTGCCCGTGACGTAGGCCCTGGCGTCGAGCAGCGGCAAATCACGGCCGATGTGCTGGAGATCGGCGTCGGAACGGAGCTGCACCTCGGACAGAGCAGGCGTGCGCAGCTTGGACGCGGCGACGGCGAGCTCACCGAACGAGAGCGTGCGCGCGGTAGGGGTGTGCGTGACCTGATTGTTCCGCGCGCTGCACGTCTTGGGCTGCGCGCCCCAGCGCTGCGCCGCGGCCGCGATCAGCATCGTGCGCGCGGTGGCGGCGATGCGGCGGAGTTCGTCGTAGCGATTCCGGATACTGCTCGAGCCGTCGGTGTTCTGATCGCCGTAGGCCTTGTCGCCGTCCGCCTGCACGACGCGCACGTTGGCCATGTCGGCGCCGAGCTCATCGGCGAACAGAAACGGTAGCGAGCTGCGAATGCCCTGACCCATCTCCGAGCGGTGACACACGAGCGAAACCTCGCCGCTCGTGGCAACGTGGATAAATACGTTGGGCTCGAGGCCCTCCTCCTTCGACACGCGCGGCTTGCCGGCCTCGGCGGCTTCCGCGTCGTCCGCGAACCAGCCGACGGCGAGGCCCACCACCGATAGGTTGACCGCGCTGAGGAACGTGCGGCGCACCAGGCGCAGCGGATGCTCCTCCGGCAGCGCACTCTGGAGCTCGGATGGATACAACCCGTGCTCAGCCATCGATGCCGGCCGCCTTGCGAATCGCCGCGCGGATGCGTGTGTACGTGCCGCAGCGGCACAGGTTGCCGGATAGCGACTGATCGATCTCGGTGTCGCTCGGCTTTGGCTTCTTCGCGAGCAGCGCCGCTGCCGTCATGATTTGCCCCGCCTGGCAGTAGCCGCATTGTGGCACAGCCTGTTCGATCCAGGCGCGCTGCAGCGGATGATCGCCGTTCGGCGACAGGCCTTCGATGGTCGTCACCGATTTGCCCTCCGCGCGGCGCATGGGCGTGCAGCAGGATCGCACGACCTGCCCGTCGAGGTGCACTGTGCACGCTCCGCAAAGTGCCTGGCCGCAACCGTACTTCGTACCGGTGAGACCCAAGACGTCGCGCAGCACCCAGAGCAGCGGCATGTCCGGATCGACCTCGAGCTGCTCAGCCTTGCCGTTGACGGTCACTCGTAAGCTCATGGTTGCTCCCTCTGCTCCTCAGGGCATTCCGCGCCTGTTTCCACCCAGGCTGCGACGAGTGCGCCGAACTCCGCCTGCGATCCCGGAGCGGGCTCGCGATCGCCGCCGGGGGCCCAGCCCCAGGCCACGAGCGCGTCGTGGCCGGAGTGCTCGACGATCTGCGCCAGCGTTTTTTTGCCGTTACGCGCAGGATCCTTCAACTGCTCGCAGAGCGCGCTCGGGCCCTTGCCGACCCAGGCCATGGACAGCGGCGCGAGGTGCCAGCCCGGCGCCCCCGGCACACGCGACAGCTCGAGGTTCCGATCCTGGTGGCAGCTCGCGCACTCCATCCCGACCACACCTTTGTCTTCCGCGCCGCGCAAAACGGGCGGATCATGCTGGCGGCCCGCGTGTTGCAACGGGACGTCCCCGTTCGGGTGGCAGTTGACGCAGCGCGGATGCAGCATCACGCGCGACGCCTCGACGAACATCGCCCGCGAGCGCTCCGCTTCGTTCGCGTACCCCCTGAAGCTGTCCGGTGAGCGGAGCTCCGCGCCTTTCACTGCGCTCGGGTTTCGTGGCGGGGTCACGCCCGCCTCGGCCGGCGGTGTAGGCCGCTGACAACTGGCAACGATGCCCGCGTCGAGCGTCAGGGTGAGCCCTGCCCATGCGCGGAACCGCGCCCGTTTCCTACGAAATGTCGCGTCGTAGTGCTCGATCACTTGGCCGCGTAGTGTCCGCGTTCACGGCATGACCAACAAGCAAAATCGTTGGCGCCCGCGGTCGTAGCGTTGTCACCGAAGGCAGCAAAGGTGCCTCGTCCCGGCAAGTCTGCCACGGAGAGGTCAATGACAGCCCAGTCGATTCCCGCTCGATTTTGAAGCGTGCTGCGGCACGATCTGTGCTCCGAACATCTGCCGCGGGACTTTCTGCGGCTTCGTCATGGTTGTGCACATTTACCCGGAGTCACCGAGCCGCCTTCCGGATACGCCTGCGCACGACCTATCGTGCGAGGCGCTACCGGATCCCGTTCCAGGTTGGTTGCTACGTGCCGGGCTGGGTCTGCACGCCGCGCTCGGTGTGCTCGGTCGCTGGCTTTCCCCGCCCGAACGAGCGGTCATCGGTCATTGCGCTGATGCGGGGTTTCTCTATGTGTTGCATGCCCTCGTCCTGGGAGGTGTACCGGACCTGCTCGGGGAGGCGCCGCTCGGGGCCGCGGAGCTTGCCGAGCGAGCAGGGCTGGACCGGGACGCCCTATTTCGCACGCTGCGCGGCTCCGCCGCCAAGGGGTTCTTTCGATTGCTTCGCGACGGGCGCTTCGAACACACCGCTCGTTCCCGTGCGCTCAGGTCGGGCCACCCCAGCGGCTCCCGCGAATTTCTGCTCTATTTTTGCTCCGGCTCCAATCTCGGCGCCTGGGGTCGCTTCGACCACGCTCTGCGCACCGGCGGGAGTCCTTTCGAGAAAGTGCACGACGTCGGCGTGTGGGAGTGGTTTGATCGGCATCCGGATGAGCGCGAGACATTCGCGCGAGCCATGATGGGGCTGAGCGCGGCTGACGCGCCCGTCATCGCCAAGCTCTATCCATTCCAGAAGATGAAGAAGGTGTGTGACGTCGGGGGCGGGCGGGGCACGTTACTCTCCGAATTGTTGCTGCGCCACCCGCACCTCGAGGGAGTGTTGTACGAGCGCCCCAATGTCTTGCCGTCTGCCAAGGTGCTGCTCGAGGCGCGCGGTGTGCTCAATCGAGTCGAGCTCATTGCGGGAGATTTTTTCGAGCGTGTACCGTGCGGGGCGGACGGCTACTTGCTCTCGAACATCTTGCACGACTGGGATGACGCGCAGTGTATGCGCATCTTGCGAAACGTGCGGGCCGCTAGTCAGGCGAGCCGCGTTCTCATCATCGAGACGCTGCTCGATCCGATGTCGCGCAATCCCGTGGGCATCGCCAAGGACCTTCAAATGATGGTGGCCTGCGCAGGAGGCCGCGAGCGCAGCGCAACCGAGTTCGGTGCGCTGATCCATGCGAGCGGGCTGCGGCAGTGTGGCCGGTACGAATACCCGACGCTCGGGATAATCGAAGCCGTGCCGGCGCTCACGTCGGTTCCAGCTCGACCAACACTTCATTCCGCCGCAACGCGGTGAGCGTAGATGGCGGATCGTACCCCGCGAACCACACGTTGCCACGCGTCGGCAGGCCCGCTTGCTGCAATTCTGAGAGCAAAACCTCGCGTTTCTCGAGCGGTAGATCGGTCTTGTAGTTGCCTCGAAACGGTAATACGGCCACGGTCCGCGCAGGCACGACACGGATCTGGATTCGCGCGTCGAGAGGCACAGGTAGCTCGGTCGCGTCGCGATCGATCGGCATGACGAACCGGATCGTGTGCTCGCGCGCGGTGGGGCCGGCAACCGTGGCAAGGACGGGCGCCGTCATGGACAACCTCTCGCTCCGCTCGCCCAGTTGTGCCCTGCGCTCCTCCGGCGCTTCTGTTCGCCGGTCGTCGCCGAAAATATAGCCCGCCAGGCGTTTAAACCCCTCGCTCAGCGCGTGGTTCCAATCGCCTCCTTCGACCGTCGTCTCAGCGTGCACTTGGTCCGGGTAGCTGCGAACCTCGATCTCCCCCAGCGTGGCCTGGAGCTCGTACGGAACCTGCTCCGTCACCCAGCGCTGCAACTGCCAGCGCAAGAGCGCGAGGCCCAGGGATGCTCCCAGCGTACCCCAACCGGCTGCGCGATGGCGTTGCGAGCCCAGCGTCAAGCAAGCGCCCGCGGCGATACCCACGATGGGCGCCGCTGCTGAAATGCGTCCGGCCCAGCGCTTACCCTGCGCGCGCGTCTCGAGCTCTGCGCGGCTCCACACCACGGCATCATCGATGGTGGCTGTGGCAATAGAGGTCGTCGACCGGTCCTCGAGATTCATCATTCGCGTTGTCATTCTCCAGGCCGAGCAAGGCGCGTGCCTAAATCGCGATCGTCAATTCGACGGCCGGCGCCGAGCGGCCCCGAGTCTACTAACGTGGGCCCGTACGACGAGCTACTCGGGCTGTGGCCCTGGGGCGTGTCCCTCGGTGGGCGCCGGATCCATACCGTGGAGCGCATCTTCGTCTCGAGCGAGGCCAACTGCTACAGCGCACTCGACTGAGCGCGGCTTCGCTCGAACCGCCCCGCCCAGTTCTGCATCAAAAGCCCTGCGTGCGCTCGGCGCCCGAGACCAATAAGCGCGTGTGGCGCCCCGAGCGTAACGTTGCTTCATGCCCGATCACGAGCAAGTGCTCCTTCGCGCGAGACACCGCGACGTTCAGGAGATTCACTCGCTCGTCGACGAAACGCAGACTCGAGGCCCCGCTCAGCGTGCTGGAAAATAGGATGATGCTGCGCTCGCCGCCCTGGAAGCGGTGCACGGTGCCGACCGCTACGCCACCCCTGACAGTGTGCCCGCCGAACAGATCCAGATTGTCGCTGTGCTCTTCCTCTTCGAACGGGCGCGAAAGCGGGATACGTGCGGCGCTCAGGCTGCGGGAGAGCGCCTCGGCTTGGCTCCGAAATGGCGTGATGACGCCGATCTCTGCCGCAGGGATGCCTTGTTGCAATAGATATCCGAGCCAGGCGACCACCTGATCGATCTCGGTTGGGTTGACCCAGCTGCCGGCAAAGCGTTGCTGCTCGCCGGGGCAATCCTGGAATAATGCCGCAGCGAACAGGCGCGGGGCCTGCGCACGGCGGGAACGCGGTTTAGTGCGAACCGTCATGCCGTAGCCGCACCACGCCTCGGGCAGGGCGATGATGGCGGGTTGGCAGCGAAAGTGATCGCGCAACGTGGGCCGTTCCTGCACGGCTCGGTCGGCGACGCTTTGAGCCGAATTGCCGGACTCGTCGAACATTCTGTACGGATCGAGACGCTCGCTCGGCAGTGTCAGAGCGAGGCCGCGCACGATGCGCTGTTCGTCCTCGCGGCTGAGCCCAACGACAGGCTCGAGCTGGTGAACGTCACCGATCAAGAGCGCGGAGCGCGCTCTGAGCAGCGCTGACACGGCGTACGCGGACGGGCACTGGCCCGCCTCGTCGATCACCACCCGGCGACAGCTCGGCGGCTCGGCCTTGAGCGCGTTGCCCAGCGAGAGCAACGTGCAGCCGAGGCTCGGAAACAATTGGCGCAACCAGCCCCCCACGGCCTTGGGTGAATCGAGCAGTGGGCGCAGCGAATGCAGGTTTTTGCACTGCGCGATCGCCTGCTGCAGGCTGTGCAAGATGGCCGAGCGATTCTGGCGCAACCAGACCGTTCGCAGCTCCTGTGCGCGCTGAAACAGCACACCAAAGTCCGCGTCCGCGGCGCTCGCGGCCGGCGCTTCCGCGGGCTTAGCCAGGCGCGCCTCCAGCATGCCGAGTTGCTCGGCGGCGCGCTCGCTCTCGACCAGACGCTCGAGGGCCCGGCCGAGCGAAATCAGTGGGCTGACGACGTCGACGAGAAAGTCCTCCCAATCTTCGAGGCTCGCTTCGTCCGAAGGAGCTGCCGCGAGCACGGCGGAAGCTCCGAGCGCGCTCGTCAACGCCGCGAGCTCTCGCGTCTGCAACCGACCGTATTGCGCCACGACCCGCCCGATCACACCGGTGCCGGCCTCCTCGCATTGCTCGGCGAGCTTGTCGAACGCACGGAGCAGGCCGGCCGTGGCCAGCGCCGCGACCTTGGGCGAGCTGCGCCAGGGTGGTGCCGTGACCGCGCTGGACGGCACTGTGCCGCTGCCGTCCGCGGCGGGGTCCGCCTGCCCAACCAACGCCGCCACCCGTTCGGCGGCTTGTTGCTCGGCCTCCTGCCGTGCCGCGAGTGAGCCGAGCCGAACGAGCACAGGTTTCACCTCCAGAAATGCCGCGAGCTGCGCGGCTTGCTCATAGGCGTCACTCACGGAGCTCGTCTCGAGCTCCACCCGTGCCAGCGCTGCGCTGAAGGCCTGTTTGGCGGTAGCGAGCTCGCTACCGTCTACCGGCTCCGTCTGGCGCGACAGCCAGGCGTGCACGCGCTCCAGCGTTTTTGCGCTGCCCTTCTCCATCATGGCGCGGTGGCCGAGGCGCAAGCACAGTGGCACCTCCCCGAACGGGTCGACCGAGAGCGCTTCGACCACGTTGTCCACGGCGCGGTTGTTGGTGCTCGTGACCAGCACGAAGTCATCCGCCATCACTCCGGAGTCGGCGAGCGTTCGGCATTTTTCGATCAACTGGTGAGCCACCAGGTTCAAGATGACGGTCGTCTTGCCGGTGCCGGGTGGACCTTGCACCGCGGTAAAAGATGAGCCGAGCGCCTGCTCCAGCGCCAGGCGTTGACTCTCCGTCAGCGGCGCGTGCGGCCAACGTCCAAGGCACACTTGGCCCCGACCCGCCGCGGCGCTTCCGCTCAGATAGGCCCCGAGCGGGCTTTCCTTGCGTAGCCCGTCGTTGCTCAGCTGGCTGATGGCTTGCTCCAGATCGCGCTGCACGTGCCAGGTGGTACGGCTCCGTTCGTTGGCGACGACCAGGGCCACGGGGAACGCTCGGTAACGCGAGCCGATTTGCCGCAATCGCCGAACGACCAGGCCGTGCAAGCGATCCAGGTACAAAGCGGGCTCGCTGCTCGGCTCGATCGGCGGGTTCGGGGCGGGGGCGCCTTCCTCCTCCTTTGCTTCGGCTTCGATGCTGGTCGAGAGCAGCTGGCACAGCGCCGCGATCAGCTGGGCTCCGCTGGGCGCCGGCTCCTTCCGCAGCACGACGCAAAACGCGTCCAGCGCCTCGGTGTCCACCCGCAGCGTCTCACGGAGCAGCCTGAGATCGACAAAATACGGTGGCGCCGTCTCCGACCCCGGCTCGAGCGCGGAGAGCTCGAGCTCACTCGGCGGTTCGCGTGTGATGGGCGCGCGGCGCTCGGCCGGAGTTGGCACCTCGAAGCGCTGCGCACCCGACCACCACACGAGTTCGACCGGAAACCGGAGCAGGCCAAACAGCTCCTCGCGCGGCGAATGCAACACGGGAAACACCGCGAAATGCGCCACCCGGGATTCGTCCTCCGTCTGCCGGTATTTGCCCGCCAGCCAGTGCTCGAAAAACGCCAGCCGCTCGTTGTCGAGCGACTGCTTGCACGGCCCGCGCTGCTCCAATAGCAGCCGCTCGGAGCCGGCAAACGGCAGCTTCATGTAGTCTTGCCCCGCCACCGGCTGGGCCAGGTTGAGTGGCCCCGGTGCCGCGTCTGACGGACGGCGCGCGCGCGGAGTCGAGGAAAGTGCCTCCTCGTAGCGCAAGGACGCGCGCCAGTAGCGCAATATCTCTGTCGCCTGCTCGGCGCGCCGCTTCGACTCGTCCGTCGGGCTCTCGGCGCTAGGCGCTGGGCGAGTCACCGAGCGGTTCTAGCCGCGCCGTGACGGCGGGTCGAGCGGCGCGTGTCGTCATTCGATCGCGTACACGACGTGCACGTCCTGGCTCACCGTGAGCTCGCCGCCCTGCACTGGCACGTCGGCCATCTGAGCGACCTTCCCGTAGGCGAAACCACCCCGCATCATCGGTTCGCCGGAAGCTCCTGTGCTCAGCGAAATCAGCCGCCCGAGCTTGACGCCCGCGAGCGCCGCGAGCTGCTCTGCGCGGGCCTTGGCTTCCGCCACGGCCGCTTTTCTTGCTTCGGCTTCGAGTGCAGCAGGATTTTCGATCTCAAATTGAAT
This sequence comes from Deltaproteobacteria bacterium, assembly GCA_043780025.1. Classification (GTDB taxonomy): domain Bacteria; phylum Myxococcota_A; class Polyangia; order Polyangiales; family Polyangiaceae; genus SZUA-265. Next base: position 21,510 of record JAYWEH010000352.1, read on the forward strand.
ACCCCAGATGTTGTTGGCGCCGGCGCTGGTCACCGCGCCGAGCAGGCCGCCCAGCTTGTCCAACTGGCGCACCGTGGCCTCCGCCTGATTACTCACGCGGTAGAAGCCTTTGGGGAGGTCGGCGCCGGGGCTGCCCTTGCGCCCTTCGACGTCCGCGGGCAGCGGCGTAGGCGGATGCGGCTCCTGTTCCTGCTCGAAGTTGATCGAGAAGTTCTGCGTGCGAATATCCGCGTCGGCGACTCCGCCCTGCGTCAGGGCAGCCATCACGCCGGCCATCAACTGGTTCGCCTGTGCGGTGGCCTCGGCGGCGACTCGTCCGCGCGTCTCCACGCCGATCGTCACGCGCGCGATGTCGGGCTCTCCGCGCGCCTCACCGTGGCCGCTCACGCTGAGCCCAGGGGGAACCGGGTTCTGCCCCGGCCCGGGACCACCCGCCGCGCACCCGAGTGCCAGCGACGCGGCGATGCAGCACGACCAAAATTTCTGAAACGACGACATGAGCTTCACGGGCATCTCCTTGTGATCGACAGGGCAGAGCCAGCTTACTCACGACTGACGGCTAAAACCCAGTGCCAGGTTGCCTCGCGCCGGGTGTATTCCGCGCGTACGCCGCCAAACGCGATATGCGGGCGGTGGCTTGACTCCCGCCGTGGGGCTCGCTACGGGCCGTCGCCCTATGTCAGACCACGAGACGGCGCCCTAGCATGGGCGCGCTGAGCGGCGCGATGAGCGCGAGCAAGTTCTACGTCCAGGGGGAGCTGCCCAAAGACGCGCGCCGATCGTTCATGGACCGCATCCAGCTGCGGGTGTTTCGTCCTCTGCGCCCGGAGGAAGAGGCTGAAGAGCGCGCCGGGTGGTGCGCGGTGGCTCAACCGTTCGACCTCGAGCTTTCGCCGGACAAGGTGTTCAACGGGCCGTACCTATGCCTGGGCGTCCGGATCGACACCTATCGCTTTCCACCCGCCGTGATCCACGCCGAGCTGGCACAGGCAGAGCGAGCTCTGCGCGAGAAACGCGGCCAGGAGCGGCTGTCTCGTCCGCAAAAGGTCGAGGTCAAGCAGCGCGTGCTGTCGGGGCTGCGGCGCCGCTACATGCCTCGGATGCGAGCGGTGGATCTGGTCTGGAACCTGGATCGGCAGGAGCTCTACTTCTGGAGTCAGAGCGCGGGTATGCGGGAACAGCTGGCCGCGCAATTCGAGCTCAGCTTCGGGCTCGAGCTCGTGCTGGACAGCCCCTTCGTCGCCGCGACGCGCGTCATCGACGACAAGGTGCTCGGGGCTGCGCTCCAGGACGTCACGCTGAGTGCGTTTCACGAGGTGACACATGGATCTCGTTGACCGCATCGAGACGACGCGCTTT
>JAYWEH010000353.1:0-9972 GCA_043780025.1 Deltaproteobacteria bacterium
GGGGGCGATCGAAGCGATTCCAGGTTGGAAGCGAGTCGCCGGTGAGCACAGGCTCGACCTGCCCTGGTCCTGGGTGAAGCTGCAGGCGATTGCGTTCGAACGGCCGGGGCCGCGAGGCAGCGCCGAATCCTTGCAGCGCGACCTGCGTTGAGCTTTCCAGGTCCACCTCCGAGGTCTATGCTCGCTCCGCTCGGCACTCGGAGGCGCAGCTTGCAAATCGCGTTATTTGATACCCACAGCTACGATCGAGAATCCTTTGAGGCCGAACGGGGCCAATTTGCTCACGAGCTCGTCTACCTCGAGCCGCGACTGACCGCGGAGACCGCGGCACTGGCCCGCGGGCACGAAGTGGTCTGCTCCTTCGTCAATGACAAGCTGACCGCGAGCGCGCTCGAGCTGCTACACGCCGGAGGGACACGCCTGCTCGCGCTGCGCTGCGCTGGCTACAACCACGTCGACCTGGCTGCGGCCGCGCGCCTCGGCATTCCGGTGCTGCGCGTGCCGGAGTATTCGCCGTACGCCGTCGCCGAACATGCGGTCGCGCTGCTTCTGGCAATCGACCGCAAAATTCACCGCGCCCACGCCCGCGTCCGCGAGTGGAATTTCTCGCTCGATGGGCTGGTTGGGTTCGATCTGCATGGGAAAACGGTCGGCCTGATCGGCACCGGGCGCATCGGGCGCGCCGCCGCGCGTATTTTCAACGGCTTCGGCTGCCGTGTGTTGGCTCACGATCTGCGGGCGGATCCGGCCACCGGCGCGGAGCTCGGGATCCGCTTTGTCGAGCTGCGGGAGTTGTACGAGCAGTCCGACGTGGTTTCGCTGCACGTGCCCCTCAATCCGGCCACCCACCATTTGATCGACGCGGCCGCGCTGGCGCGCATGAAGCGCGGAGTCATCTTGATCAACACCGGGCGCGGCGCGCTCATCGACAGCCGTGCGCTGATCAAGGCGCTCAAGGCCGAGCACCTCGGTGGCGCGGGCCTGGACGTCTACGAAGAAGAGGAGGGCGTGTTTTTCCAGGATCTTTCGAATCAGGTGCTGCAGGACGACGTGTTGGCCCGGCTGTTGAGCTTCCCCAACGTGCTGATCACGTCGCACCAGGCATTTCTGACGCGTGAAGCGCTTTCGAGCATCGCGCGAGTCACGCTCGAAAACGTCAGCGCGTTTGCACGCGGCGAACCTCTGACCAACGCCGTACGCCTCGAGCAGGTGCTGCCGCCCTCAGAGGGCAGTGCCACGGACCGGTAGGCCCGCGGCGCGATAGACGGCGTCGATCAGGCGCATGTTGGCGATGGAGTCAGCCGCCATCGTGGGCAGCGGCTCTCGGGTGTGCACCGCCCGGCAGAAGGCCAAGAGCTGGTGGCGATACGTCGACTCGCCTTGCACCTGTTCGCTCTTGGTTTGCCCGTTCAGCGTCAGCTCCAGCTGATGCCCTTTGTGCGGGGCGAGCGGGTTCTGCACGTGGAGCGTGCCCTGCTCGCCTTCGACGCGCAGCCAGGTCGCGAACTTTTCGTGGTCCGCCATGGACGTGACCATCTGCCCCGTGAGCCCGCCGGGGAACGACAGCTCCGCGTTCATCGTGACGTCGACGTGTGCTGCGCCCTGGTCCGCGCGAGCGCGAATTACGCTCGGCTCCGCACCTGCGACCTGGCGCATCCAGTGCAACGGATAACACCCAAGGTCCATCGTGGCGCCGCCGGCCGTGTCGTAGCGGTGCCGCAGATCGTTGCGATCGGCGATGGCCACCTTGAAGCCGGCGTCCATATGGCGCAGACGGCCCAGCACGCCCGAACGCACGATGCCGAGGACGCGCTCGAACAGCGGGTGGTACCGGTAATGAAACGCTTCCACCAGCAGACGGCCAGTCTCAGCCGCGATCTGAACCATGCGCTCCGCCTCGGCGGCGTTGGCGGCGAAGGGCTTCTCACACAACACGTCTTTGCCCGCTCGCAGCGCCGCGATCGTCCAGGTCTCGTGCAGATGCATGGGCAGTGGGTTGTAGATCACGTCGAGGTTGGGGTCCTCGACCAGCTCGCGGTAGTCCTTGGCGACGCGCGGAATGCCGTGTTCGACGGCGAAACGCCGCGCCCGTTCCGGATCACGCGCCGCCACCACGTCCACGCTGGCCTCGCTGCCGAGCCGCGCGGGCTCGATCAACGCCGCCGGCGCAATCTTGGCCGCACCCAGAATTCCGAACCGCAATTTCTCGTTCATCATTGACTCGCTCGATCTCGAGAGAGCGGCACACCTAGCGGAAATTCCGCTCCGTGGCTAGGGGGCGTACTCGTGCATGGCCCAGCGGTTCCTACCGGCGTGTTTGGCCGAGTAGAGCGCCGCGTCGGCGAGCTCGATCAGCGCCTTGGTGGTCACGTCGCTGCCCGGCTCGAGCGTGGCGATGCCCAGGCTCAGGGTCACGTGCGGCGCAACCGTAGACCCCACATGCGGGATGTGCAGCGCCTCGACCGCAGCGCGCACGACCTCAGCCACGTGGGCCGCGCCCTCCCCAGGGGTCGATGGCAGGACCAGGGCGAATTCCTCGCCGCCGTAGCGCGCTGCCAAATCGGCAGGGCGCCGCACGCCGGAAGACAGAGCCCCGGCCACGCGCCGTAAACATTCATCACCCGCGGGGTGCCCGTAGGCATCGTTGTACTTCTTGAAGAAGTCCACATCCGTCATGATCAACGACAACGGTTTTTTGTCGCGCGCGGCGCGCCGGCTTTCAGTCTCCAGCGTCTCGTCGAAGCGACGGCGGTTGGCCAGTCCCGTCAGTGCGTCCTGAATCGAAAGCCGCGCGAGCTCCAGATTGGAGGCTTCGAGCTCACGCTTGAGCGCCTCGAGCGCGCGGTAGGCCTCGTCCCGTTCGACCTGCAACAAATACGCGCGCGAATGCGCGCGGATGCGCGCCACGAGCTCGATCTTGTCCGGGATCTTCACGAGGTAGTCGCTGGCACCGATCTCGAACGCGCGGCTCTTGTCGCGCGGCTCTTCCTTCGACGAGAGCACGATGATCGGTATGCCCGCAGTGCTCGGATCGGCGCGAAAGAAGCGCACGAGGGTGAAGCCGTCCACACCTGGCATCACCAAATCCTGCAAGATTACCGTGGGCTGAAGCTGCCGAGCCATCGGCAACGCGTGCGCGACGTCCGTACAACTGTGGAAGCTCATGCCCGGCTCATCGGCCAGCATGCGACGCAGCGCCTCGGCGACGATAGCTTGATCGTCAACCAACAAGACCACCACACCCCGCATCGAAAGCGCCTCTTTGCCCACAGCGTCTCGGCGGTCAAAAACGTGGATCGCTTAAGATCCAAGGAGCTTCAGCCGCTTTTTTACTTGGCTGTCCCGACTCGGTCTGGACACGTCGGGGGAGCATCGGGGCCTCCTCTGCTTTCAATCGAGGGACGTTCATCTGATGGGTCGATTTGCCAACCTGAGGCTCGCTACCAAGCTGTCCGCGCTCGTGGGCGTGTTTCTCACGGGCTTTGTGGTTTACACCATTGTCGCCTGGGAAACGCTCGACAGCGTCAAGATCCATGGTGCGCTCTATCGCGAGATCGTCCTCGGCAAGGACCTGATCGCTGACGTCTTGCCGCCGCCCGAATATATCATCGAGTCCTATCTGCTCGTGTTGCAGATGGTCGACACAAAGGACCGCGCAGAGCTCACCTCCTTGATCGAGCGCGGGCGCAAGCTGCGCACAGAGTACGACGCCCGGCATGCCTTCTGGGTCGAGACTCTGAAGCCGGGCCCGCTGCGCGAGGCCATGGTCGCGCGCTCCTACGAGCCCGCGATCCGATTTTTTGAGCTGCGCGATCGCGAATTTCTGCCGGCGATCGCGGCGGGCAATTTGGCGCTCGCTCGGGAGCTCTCGATCGGCGTGATGAAAGAGCGCTACGACGAGCACCGCTACGTGGTCGACGACGTGGTGCGCATGTCGACCGAATGGAACCTCTCGAGCGAAGCGCGCGCCAACGAAGTGCTCACACAGAGCGAGCGCTGGCTGCTCGGCATCGCAGCCGGGATCGTGGGATTTTCGATCTGGATCGCGTGGTTGATCGTGCGCTCTTTAGTGTCGCGCCTGCAGCGCTCGAGTGTGGCGCTGATGTCCACCGCGACGCAGATTTCCGCGACGAGCAAAGAGCAGCAGGCCACCGTCAACAGCTACACGGCGTCGACGACCGAAATCGCAGCCGCTACCAAACAGATCTCAGCCACCAGCCAGCACTTGCAAAACACCCTGGAGCAGGTGAGCGAGGCCGCGGCCAGCGCGGCCGCCCTCGCCGAAAGTGGGCGCGCGGGCCTGCAGGGCATGGACGGCACCATGCAGCAGCTATCGGGAGCCACCGCGGCGATCTCGCTGAAGCTGTCCGTGATCCGTGAGAAGGCCAACGACATCAACATGGTCGTCACCACGATCACGAAGGTCGCCGATCAGACGAACCTTCTGTCGGTGAACGCCGCCATCGAAGCGGAGAAGGCGGGCGAATACGGCCTCGGCTTCCTGGTGGTGGCGCGCGAGATCCGGCGCCTGGCCGATCAGTCTGCGATCGCCACCCTGGATATCGAGCAGATGGTGCGCCAGATGCAGAGCGCAGTGTCGACCGGGGTGATGGAGATGGACAAATTTAGCGAGCAGGTGCGCAAAGGTGTCCTGTCGGTGGCACAAATCGGCGATCAGCTGGCCCAGATCATCGAGCGGGTGCAGGAGCTGAGCGGGCGCATCGATTCCGTCAACGACGGCATGCGCAGCCAATCGGTCGGCGCGGCGCAGATCAGCGAGGCGATGACACAGCTGACGGACGGGGCGCGGCAGACCGCGGCGTCGCTCAAAGAGTTCAACGGCGCGACCGACAGCCTTCGCGATGTCGTGATGGGCTTGCGCGAAGAACTCGCCTACTCGGCACACAGCTCCTGAAAGGCACGACAGTTCATGATTCGTTTCAGCCAGTGGAAGCTGTCGATGAAGTTGGCCGTGCTGGTCGGGGTCTCCCTCTTGGGCTCGACCACCTTCGGGCTCTTGGTCCATGGCACGCTCGACCGGGTCAAGGTCAACGGACCGCTCTACAACGAGATCGTCTCCGGCAAGGATTTGATCGCCGACGTTCTACCGCCGCCGGCGTACGTCATCGAGTCGTTCCTGCTCGTGTTCGAGATGCAGGAAGTCCGCGATCCGACCGAGCTCGGGAGCTTGATCGAAACCGGCAAGCGTTTGCGCAGTGACTACGACGCGCGTCACGATCACTGGGGGCGGGTGCTGGCGGACGGCTCACTGCGCAGCGCCATGCTGGAGCGTGCCCATGAGCCGGCGCTCCGCTTCTTCCAGATCCGCGACACACAATACATTCCCAGTCTGCTTTCCGGGGACACGACCAGGGCGAAGCAGCTACTGCTCGGGCCGCTGCGCGAGAGCTACGTCGAACACCGGCGCGCGATCGACCGCGTCGTGGAGCTCGCCAGCGCCGCGAACCTGGCTCTCGAGGCCAACGCCAGCCGAACCATCGAGGACGAAAGCGGGTCATTGCTCCTCGTGTTTCTGGCCATGGCCCTGCTCAATATTGCCCTCGCTGTGGCGATCACGCGCAATTTGACGCGTCGCATATCGCTCGGCGTGGAAGCGGCGAAGCAAGTGGCCGGCGGCAACCTGAGCAATGCCATCCAGGTGGACGGCGATGACGAGACCGGAGTGCTCCTCGCGGCCTTGAAAGGCATGACGCAGAGCCTCAGCTCGCTGATCTCTCGCGTCAAACAATCGTCGGTGGCGTTGATGTCGACGGCCACCGAGATCTCGGCCACCAGCAAGCAGCAGGAGTCGACCGTCAACGCCTTCTCGGCGTCGACCGCCGAGATCGCGGCCGCGGCCAAGCAGATCTCCGCCACCAGCCAGGAGCTCTTGAGCACGATGACGGAGGTCCGCTCGGTGGCGGCGACTTCGGCGGAGCTCGCGGAGAGCGGCACCACCGGTCTCGGAGAAATGGACAAAACGATGCAGCAGCTCTCCGCGTCGACCGGATCCATCTCGGCCAAACTGTCGGTCATCCGGGAGAAGGCGGGCGACATCAACCTGGTGGTGACGACCATCACCAAGGTCGCCGATCAAACCAACTTGCTGTCGGTGAACGCGGCCATCGAAGCGGAGAAAGCCGGAGAGTATGGCCTCGGATTTTTGGTGGTCGCGCGCGAGATCCGACGCCTCGCCGATCAGTCCGCGGTGGCCACGCTCGACATCGAGCAGATGGTGCGGCTGATGCAGAGCGCCGTCTCCGCGGGCGTGATGGAGATGGATAAGTTTGCCGAAGAGGTGCGGCGCGGCGTAAAATCCGTGGCGCAGATCAGCTCGCAGCTGGCGCAGATCATCGAGCAGGTCCACAGCCTCAGCGGGCGCATCGACCTCGTCAACGAGGGTATGCGCAGCCAGTCGAACGGCGCGGCGCAAATCAGCGAGGCCATGTCGCAGCTGACGGATGGGGCGCGGCAGACCGCGGCGAGCCTGCGAGAGTTCAACACGGCAACGGGTAGCTTGCGCGAAGCCGTAGGCGGGCTCCGGCAGGAGATTTCGCACTTCATCGTCGCGTCGTGAGCAGGGCATGCTGGCACTCATCTTCAGGGTCTTGGAGACGCGCTACGCGATCGCGTGCCGGCGCATCGTCGAGGTGATTCCACTCGTCGAACTGCGGCCGACGCCCGGCGCGGCCCGCTGGATCAGCGGCAACTTCGTGTATCGCGGAGCGCTCACTCCCGTACTCGATCTGTGCGAGTTGCTCGGCGGCTATACGTGCCCGGCCTGGCTGAGTACGCGCATCGTCATCACGGAGGTGCGACTCGACGGCAAGACCGTGCGCGCTGGGCTGATGGCCGAGCACGTGACGGAGGCGCGGCACGTACAGGGCCAGGCACTGGCTGGCGCGGCGCTGGCTGCGGAGCCGTATCTCGGCGACCTGATCCAGGAAGGGGAGAATCTACTTCAGATTTTACATCCGGAACGAATCGATCTCTTAACCCATGGCGTGTCTCCGGAAACGGGAATGCGGGGGAGCCTGACGAGCGGTGAAGCGGATCGAGCAACTGCTGAGCCGTGAGATCGGCCTGATGGCGAAATCGATCGGCAGCGCTGCCGTCGAGGCCGCCACACGCGAGCGCATGACTCGTTGTGGCACTGAAATGCTCGACGAGTACATCGCTCGGCTCGAGCACGATGCCGCAGAGCGCCACGCCCTGGTCGAAGAGATCGTTGTTTCGGAGACCTGGTTCTTTCGCGATCCGGAGGTGTTCCGGGACCTCGGGACGTTTGCCATCGGCGCCTGGCGCCGTGCCCACCCGGAGGGAACCTTGCGGGTGTTGTGCGTGCCGTGCGCGACGGGGGAGGAACCTTACTCCGCGGCCATCACCCTACTCGAGGCGGGCTTGCCCGAAAATCGTTTCATGGTTCAGGGCGTGGACGTGAGCAACAAGGCGCTCGAGCGCGCGCGCGTTGCCGTCTATGGAAAGCACGCGTTCCGTTCGGCGGAATCACCCGCGCACGCCTCATACTTCGAAAAGGTGAGCGGAGGGCAGCGTGTCATCGAGCGGGTCAAGGGCAGCGTCACGCTCATTCAAGGCAACGTGCTCGACCGGTTTCTCGTGTCGCCGTCGGTCCGCTTCGACGTGATTTTCTGCCGCAACCTGCTGATCTACCTGGATGGCGCGGCGCGCACTCGCGCGCTCGACAATCTATGCCAGTGGCTCGCGCCCGGGGGCATCTTCTTCGCGGGGCACGCGGAGGCGCTCGAGAGCATGGACACGCGCTTCGCGCGCCTCGGTGGCGCGGGTCATTGCACGTACGTACAACGCCAGGCTCCTGTGGGGGCACATCCGGCCGCCCCCCGCATTGCCAAGCTGCTGGTCGGGCTGAGCGCCCCGGTCGCCTCTTTCCCGATCTCGGGCAAACCCGCCAAGGCGCCCGCGCCACAGCAACGCCGCACGGCGGCCCGAGCTCAACCGACAGTCGCAGCGGCGCCTGTGCAGGTCGAAAGCTCGACTGCCGCGGGCACGTCGCGCGCCGCGGCCCTCGCAGCAGTCACGGAAATGGCGAATCGCGGGGAGCCGAGCGCAGCGGCCGCGTGTGAACAGCACATCACAGAGTGGGGCCCGAGCGCCGACGCCTATGGCCTGCTCGGAATGATTCGCAACGCCGCGGGCACCGAGCAGGCGGCAATCGAGGCTTTCAATCGAGCCCTCTACCTCGAACCAAGCCACCATAGTTCACTGATCCACCTGGCATTGCTTCACGAGCGCCGGGGGGACCGGGCCATAGCGGCGAACTTCCGGCGGCGCGCGGAGCGAGCATTGCCAAAGGAGTCGGCGCGATGAACCCAGCTACACGCAGAGCATCTTCGGTGCTGCTGCCGATCATCGACTGCTGGAACATCATCGGCGTGAAGGGGGACCACGCCTGCCCCAAGCTCGCCACGGTGGTGCATTGCCACAACTGCGAGGTCTTCGCCGAGGCCGCGCAGACGTTTCTCGATCGGCCTGGGCCCGAAGGTTACGTCGGGGCGGCGACGCGACAGCTCGCCAGCGTCGAGCTCGCGGCCGCCCCCGACACCCTTTCGGTCCTGGTGTTTGAGGTGGCCGCCCAATGGCTCGCCATCGACACGAGCGCTGTCGTCGAAGTCACGGAAGAGCTCAAAATTCACCGGATGGCGCATCGTTCGGGGCGGGTGTTCTCCGGTATCGTAAACATTCACGGGCAGCTCGAGCTATGTGCGTCTCTGACCGGCTTGCTGCAAGTCGAGAGCGACCGCGACGGCTCCAAATCGCTCGCCCGCGACGCACGCATGCTGCTCGTGCAACTCGGCAGCGATCGCTGGGTCTTTCGTGTGGATCGCGTGCATGGCGTGCGGCGCATTGCGCCGGCTGACGTGATCGGCGTACCTGCGACCGCGCTGCACGACGCGGCGTCGTACGTGAAAAACGTGCTGCGCGGGGAAGGCCACGACATTGGCTATCTGGCACTGGACAAGACCTTCGGCGCGCTGGGGATGACACTTCGATGAGGGCACCCAGCAGACCTCCGCCGGCCGACTTTTCGTTGCTCGAATTGTTCAGCAGCGATACGCAGAAGAGCGCCGCGACACTGGTTACGGGCCTGCGCGATCTCGCGGAGGGCAAGGCGGACGCCCAGGCGTTGTTGCCCGAGCTCAGCATGGCGGCGCAATCCATCAAAGGTGCAGCGAGCATCGTCGGCCTCGATGCGGCGCGCCGTGTGTCGGAAGGGCTGCAAGCTTGTCTGCGAGGCCTGGAAGAGGGCGATCTCGCCCGAACACCCGAGCCCTGGGGCGTATTGCGCGAGGCAGCCGACCTGCTCGCGGCAATGGCGGCGCTGCCGGCGCATGAACTGGCGAGCGGTGCGGGGACACCGAACGCCGAAACCGAGCAACTCGAGCGCCGCTTGGGCGCGCTCTGCGCGAGCCCGGCGTCTTCACGCCAAGAGCCGAGAGCGCGAGGCCACAGGCCTCGCTCCGCACGTCCGCGGAGCGGCTCGGTGCCGCCGGTGATCGATGCCACAATCCTCGGCTTGTTCTGCACCGAAACGGAGGCCTGCGCGGCGACGCTCAATCGCGGGCTGGTTCAGCTCGAGAGCGGTGAGGGAGCCGAGCTGGATGAGCTGATGCGCGCCGCGCACTCGATCAAGGGGGCTGCGCGCATCGTGGGCATGAGCGTGGTGTCGCGACTGGCGCATGCCATGGAGGACTGCTTCGTGGCGTCGCAGGAGAGACGCCTCGAGCTCGGCCCCCGGCACATCGACGTGCTGCTGCAGGCGGTCGATGTCCTGGCCGACGTCGCGACGAATTCGGGCGGCGGCCTCGCGCGCTGGCAAGCTGAAAAAGGGCCGCTCGCGGAGGCACTGTCCGACCAGCTGCAAAAAGCGGCCACAGGTGAGCCGATCCCCGATCTCGAGCCCACCACAAAGGGCCTTATCGCGCAGCAGGCAAT
>JAYWEH010000354.1:0-40256 GCA_043780025.1 Deltaproteobacteria bacterium
GCCGCCGCGCGCACGTCGACGTCCCTGTCCGACTTCAATGTATCGACGAGCTGCCCGATACAGCGCGCGCGCTCGCTGGAACTCGACCAGCGCACCAGATCCTGGACCGCCGAGAGTCGCACGGCGGGCTTAGAATTGCCGATGTCTCGAAACGTGGCGTTCAGACTGCGAGGCAGAGCCGACCAGACAAACATCGCAGCCTCGCTCTCGATTACCGAGCCCTCGCCGCTCAGCCGCCGTCACCGCCGTCAGTAGCCCCCGCGTCGAGAGCCGCCGGCGGCGCGAGCGGATCCGATTCGGCGCACACCGCCGAGTTTCCCGTCGCTTCCTCGGGCGGCGGGAGCGCGCAAATCTTGCCCCCGCCTTCACGCTCCAGGACCAGCGCGCCCCACGAGTTACGCTTGGAAACGTCGATACAGCGATATCCGCCCCGGCAATCAGCGTCCCCATCGCACTCGCGCATGCACAACGTGCGCTGCAGGCGCGCGCGGCTTTGCAGACTCCCGCACTCGGGCGCAACCGAGAGCAGCGTCTGAAAGCCGACGCATACCGCTTCCGATGGACAGGTACCGGCGCCACACCCGAGCACGGTGCAATAGCCACCCGGCGACGTCGTGTCGCAGGTACGTTGTTCTTGCACCGAACAGTCGCTCGCGGTCGAGCAAGGGTCCCCGATCTCAGGTTGACATGCGAACGCGAGCAGCAGGAGGGAGCAGAGCGCGAAACGACGAAGCGAATGGGGCGAACGCGACAAGCAACTCTCGATTTGTGCGGGGAGAAACGGTGAAACTTCGTACGCTGAGCCCCCGGCTGCACCGAACGGCACCGCCGTACTAGTACGCCGGTTCCACCGAAGCGATGGGAATTTCGAGTGCCCCGGCTGGGACGAGGGCCTCGAAATCCTCGCCGGGGAGGGCCAAAGTTGACTTGGCTGGCCCCGTTCTCTATTTGCTGCCGCATGGGCTACAACTGCAGAGGCCAAGTTCGCCTGGCAGTTCGGGCCCTGACGGGTTTGGTCGTCTGGGGCTGCGGAGGTGGCGTCCCGCTACTGCACCCCGCCCACGTGTTGCCGCCGGACACCGTCAGCGCCGGAGCCGGCGTCAGCGGCAATTTCACCTCCGAAAGTGCGGAACGGCGCATCACGAGGGGCCGTGCGGCTGCGGCCGAGCCACTCCTGGAACCCGCCAACGCACGCGACTACGCGGAAGGGATTTTGACCCAGGCCCTGGTGGCGCCGGAAGCGAGCCCCTGGGTCGCGGCGCGAGTCGGTCTGGACGGAGGCAATGAGGCGGGCCTGACTTATACGGGCCGCAGCGTTCGCCTCGACGGCCGGCACGTCTTCCGGCTGACGGATCAATGGGGCCTCAGCGTCGGCGTCGGAGGCACCGCGCTCCTCGGGTCGATTGATTCGGGCTCCGACCCATTTGGCGGCGACCCTTCGCGGACTCCCGCTGAGGGCCAGCTGAACGCGACGGGCTGGGGTGCCGACCTTCCCCTCCTCGTCGGCTACGAGGGGTTTAACGGATTCTTCGAGCTGTGGCTCGGGGCACGGGCCGGCATCGAGCGCGTGAGCGGCGAACTACGCCTGGGCGGCGAAGGGATTCGAACCGCCGACGCCGAGGGCACCCGCTGGTGGGTGGGCAATGTCGCGGGCTTTTCGCTCGGGCTGCCGCCGCTCTGGTTCCGATTCGAGCTTGCCACCACCCTGCATCAGCTCAGTGGCTCGCTGCGGGCCAACGAGCCCGATTCGGGCCTCACTTTCGCCGATCTGGACGCCGCCGGGTGGTCGTTCGCGCCGAGCGGGGCGATCGTGGGAAAGTTTTGAAATATTCAGCCCTTGAAGTCGGCTTCGTTAAGCTACTCCGGGCCGCCCATGGGCTTGCTCTGGGGGCCCTTGCGCCGTAGAGTAACAGAGGTGACTCGAGACGGGATTTCCGAAGGTACGACTGCGGACACTGCGCAGGCCATCAGCGGCGCCGATAGTGCGCGGGGTTGGTTTGCGCATACGCCGTCGCGAACGTTCGGAGCACTAGCACTCGCTCTGGTCCTCGGCGCGGTCGCCTGCGGTGGAGCTGACCAAGCGCCGCCCGGCGACGCGCCGAGCTTGCGTGCGCTCTTGTCGATCGAACGTATCGAAGAGGCCAGCGGGGAGCAGCCGAGCGCGAGCGCGATGGCTCAGTTCGTCGTGTTGCCTTCGGAGACGGACGCGCGCGACGCGCTCGACGCCGCGGGCTTGCGTTCAGAGGTGCCCGATCGCGCGGGCTGCGCCGAAGTAGCGCTACCGGAAGTGGCGCGAGCGGACGCGAATATGCTGGTCCCCGAGCAGCTCGAGCTACTCGAGGCGGGTGAAGTGGACATTCATGCGGGTGGCGTTGTCACGCGGCTCGCACTCAATCTATTCCCGCCTTCCGGCAGCGCGTCGGGCGTCATCTACACGACGCCCGATCAGTCGGCAGACCCCTTACCCGCTGACAGCGACTATTCAATCAACGCGACGGGCTCCGATTCCATTCCCCGCTTGGCCATCGAAGGCCGCGCTCCCGGCTCATTGCGTGAAGTGACACTGGGGGGCCTGCCGCTGGCGACTGCATCAGTCCACGCAGGCCAGCCCCTGGATTTGACCTGGGTTGAAGGGGACCCCGCCGATCGGGTCTTGGTCCAACTGAGTGACGCGGAGACGGCCATTCAATGCAGTTTCGCTGACATGGATGGTTCGGGCAGCGTACCGGGTTCGCTCACGGCGCGCCTCGCCCCAGCGTCAAACGCCCGTATCTCGCTGCACCGCATGCGTGAAGCCGTGCGTACACAAGAGCCGCAACGCGCGGATGCAATGATCCTCGAAACCACGGTGCGCTTCGATTTCGAGCTCACCTCCGTGCTGCGCGTCCAATAGCTGGCGTCCGTTCATCGAGCGGCGTCTGCTTCGGACCATTGCTTCGGACCACTGCATTCAGACATCGGCATCGGACCTCTGCACATTGAGCGCGCCTAATTCCTCGACTGCGCCGCCAGATCGCTACATCGAGCACGCACCTCGATGAACGACGTCCACAACGTTTACCTGATCCCGGGCATGTTCGGCTTCGCCAACCTGGCCGGGTACGATTACTTCGGTCACGTTCGCAACGCCGTGGAACAGCGGTACGCCGACGCGGGGGTCGCCGTTCGGGTCGAAGTGGTTGCCCCACCACCGACCGCCAGCGTGCGCCACCGTACCCGCCTCTTGGCGCGCGCAGTGAACCGCAGCGCCACGCCGGGGCCAATCCATCTCGTGGGGCATTCGACCGGGGGCGTGGACGTGCGGCTGGTGCTGTCGTCGACGCGCAACCTTCGTGTCGACGAAGCGGAGTTGCGCTGGACCGAACGGGTCGAGTCCGCCGTGTCCATCAATGCCCCGCACTACGGCACGCCGCTCGCCACGTATTTCACCAGCGTCGCCGGTGCTCGCTTGTTGTACGCGCTCAGCTTGTTGACGGTGGTCTCGCTGTCACTGAGTGAGCCCTCGCTGGCGATTTTTTCGCGGCTTCTGGCCGGGCTGGGCAGCGTGGACCAAGTCTTCGGCGGTGACCTACGCTTGATCAGCCGCGCCACCGACGTGCTCTTGCGCTTCGTGGACAAGGACGGCCGCAACGCCATCCAGATATATCTCAACAAGATCCGCCTCGATCAAGGCGCGCTGATCCAGACCACCCCCGAGGCCATGGATCTGTTCAACGCCGCCACGCGTGACCACGGCTCCGTCCGCTATGGATCCATCGCGACCGGCGCGCCCATGCCGAGCGCCAGCCACCTGCGTTCGCCCTATGCGGCCTTCAGCGCGGCGCTTTTTTCCACGATTCAGCGTTTCACCGCGCAACAGCACCACCGTTACGGTTATGCGCATCTGGCGCCGGAGGTCCGCGATAGGCTGTCCCGCGCTGTCGGAACCACAGTGAACGAGCGGACCTCGGACGGCGTCGTGCCGACGTTGAGCATGGTCTGGGACCAGTTGATCTGGTGCGGCGCAGCCGATCACCTGGACGTACTCGGGCACTTTCACGACGATTTTCGGCCTAGCCGGCACACTGATTGGCTCACCAGCGGCGCGGATTTCGGGCGTCCTCAGTTCTGGCGCATGATGGATACGCTCGTGCGATTTCAGCTCGGCTCGCGAAACGAGCGCCCGACCCAAGGCGTAAACGACGCCGGAGGTCTGACCAGTGGCGCGCGCGGGAACAGCCCGTAAACGTCCGAAAAAGGGGAAAAAAACTCGGCGCGCCCAGATCGATTCTGGCAGAGTCCGGGCGATGTGGACCTATATGGACGGCCGCTTTCTGCCCGATGGCGAAGCCACCGTCAGCGTGCGCTGTCGGGCGCTCAACTACGGCCTGGGCTGTTTTGCGGGTGTTCGAGGCTACTTGGGTGACGACGGCAAGCAGCTCTACGTCTTCCGCTTGGACGACCACGTACGGCGCCTCGATCTGTCGGCCAAGTTGCTGTTCTTGAAGCTCGAGCCGTTCGCCCAAGCTCGCCAGGCCGTCATCGACCTGTTGCGCAAGAACGACGTCCATTTCGACGTCTACATTCGGCCCATGGTGTTCAGCAACTCGAATGAGCTCTCGCCGGTGCTGCGCGAGCAGGACAGCTCCTTCGTCGTGTATTGCTTGCCACTCAAACGCTACATCGACAAAGAGTCGATCGACGTGTGCATTTCATCGTGGCGTAGGACGTCCGACAACGCGATCCCATCGCGCGCCAAGCCGACCGGCGGCTACTTGAACAGCGCGCTGGCGCGTCGGGAAGCGTTCGACAACGGATTCGACGAAGCCATTTTTTTGACCGAGGCGGGCATGGTCAGCGAGGGCAGCGCGGAGCACGTCTTCATCGTGCGCGACGGCCAGCTGATTTCGCCGCCTTCGACCGAGCACAACTTGGATGGCATCACGCGCCGCAGCCTGATCACGCTCGCGCGAGAGGATCTGGATTTGCCGATCGTCGAGCGCCCAGTCGGACGCACCGAGCTGTACACGGCGGACGAGATGTTCTTGTGCGGCACCGGCGCCGAGGTCACCCCCGTCAAGTCGGTGGATCGACGCAAGGTCGGCGACGGTGGTATTGGGCCTGTGACGCAGCGCCTGAAGCGACGGTTTGACGACGTGGTGCACGGGCGGGTGCCCGAGCGCAGCCGCTGGCTCACCCCGATCTGGGGCTGAACGCCGCAGACTGAAACACCGCTCCGTCAGGGCCTGGCGGGCGCGGCTTTCGGCGTCGCCGAACTCCCCGCGGGCGCGCCAGCGGGCAGAGTTGCGGGGGTCACCGCTGGAGAGGGCGCGATCGCAGCTGGAGCGGTTGCAGCTGGAGGAGCTACCGCCGGTGTCGCGGGCGCTGGTGTGGTCGGTGCTGCACCTGGCTTCTCCAAGATGCTGTACGTCAGCTCGCGGCTCGCACCGCTACGCAGGTATTGAACGATCAGCTTGTTCGCGCTGCGCAGGGACTCGAACGCAGCATGCGCCTGCGTGGGCTGCTCAATCGGCATGCCGTTGATCAACGTCACCACGTCACCCGGAGCCAGGTCGATACCCTGCCACCAGGAGATCGGACGCAGCTCGACCACGCGGAAACCCACGAAATCACCCTGATCGACCTCGGGCTTCACGTCCACCCGTTGCAAAAACCGACCAAGCCCGGCGTCCAGCACGGCGTTCAAATCGCGGCGCCAGATGGCGCCGGGCGGCGCTGGGCTCAGATCCTCCGCGACGACGTCGACCCCCGGGGGCGGCGCGGGCGGATACTCCGATTCGGGATAGGACGAACCGCAAGCAGCACCAAGGCCGGCGGCCAGAAGCAACATAAAGCTCGTGGAAAACGCTCTGGTCAACACTCGGTTACCCAATGCCGCGAGGGTATGCCGAAATCTCGGCCAGCAGCAAGCTGTTCTCCGTTTTGCAGCGCGGCGGAGGTCGATGGGTGGCGGCTAACGGGCTCTAGTAGGAGGAACCCGAACTTCGTTCCGGGTTTCTCCCGATCTAAAGCAGCACCGAGTGCGAGATCGCCCATGGGCCCGGTTTCGACGCGGCCCTCACCCAGTTGAGGACGCGGCGAAACCCGGCACGAATTAGGGCACGAGGTACTAGACGGACAGGGACAACGGAGCGGCGTCGATCCCCAAGATGGCGTTGTCGATCAAGCGGGTCGACCCCACCCGTGCGGCGATGAAAGCGCCGGCCGCGCCGCTTTCCACGGGCCCCTGGCTCACGGTGGCAAGGTCGGCGACCCGAGCGATCGTGGCGTACTCGAGATCGAGCGATGCGCTCGCGAGCTCGGCGACCAGCGCCTGCTCGAGCCGCCCGGCGTCGCGCTCCCCTGCATCGAAGCGCTGCATGACCCGACTCAGAGCCCGCGGTATGGAAAGGGCTCGCTGCCGATCCTCCGGGCTCAGATAGCGATTGCGTGAGCTCGTGGCGAGGCCATCTCGATCGCGCATCGTCGGGTGGTCCACAATTTGAACCGGCAGGAGCAGATCGAGCACGAGCCGCCGGATCACCTGCAGCTGCTGAAAGTCCTTGCGACCGAAGACGGCCGCACACGGACCCGTGGCGCCGAGCAGCTTTGTCACCACAGTGGCCACGCCTTCGAAATGCCCCGGCCGTCGCGGCCCGCACAACACGTCCGTCAACCCGCGAACGTTGACGCGCGTGGCGTCTCCGGAATGATACATCTCTTGCTGCGTCGGCGCGAAGACGACGTCCACCTCCGCGTCCGCGCACAGCGCGACGTCCGCTTCGAAATCCCTTGGGTACCGCTCAAAGTCCTCGTTCGGGCCAAATTGTGTCGGATTGACGAATACGCTCACGATCACGTGACCTGCGTGAGCGCGCGCGGCTCGCATCAGCGCGCCGTGTGCGTGATGCAGCGCTCCCAAGGTCGGCACCAAGGCCAACCGTTTGCCGCCGACGGACAGCTCGCTGCAGACCTTGCGGTAGGCAGCGACGGTGTCTAGTACTCGCAGCGTCATTGCGGGGGCCTCGGGCCGCTCGCGTAACGAGCCTCATCGGGAGCTGCAGCATCGGACGCTCGCGCTGTGACGCCAAAGCTGTGACGATCTTCGGGGAATTCGCCCGCCTGCACCTCGCGCACATAAGCCTGGGCAGCCGTCGCGACCACTTCTCCGAGCTCGGCATAACGTTTGACGAAGCGCGGCACGAAACCCTGAAACAAGCCCAAGAAGTCGTAGCAGACGAGCACCTGCCCGTCACAGTCAGGCCCGGCGCCGATCCCGATCGTCGGTATGCCGACGCTCCGGGTGACGAGCTCCGCGACTGCGCGCGGCACCGCTTCCAGCACCAGGGCAAACACGCCGGCCGCCTCGAGCGCGCGCGCCTCGGACAGTAGTTGAGCACGCGCTGCTTCATCCTTGGCTTGCACCTTGAAGCCGCCCAACTTGTGCACCGACTGCGGCGTGAGCCCCAGATGGCCCATGACCGGAATCCCGGCCTCGACCATGCGTTTGACCGCGGCGCACGCGCCGTCCCCTCCCCCTTCGAGCTTGACGGCTTCCGCGTTGCCTTCCTGCACCAGGCGGCCCGCGGAGGTCAGCGCCTGCTCAGCGGAGACCTGATAGGTCATGAACGGCAGATCCGCTACGACGAGCGCCCGCGCGCTCCCGCGCGCTACGGCTCGCGTGTGATAGATGACGTCTTCGAGCGTCACGCCCAACGTGTTGGGCAACCCCTGCACGACCATGCCGAGGGTGTCACCGACGAGCAAGACGTCGATGCCGGCGGCGTCAAAAACGCGAGCAAACGTCGCATCGTAAGCGGTCAGCACCGTTATCTTGTCGCCGCCTTTGCGGGCCCGAATTGCGGAGGCCGTTAGCTTGTCCTGTGCCATGATAGATCTCCCACTGTTCTACTGCCGTGCTGCTCCAGTCGCAAACCGTTCAGAGGCCGCCTACACGCCGCCGGTCCGGCTTCTTGCTCGCGGGAGCCTGGTATCTCTCGGCCTGCAGCAGGATGAGCACGCCCTGCGTCTCACCTGAACATTGCGCGGCGGGTCGCGAATGTCTGGCCAATCGTTGCGAGCCCTTAGGGGCCGATCCCGTCCCCGCCAACGCCGCGCGCCGCAGCGTCGAGGCGAGCGGTATCGCGGTGGTGCGTTCAGGTTCATCTGCCGAGCGAGCTGCCACGCCCCAGCTGTCCTCTCCGCCCGCGACCGTTACGTTTGGAGGGCCGCCTGGGCGCGCCGAACAATTGCTGCTGCGCTTCCCCGACGCCTGGAGCGGGTTGAACATCGAGAGCGCCTTTTTGCTCTTGAGCCCCGCGCCCGGTGGAGCCCCCTCGCTCGAGGATGTTCCGGTTTTGGTGAATGTCGTCGCGGACTCCTGGGCAAATGGCGTACTCGCCGAGAGCCCCTCGCCAGAACGCCCGAGCAGCCGCGGCTGGGCTCGCGCCGGCCTAGCCATGCCGCTGCGAGTCGACGTGACCGAGCAGGTCCGAGCATTCGCGGAGCTTCCGAACTCGCGAGCAAGCTTGCTCGTTCGAAGCAGCGACACCACCGAGGGGGGCACGACGTACATGACCGGCGTCGAAGGCCACGCGCCTCGACTCGAGGTATACGGGCGAACCGCAAGGCCGGCCAGTCCACCTTCGGAATTGAGGACCGGCTCGAAGCGGCGCGCCGAAGGCGCGCGGCTGGGTCAAACGGATCGCGCAAAGCAGGCTGGCCAGTGAGAAAATCCGGCTAAGGTGCTAGTCATGCGAGGAGCCTCAACGGCCTTGCTGAGCGTGCGTCACCTCGTCGTCGATGCCGGCGACCGACAAGCTGTGCTGGAAGACGTTTCGTTCGACATCGCCGCGGGCTCGGTCCTGGGCGTGGTCGGTGAAAGCGGCTCCGGCAAGACGCTCACCGGCCTGGCGATCGCACGACTCTTGCCGAGCGGCGCGCGCACAAAGAGTGGGGAGATCTGGTTCGAAGGGACGGAGCTCCTCGGAGCGTCGGAAGCGCACATGGCCCAGGTGCGGGGACGCCGAATCGGTGTGACGTTTCAGGAGCCGTCGCTGGCACTGAGCCCGGTCCACACCGTGGGCTGGCAGCTCGAGACCGCCCTGCGCGCAACCTCGGCGGGGCCATCCGGCGCGCGACGCGACGCGACGAAGTCCACTCGCTCGAAAGCCATCGCGCTCCTCGGAGAGGTGAGTCTGCCGAGCCCAGAACGGCTCTTGGACGCTCGCACACACCAGCTGTCTGCCGGTATGCGCCGTCGAGTTGCCCTGGCCATCGCCCTTGCCGGCGATCCGGCACTCTTGATCGCAGACTCACCGACGACCGGACTCGACACGCCGATTCAGGCGCAGATCTTGGATCTGCTCGCGCGGCTCGTGCGCGAACGGAAGCTCGCTGTGCTTTTCATCACGCGCGATCTGGGGGCCGTCGCGGAGCTCGCCAACGATCTGATCGTGTTGTACGGCGGGCAAGTGGTCGAGTGCGGCCCCGTGGGCAGCTTGTTCCGAGAAGCGCAGCATCCGTACACGCGCAGCCTGTTCGAAAGCGTTCCCGATCGTTCCGGTCGCTTCACCCAGTCCCTCGCGCCACCGATTTCCATACGCGCTCCGCGCCCGCCGGAGCTGGCGGAGGACGCTTGCCGATTTGCGATGCGTTGTGCGGTGCGCGCCGAGGCCCCCGAACGTTTCCCGCGCTGTCTCGAGAGCGCGCCGGCGCTCGAACCCGCGTCCGCAAAACACCGTTCACGCTGCTTCTACCCCCATATCCCGAGCGCGGTCCGAGATGATTGAGCCGGATCCCAACGAGTCGACGGAGGCGACAGTGCGCGGTCGCGAACGTACCCTGCGCCCACGGAGCCCAGTGCCCGCGGACGAGCCCGACCTGGTCCGTGGCGTTCACCTTTCCAAGTTCTTCAGCGCATCACGGGGCCCCTTTGCCAAGAAGACTCTGGTGCGCGCCATGGATGACGTCACGCTGGGCATCGCCGCCGGCGAGACTGTGGGTGTCGTCGGCGAGAGCGGCAGCGGAAAAACCACATTAGGCCGTCTGCTGCTCCGCCTGACCGAGCCGACCCAGGGCCGCGTGTATTTCGAGGGCCGCGACATCAGCTACTACCACGAACGCGACCTGCGGCCGCTGCGGCGGCATATGCAGATCTTGTTTCAGGATGCTTCTAGCTCGCTCGACCTGCGGCTCTCGGTCGAGGAAATCGTGGCCGAGCCACTGCGCATCCACCAACTGACCAAGACACATCGTGAAGAGCAGGAACGCGTTCGAGAGCTCCTCGGTCACGTCGAGCTGCCGCCGGAGCTCATGGACCGTCGACCGCACGAGCTGAGCAGCGGCGAGGCACAGCGCGTCGCCCTCGCGCGCGCGCTGGCGCTAGAGCCGCGGTTCCTCGTTTGCGATGAGCCGATGGCCGCACTGGACGCGCGAGAACAGCTGCGCCTCGTCGGCCTGTTGCAAGAGCTGCAGCGCGCGAAAGGCTACACCTTCTTGTTCATTTCCCACGATGCCCGCCTGGTTCTGCATGTCAGCCAGCGCCTGATCGTGATGTACGCCGGCCGTGTCGTGGAGAGCGGCCCGGCGGAGGCATTGCGGCAGCGGGCTCGCCACCCGTACACGCGCGCCCTGCTCCATGCAGTACCGGAGGTCGACCCAGCACGCCGGCGCCTGCGCGTATTGCTCGACGGTGAACCGCCGAGCCCATTTCAACCCAGCGTGGGCTGCGTATTTTATCCACGCTGCCCCCAGGCTCGCGCCGGCCAGTGTGACCGCGAAGCCCCGCCGCTCGTCTCGCTCGGCGACGCCACCCAGCAAGTGGCGTGTTGGTATCCGCTCGACTGAGCGCGGCCCTATCTGGCGCCTGCGCGGGTGGCCAGATAGCTCGCCTCCAAGGACTGGCCCGCTTCTAGACCCAGGATACCGATGTCCTGAGCGAGCAGCTCGCGCAGGATCCGCGCGTTGACCGCCTCCAGCAACTCACCCGCCCCGAGCGTGACGATGAGCTGCGGGGCCTGCCACTCGAAGCGGGTTGCCGTGGCCGGCGCTTGCAACGCTTCGAGGTCCGGCTTTCGGCTCAAGGTAAAGCGCACCAGCTGATCGGCACGCAACACGCTCTTCATCGAGCCTTGTTTCACGCGCTTACCCGCTTCGATGAAGACGGCGTAGTCGCATAGACCTTCCAGCTCGCTCAAGATGTGCGAGCTGATCACCAGCGTCGCCTGCCCGCGCCGCTCGGCAAACAGGCCACGCATCTCCGCCGCCAGCTCCGGGTCGAGCCCCGCCGTCGGTTCGTCGAGCAAGATCAGCTCGGGGTTGCCGAGGAAGGCTTGGGCCACGCTGAAGCGGCGCCGCATGCCATGCGAGAGCTGCCCCAGCGTCGAATCCACGCGATCGTTCAAATGCACACGGCCGAGCCAATGCAACGCTTCTCGATCGGCGGCGTCTAACGCCATGCCCTGGAGCTCGGCGTAGTAGCGCAGGTTCTGTCGCAGGCTGGCGTGCGGGCTCGGCAAGCTGTCCTGCGGCATCAAGCTCAGGCGCCCGCTGTGCCGGCGCGGATCAAATGGCCCTTCTCCAAACAAATTGATGCTGCCGCCGCCCGGCGCAAGCAGCCCAGCGAGCAATCCGAACGCCGTCGTCTTGCCCGAACCGTTCGGGCCGATCAGCGCGCAGACGCTGCCTTTCGGAATTTCGATGTCCAGCCCATCGAGAGCGGTGCGCCCTCCGTAACGTTTGACGAGCTCGCGCGTCTCCACCACGTTCATGCGTCACCCCGCCCAAACAGCCAGTTCCCCAGCGCAAAGGCCGCACCACCGATCGCGAGCAGCGCGAACACGGCTGGCAGCGACTCGAGCCAGTTCGGCGACCAGAGCAACAACTTGTAGTGCGCGGGGAACAGCCACCCCAACTGCTCGACCGCCGGCACGCGCGCGCCGAGCCAACTCGACTGAGTCGAGCTATACGCGATCCACAATCCGATCAGCGCCACGATGGACAGCGCTCGCGCGCGCCCGGGTACGCGCACCGTGAGCGCGATGGCGGAGTAGATGCCGAGGTATGCGAGGCCGTAAACCCAAGCCCGAAACGCCGCGCGCAGCAGCCACAACACATTCGCCGCGTCACCGCGCTCCTGGCCAAAAGCCACGAGGCTCGTGACCAGCGCGCCCAACGTCAGCCCCACTGCGAGCAAACCGGCGTGTCCCAGGAGCTTCCCCACGGACCAAGACCAACGATCGCAACGCGTGAGCACAAACCGTGTGGCGCCCCGCGACAAATCCGTCGCGTGGGCGCCACCGGATGTCACGAGCACGAGCAACGCCACCAGCTGCAAGGCCATGAAACCGTAGAACAGCGCCAGCGGATCGATGCGAGAGAGTTCCTGGCGCAGCTCGGGATCGCTGACCAAGCCCGAGATGAGTCGCGGCACCGCCTCTCGACGCACGAGATCGTCCGGGACCTGGTGGGCGCTCATATTAGCGAGCAGCGCGGAGCGCGCCATGTCTTCGGCGGCGCCGAGCGCCTTGGTGAAGAGGAAGGCACCCAGAGCGGCGCCCATACCGTACAGACCCAGGATCACGATCACGAGGCGCGACCGCAGCGCCTCGGCGAGTTCGAACTGGGCCACGATCCACAGCTTGCGCCAACTCATCGCGTCAAAGTCACTTGGACAGATCTCGCAGATTTGTCTTTGGATACGGGCGAAGGACCGACATGCGAGCCATCATGCCGCGCCCCGAGGAGCGCCGTCAACGCGAGCACTTCGCTCGCTATTTCTTCACGGCCTCGGTCGCTAGCAGAAATACCTGCAGCGCCGGCCGCCCCCGATCTCCCTTGACGCGCCTCACCGCCAGCCCCACGGAGCACGCCGGTGCTTCGAGCAGCAGCCCGGGCAAGCTCAGCTGGGCCGATCCGGGGATGATCTGGGTGGAGATGACCAACCGGGCTGCCTGTTTACCCTGCAATTCGGCGGCGGCGCTCTGCCCTGCCCGCTCGACGCTGCTCTGACTGCCCGCTGCATCGAGGATCTCGATGTTGCGCCGCGCGAGCGCGCCGAGCTTCGCGTCGCGGCGAACTGGGCCGAGCCCAGCACTTTTGCGCTCGCGCGCGAGGCGTGCGAAGATTTCGCTCTCGGCGCGCTCCGGTGCTTCCGGCTGATACGGCTGAGCAAACACCTGGGTGATCGTGAGATTGTTGGGGTCTGCGCCGCCCTTGACGATGCCGACGCCGATATGCGTGACGTCAGAGGACATGATGTTCGCATAATGCGGCGGGCTGTCGAGCAACCCGTCCTCGGCCCGCTCGATGTCGGGCGCTTCGGAGAGATTCTCGCGCGCCGACAGGAATAGATAGCCTGCAGCGTCCAGTCGATTGTCGACGCTGCCCGTGCGTTCGGAATCGTGCTCGAAGAAATGATTGTCACGCATGTCGGCGGAGTGGTGGCGCGCCACGTCGCTCAAGCGCTCGTCGAAGCGTAACGGCGGCAGGCCCTGCTTGGCTCGATCTCGGTTCAGCCGCTCTGCCATCGCGCGTTCGTCTCGCTGCAGAGCTCCGCTCGCCGGCACTCGCGCGAGCCCACTGCCGAAGGCCGGCTCGGGTACGGAACGACAGGCCGCCAAACCCAATACCATGATGAATGAGACGAACAACGACGACAGCCATTTTTCGCGTCGTCGCGCGCGCACGCGAGCCCGCATGCGCCTGCGGAGTCCATAGACGAACGCCGCCAGAAATGGCGCTGCGGCCGCGGGAGGCCGCTTGGGGCTGCCTGCAACGCCACACGCGCAACTCGAGCGGCTAGGCGGCGCGGGCGCTACCGCAGAGTCGTCCGACCCCGACACTCCACCCGCCGCCGTGGATACCGAGCCGCCATTTTCGGGCGCGCCTCCGCCGCCCGAGCCCCCCAACCCACCGGCGCCACCGAACGCCTCCGGGCCAGGCTCGACGGAGGCATCACCGGCATCGTTCGGCTGCGGTGCTCCGGCCTCCGGCAACGGGCCGGGACAGGGATTTTGCAGGCGCCACGCGTCGAAGAGCGCCCGGAGCTCAATCAAGGGGTCCGCTTCGCCCGAGCTCGGCACCCGCAGCGACAGAAAGCCGCCCGCAGGCTGACCGGGAACGTCCACTTGCAGGAATGCGGAATCCGACGGGATGCCGAGACTCGTCGTGCAACGGCTGTCTCCCTCCCCGCCATTGGCTCCGGCGAGCAGCGCCGCCATCAAGCGCTCAGCCAGGTCACATCCGCCTGCTTCAAAGGCGGCCGCCGCCTGCGTCAAGACGGCGCCGCTGGTCAGGATGTTGCCTTGAACGGAGTAGTGGTATTGCGCGACCTGACCCTGTTCGTCCCCCGCGAAATCCTGCGCGTCCTCCCCGGTGAAGCCGGCGCTGCGACCACTGACGTCGACGACGGCGTATTGGCGAGAGTCCGCATTGGGGTCGAACCCGGCTGAGGTCAACGTGGCCAGGATCTGCGCCGGCTCGACACCTTGCTCCAGGAGTTCGACGCCGCGCTCACGACCCGCGAGGTTGAACAACGCCTGCGCGTGCAAGGCCCCCACGCCCGGCACGGAGCCGTAGATGATGTAGACGTCATTTCCCCCCAGACAGGACGTACCCGCGCCGCCGGTCTGCAACGTCACGGTGTCGCTCGCCACGATGGAATAGGTGGCGTGAGCATTGGCTGACAAAGACACGCCCGCTGTGAGCACCACGGCGAACTGAGCGCTACTGCGCCAAATCTCCGGCCGATTTCCGTCAGCGCCGCCCATACCCGGGCATCTTGCCACGATGAGAGCGGCACCGGCAACGCCGGAGCAGGCGCGGCGCCTCGAAAAGGCGGCAGAGAGCGGATACTGGCGCCAGCTTGCTGCGGCCTATTTGCAGGCGTTGCCAGTGCGGGTCTTTTCACCCAATTTGCCGAACAGCGGTTCCTCTTTTTCGAACACGTCGATGCCCAGGAACGCGGCCTTGCCGCCGTAGGTGGCGCCAAAGTTGACGCCGGATTCGGCGCAGATTCCGGTGATGACAGGTGCGATGCCGGCAACCTCATACTCGACCGTCAGATTGGAGAGAATCTCGGTCCTGAACTTCAGGTAGACACCGGCCGTCGCCACCTTGGGGACGCCGACACCCAGGGTGAGCTCGGGAAAATTCAGGAGAAAGCCCAGCCCCGAAGTGAGCGTACCAAACGGCTCCGTTCGCTCCAGCGAAACGTCGGCGAGCTCGAAGCTGGAGAAGTATTCGACCTCTGAGCCATCCACGCGCGCGCCCGCGCTACCCTTGAACTTGGCGCGGCCCTTGAAGATGGCGGAAGTGTTTCCCACCAAGGTCGAGCTGAACTCCAGGCTCGTCCCGAGCTCGACCCGGAAAGGGATCGGGCCGATCAGAAACGGCATGGCGAGGCGCGCGGGGATTTGAATCTTTTCCTCACCTCCGAGCTCGACGGCGCCGGCTTCGATGGTGGTTTCACCGTCCACGCCGACATAGCGCACGTCGACGCTACGGATTGCACCTTCCTCGATGATGATGTCTGTCTCGTTCGTCAGGCCGTGCAACGTGGCGGTTATCGCGGAATTGGCGATGCCTTTGCCCTTGTCGTATTTGGCCGTGAGCGTGAGCTCGGTACCGTCAGGGCCGGGCTTCAGCTTCATCGTCGTGGCAAAGCCCGCGAGTTCGCCCGAATAGTTCAATTCACCGCCCTCGTAAGAACCGAGCGGCTGCCGGAGGGTACCGATGCTGTCTGCTTCGTCCTCGTCGATGCCGAGACCGAGCTTTGCGGCGGCTTCGGCACTGACGAAGCTGCGACGCCAGGCGATGTGGCCGTTCTGGATCACATCGGTGAGCGCTGCGTCTTCCACCCGCACCAGCTCACCGTCTTGGACCTGCTCGCGGGCGAGCACGCGGAACAGTCCGATGCCACCGATCACGGCGGCGCTGCCCAGCGTGAGTTGTTCGAGGCCGGTATATTCGGACGCGAACACCAGCTCACCCAGAGCGAAATCGGCGCTCACGAGCGCACTCTGCGCGGCCGCCACGTCGTCGAGCACCACCGCATCGTCGCGCCATTCGACCTCGAACGTGGTGTGATCCAGCTCCGGATTTTCGCTGGGCACCGGGGGCGGGGGCTCATTCTCCCCACCGCAGCCGATGACGATGCAGAACACAGTTAACAGCGCTGGCGCAATCCTCGAGTCCCGGACACGTAACAGGTGTGTCCCGACAACTTTGCTCATTGATCAAACCTCCGTCGAGCGGGCAATACGCCAGCGCCTAGCATGCGCTTCCCACCCGAACCAGCTGCTCAGGGATGTTCTTCGGGGGGAGGAAGATCCGGACCGCTGCGCACGTAGCTGCCGATTCGCTCGATGAGCTTCGAGTCCAGGCGTTCGCACGCCTTGCTCACGGTCCCTGTGGTCGCGCCGCGACACTCCTTCTTGCGCGCCAAGAATGCCTGATTCACCGCCTCGTCCTTGCGCAAGGCGCTGCGCATACCGTTGCCCAGCCAGGCCCATTCGATGCGAGCTTGTCCCGGCTTGCTCGGACGGCGTCCGGTCACCTCCCCCCCTTCGAGGCTCACACAGCTGCCATTCCAGCGCAGCGCGTCGTATTGGCCTCCGCCGTCGCCGATCTGCATGCCTCCGGCCGCGTCTTTGCGATGCCGGAGCACCAAGACTTCTTCGTCGAGCAGGAGTGAGCCTTCGACCGTCGCCCCACCCGACGCGTTCACCGCGCGCGTCTTGCCGCGCAGATAACGGCGTTGCCACGGGCTCCCGCCGCGAAACATCACGAGCGCGACTTCCGCATAGACGCCGTTGCAGAGCTTGGCCACCCAGCCACCGGGAGGCGCGCAATCATCGCCGGCGGCGCCCGCGCAGGCAGTGGGTACAGGTGGTTCGGGGGCGGGCGCGGGGCTATCCGCAACCGGAGCTTCGATCGCACTCGGCGCCTCAGACGCGGGTGGAAGCGGGTGCTCGCTCGCGTCGTTTGCGGACGTGCTCGCTCCACAAGCGACGAGGAGGAACGCCCCGCCCGCACGTAGCAAACTCAAGCGCATGGGTGACAACACGGCCGAGAGCTGGACGAATTGAAGATGGCCCCGCACCAAATCGACGCCCGGAGGCTTGCGCTCACTGCCGCGCAAACGGCAGACTATGCGCGGCAAAAGACCGCCAGATCTCGATTTCCATATGACCGCTCGCATCGCCGTGCTTTTCGTCGCGCTCTGTTGCATACCGGGCGTCATCATGGACCCCGAGACGGCCGCTGCCCAGGTGTCAAAGCGCAAACCGGGCGACTATGCCCTCACGCCGGACTCGCTGCCCCGACCGGACGCGCCCAAGGGCCGCCTGGAGGGGCCGTTTGAGTTTCACAGTCGCGTCATTCCCAACACCGTTCGGCGCTATTGGATCTTCGTACCCGCGCAATACGAGCCCGGAAAGCCGGCGAGCGTCTTGGTCTTTCAAGACGGCCAACGCGCCACGAATCCGACCGGCTCACTGCGGGTGCCGACGGTGCTCGAGAACTTGATTCACAAGCGCCAGATCCCGGTCACGATCGGCATCTTCGTCACGCCCGGGAACACCAGCCAGAAGTATCCGGATGACCTGGGCATGAGCAACCCAAACCACCGGGCAGAGGAGTACGACGCACTGAGCGACACCTACGCAAGATTCGTGATCGACGAGTTATTGCCCGAGGTCGGCGCCAAGTACACCTTGACGAGCGATCCTGCCGAGCGCGCGATCGGCGGAACGAGCAGCGGCGCCATCTGCGCGTTCACCGTCGCGTGGCACCGGCCTGACGCCTTTCGCAAAGTCATCAGCCTGATCGGGAGTTACACCTCGATCGGCTACAAGCCGGCAGCAAATGGCCAGCCGCTGGTGCCCGGCGGCGATCTGTATCCCGGTTTGATTCGCAAGAGCCCGATCCGTCCGCTCGAGATCTTCCTGCAGGACGGCTCGAATGATCTCGATAACGAACATGGCAATTGGTTTCTCGCCAACCAACAGATGCTCTCCGCCCTAGAATGGGCCAATGCCGAAGCGGACCGCAAGCAAAGGCCCGGGCCCCGCTACGCGGTCAAACACGTCTGGGGGGACGGTCCTCACTCGGACCAACACGGCGGCGCCCTATTGCCGGAGATCTTGCGCTGGATGTGGCAGAAATAGCGTCGCGGCCGGGTAGCGACCTCGCAACTCAGGCCCCGAGATCTCGCAGCAAGTCCGCCTCGAGAGCCTGAATCTTCTCCAGCGACGCCTTCGACGCCAGGTACACGAGCACCTTGCCCTTGAGCACGCCGAGGGAGTTGACCTGAGCCGCCTGTGGACCGGTGCCCGTGCTGATGACCTGCGAGAGCGCCTTGTCCCCGAAGCCAGGGTGCTCCTTGACAGGTAGCTTGATGGCGGTCTCGGCGCTCTTGCGCAGCGCCTCGAAATCGGTTGCCGTGGCGTCCAGATCCACGTCGATGGTGATGGCTTCCGCGCCGTAATAGCGGCAGCGGTGTGACCACTTGGTTTTCTCCGCCCGAGGCCCCGCGAGCGGCCCGGTTCCGAGTACCTTGGCGACGTGCGAAGCGGAGGCCGCAAGGACCGTGCACGGCTTTGTTGGATCGGGAGCGACCGGAATGACCGTTGCTCCTGGCACGGCGGAGGGTGCTCCTGGCATGGCGGGCACCGCTGCGAAGGGCGCTCTTGGCACGACGGGCGCTGCTACGCCGGGGGTACCCGCCGCGGCCAGAGCAAGGGCCGGCTTCTCCGCGGCCGCGACAGTCTCGGCGCTGCTGGGTTCGTCGCCCTTCTTGCAAGCAAGTGGGGCGCCGAGCAGGACCGCGAGCGCGGCCCAAAGCTCGAGGAGTGAAAACCCGTTGCGCGAACGAAGCGAGTCCATGGGTGCAATTCGTTGCGCTTCAGTTCGTGGCTGTCAACCCACGCCGGGCCAAATGAACCCATTCGCACGGGTCGTGCCGGCCCAGCGTGTTCGCGTGGACGTCGGGGTCAAGCGGATTTGGCGCCGCTGCGCGCTTTTCGGGCCTGCCGCCGAACCCAATCGGACAGGCTTCCGTGCCGAAAAGGGCCCCGTCATGCCTCCAGCATGGACTCCCAGCCCGACTCGTGGTGAGGAATGCGCCCGCCGTGCCCGCACCGGACACCGACACCACCCACGCTTGGCTACGCGAGCTGTTTCAACGCCAACCCGCGCTCGACCTTTCGTCTCTCGACATCTGCTTTCTGGTGGCGCTGCAGCATCGCGCACAGCAGCTCAGCTTGGCCGCCTTCAGTGAACAGCAGCTGCTCGACACGTTTGGGGGTGTCTGCTCGCTGCTCGAGCCAGTCGCGGAGCACGTCGCAGCGCGCGCCACGCACAGCCTGCGGCGCCTGCGCGAGCAACACCTACTGATTCGCGTCGATGGTGCCGGCGTGAGCCGAGCCGGCGAATTTTCGCTGTCGCGCCTCGGCAGCTCCGTCGTGGATTTCTTCGTCGAAGACGAAGCGCTAACCCCCGACAACCTCGAACTACTGGCGCAGACGTTGCTCGCGAGTCTCAACGACGTGCTCGAGCGCGCCCGCGCAGCCAAACGGCCGCGCGAATGGCAGGCGGGAGTGGTCGGTGCGTTACGCATCATCACCGGTGATCTGATCCTCGGCATCGAACGGCGCCAACGCGGCCTGGACATCCAACAGGAGGAATTTCAGCGGGAAATCGCGCGCCGGTTGCAGACGGATTGGTTCGGCGCGATCGAGCGCTGCCAGGAGATTCTGGACAGCACCGCGGCCACGCTCCGGCAGCTGAACCAGCTGCTGTTGACGTATTGCCATCAATTCCAAACCATCCTACAGGATGTGTTGGATCTGGCCTGCACGGCGGATCAAGCCGTCGCTGAAGCGGTGGTGCACCGGGCGGCTGGGCAGATCGACCGCATTGCGGCCTGGGGATCGGCCCGGCAGTCCGCGTGGTCGGAGTACTATGATCAGGTGCACCGCTACCTGCGGGACGTGGTGCGGTTGGATCCGGCGCGGGCACTGACGCAGCGGCTGCGCGAACAATTGAACGGCCTCGAAGCATCGCCTTTCGCCTTGACCGTGGCGGACGCGCCGGCCCTCGCCGTGCTGCGCAGCGTGGTGCCCCTACCGCCGCCAGCGCCGGTGAGGCGGCCCCGCGCGGAGCGCAATCCAGCTCCTCGGGAGGTGGCTTTGGACCCCGCGCCGGACCCTTTACGGGCCCGCGTGCGCGAGCTTCTGTCGGAGGGCCAGCAAGAGCTCTCCGAGCTGACGGCTCGAGCGATCGAGGGCTTGCCGGCGGAGGCTCATTTCGCGAGCGCCGGCAACGTGGCGGAGTTCGCCGCCCTGCTCGCTGTACCTCGACTGTCTCACGAACGCCCCTGGGTTCAGGTCCGCGACGGCCTCGTGATCGAGGATTGGCAAATCGGCTCCGACAAGGGCGAGGCGCCACCGAGGCGGGCCGAGCCGGGTCTTGCTACACCCGAAGAGGCGATGCGCGAGCCGGCGACGCCTGAGCAAGTAGTGCCTAGCGACACGCTTTCGAGCCAGGTTGGACCTGAGGTCGAGATAGCGCGAAGCGAATTGACTCCGCGGAGCGATGCATGAGCGAACCGTTTTCGAACCTGGGCGACATCGTCGCCGACGAGAATTTCCCAGGCGTCGACATGGCGCTACGCCGGGGTCGGCACGTCCACAAGGGCGACGAAGCCTGGTACGCTTTCCTGTACGACGCGCAGGCGCTGCTCGAGGATTTCTACCACCGCTACGGCTATGAGCTGGTGCACCGCAGCGACGGCTACTTCTTCCTCTTGCCCGCCAGCGACTCGCTGAGCAAGCGGCACCTGAGCGTCGCGGAGATGATCGTGGGCCAAGGTCTGGCGCTGGCCTATCTGGACCCCAAGACACTGGAACGCGGTGGCCTGATCACCCGCGAAGAGTTCTTGAATCAGCTCGCTGGCGCAATGGGGACCGACGCGCTGCTACGAACGCTCAATCCCAAGCGGAAACGCTCGGACGAACGCATCGCACAGCGCAATGCGCGCCAGAAGGTCGGAGAAGCTCTGCGCCGGCTGAGTCTGCTCGGGTTCGTGGAGCTCGTGGACGCCGAGCAACTGCGGCTGGCTCCGAGTCTGTTACGTTTCGCCGAACCCGTACGCGGCCTAGAGGCGCCGTCGGAGGCGCTGCAGAAACTGTTGCAACGCGGTGAAGTCAGCCTCGGTCCGGGCGATGCCGAGAGCGCAGATGAAGAAGACGACAGCGGCGACGGCGAGACCGGCGACGGTGTTACCGAAGCCGATGCGAATGACGACGATCACTCCTTCGCATCGACTGGCGAGTCCGAGCTCCCCCTCCAGCTCGAGGCAGACGAAGCATGACCCGCGCTCGAGCCGTCGCGCTCAGCCTCGTCAACTGGAAAGGCGTCTTCTTCGAGCGCTACTGGCTCGACCGCCATGTCACGGCGCTCGAAGGCGCCAACGGCGCCGGCAAGACGACCGTGATGATCGCGGCCTATGTCGTGCTCCTGCCGGATCTGCAGCGGCTGAAGTTCGTGAATCTCGGTGAAACCGGAGCGACAGCCGGGGACCGTGGCATCTGGGGCCGACTTGGCGAAAGCGGCCCGAGCTATGCCGCGCTCGAGATCGATCTGGGCGCCGATCAGCGGGTGTTGTGCGGGGTCCATCTGGAGCGCAAGGCAGCGCCGGCGCTCTCCCTCACGCCGTTCCTGATCACTCAGATCCCCGAGCCGGTCACGTCACAGCGCTTGCTGCTGGCCGACAAAGGTCAGCACGACGAGATACCGAACCTCGCGGAGCTCGCGCGCAACGTGGCCGCCGCGGGCGCCACGCTCGAAGTCTTCGGCAGCGCCAAGGATTACTTTGCACGGTCGTTCGAGCTCGGCATCAGTCCGCTCCGGTTGAGCACCGATGAGGACCGCAACAAGCTCAACGATATGCTGCGGACCAGCATGACCGGAGGTATCTCCCGCACGCTGACCTCGGAGCTGCGGTCCTTCCTGTTCAAGCGTGAGACGGGGCTGTTCGACATCTTGAGCCGCATGCGGCAGAATCTCGAAGCGTGCAGGCGCACGCGCCTCGACGTCGGCGAAGCGCGCGGGCTGGAGCACGAAATCAGTGGAGTATACGCCACGGGCCACGCCATGTTTGGCGCCGCGCTCGACGCGAGCCGAGAGCGAGCCCGGGAGAGCCGGCACAGGCTCGAGCTCGCCGAGCAAGCCAAGGCGGAGGCCGAACAGCGCGCCCTGGAGCTCGCGACGCGCCTCGACGAGGTCGCGATCCGCAAGGACAGCCTCTCCACGCGCCTCGCGCACGCCCGAAAAGAAGCGGACGCGGGGCGCGATCGCTTGTCACGGCTGGAGCGGGCCAGCGTCGCAGCCCAGCGAGTGGCCACCGCTCGCGCGGAACGCGATCATTCGAGCGCCCCCGCAGAGCTCGCACTCGAGAAAAAAACGCGCTCGAGAGCGCTGCGCGAAGGTGCCAAGGCCGCCCGCGATGCGGCCCAGGCCACGTTGTTGCGGGCGACAACGGGGCTTGCGAACCTTCAAGCCGGGCTCGAGGAACTGCACCGACAAAGTCACGCTTACAATCGCGTCCGCGAGCGCTTCGCGGCGGTACTCGGGGATCTCGCGGCGTACGTGCAACACACCGCAGGCTCGGATCGAGGCCTTCAGGACGTCTTCGAGTCGCTCGCGGAGCTGCGGAGCTCGACGCCGGCACCGCACCAGCTCAAGGATGCCCTCGCGCAACTGGAAGAGGCGCGCCGAAGCATCGATCGCGAGCGCGCCGAGCAGCACCGCCGAGATGCGACCGCCGGACAAAGACAGCAGGATTTCGAGGCGGCCACCGCGGCGCTGGCGACGATCTCCGGCTTATCGAACACCCACTCGGACGCGGCCGAGTCAGCCCCGGGCGTACAGCTCGCTCTCGGGGAACGCGCTCGCCGCCAGCTCTTGCGCCTCAACGAGCTCGAGATCTTGGTCACGCGTGTGGACGAACTCGAACGCGAATGGCAACGCTCGAGCGTGCTCGGCCGGCGCCAGGCCGCGCTGCAGAGCGGGCTCGTCGCCATCGGTTTCGCGCCGCTGCCGTCGGCGCACGAGTTCGCGTCGAAGCTCGGCAGTCTGGAACAGAAGCGACGAGAGCTCACCCAAACGCAGCAGGAGCACGAGCTGACGGCGGCGCGCGAGCTGGAACGCGCGCGCGCCACCGAGACCGCACTCGTCGCGCTCTTGGCGCGGGGGGAACGCTACGCGCGGCTGAGCCCGGTGCGAGAGCGCATCCACGGGCGTGGCCGGCCCATGCCCCAGAGCGCAAACGATCTCGGGGAGCAGTTGCGAGCCTTGGAGGAAATGCGCCGGACTCTGCATGAAACCGCGCTTCGCTGTGAGGCCGAGCGCCAAGAAGCGCTGCGGCTCGCGCTCGATTGCGAGGCCAGTGCGACGGGCGCGCGCGGTGACCTGGAGCAGCTCGCCGAACGCCTCGACGGGCACCTCCTGACCACGCGCTACGAAGATCTGGAGATTGACGAGGCGCGCCGCACACAAGCCGAGCTCGGGCCTTTGAACGCGGCGATTGTCGTCGACGACCCGCACGCCGCGCTAGCGCTGATCTGCGCCGAGCCCCACGCCGACGAAAGCGTCTGGCTCATCCGTACGGCCGCTTGCGACACGGCCGTCGGCACGCTTCGCGAATCCGAACAGCTTGGGCACGTGGTGGTGGACCTCGGCTACGGCTTGCGCGTGACGCGCCTGCCCGAAGCCGTGCATCTCGGCAAAGCCGCTCGGGAGCGGCGCGCTCGGGAGCTGCGCAACGAGGCCGACGGCAAGCAACACGAGCTCGAATCCGCGGAAGCTCGCCTGCGGGAGCTCGAGGCGGAGCGCCGCGACCTCGCTCAACTCTGGGAACACTGGGAAGCGTGGTCGAATGGCGACCCTTCCCGAGAGATCGACGCGACCGACGCCGAGTTGAAGCAGGCTCGCACGCAGATCTCGGAATGCCAGGCCCTGGCTCGGCAGGCCCGGCTCGATGCGGCGCGAGTTTTGTCCGAATACGAGGCCGCGAAGGCCCTGCTCGCCGATCACCACCTGCTCGACCCACCCGACTACGAGCAAGCCGCTCGGGTCATACGAAAAACCCTCGATGTGGCTCTGCAAGCGCAGACAGAGCTCGCGAGCGTTGCCGCGGCTCGCAAAGTACTCCTCGGGCAACTCCACCTGCTCGACGAGGGGTCGCTTGGAGCGCATGCTCGGGACGCCGTGGCCGAAGGGGCCGAAAAAATCCGCCTCGACGCACAGCGGGACCGACTGTTCGCCGCGACCGACGCGCTCGGTGCGCTCGACAGGGAACAGGCGGCCTGGACGTGGTCGGATGCCGAGCGCGCACTGGGGGAACAGACGCGCTTGGCTCCGGAGCTAGAGGCGCAACATCAAAGGGCAGAGCTCGAAGTCCGCCGCGCCCACGACGCCTTCGAAGCCGCAGAGGCGGCGTGGGAAGAGGCAACGTTCAACGCGCAACAGCAGAGCGCCGAGCTCGCGGCGGCGGACGCTCACCTCGCTCGCGCCCAGGCCGAGTTCGAAGCCGAAGGTGTCGAGCGGCCTTCCGAGATGAGCGTCGGCCAATATCAATTGGAGCTCTCGCAACTCGGCCAAACCGTGGAGCACCTCGACACCGAACTGCGCGGCATCGACGCCGATCTCGCGCTGGCTCACGAGCGGCTCGGCCAGGTGCGCCACCAGCTGGAGCTGAGGCGCGCGGAGCTCGAGCGCGAACGCGAGCTGGAGGAGCCGGCAGAACGCGCCTGGAGCGAGCTTCACCTCGCGGCGCAGAGCAGCCTGGCGTTCGCTGCCGAGGCCTTGCCAGCGAACGCCGCCCGGGGCGAAAACAACAGCGCGCAGCTCTGGCTCGAAGCCCAATCCAAACGCTCGTTGCTCGCCGATCGTCTGCTCGCCGCTCGTGACGCCGGGGATCTCGCACGCGCGAGCACGGAGACCTGGCCTATCGGGATTGATCTCGGTCCGCGCTACTTTGAGTTGTGGCAAAACGTGCGCAGCTGGCTGGCACGTCGCCTGCCAGCCCAGCTCGGAGAACTCAATGAGCCGCTGCAGGGGCTCAGCCGGTTGCAGGGGGATCTGGGGCAACTCGAGCGCCGGCTGGAACGCCAGGAAGGCGACTTGCGAGGAACATCCGGTGACGTCGCACGGAGCATCGATGTGCAGGTGCGTCGAGCCGCGGCGCAAGTGCGCCGCCTGAATGCCTCGCTCGAGGGCGTGAGCTTCGGCAGTATCCACGGCATTCGGGTCCAGATGGAGCGCGTGGCAAAGATGGACCAGGTGTTACGCGCCTTGCGCGACGGCGAGACGCAAGAGTTGCTGTTTCAGTCCGACCTGCCATTCGAGGCTGCACTGGACGAAATCTTTCGGCGCCACTCGGGCGGCCGCGGCGGCGGGCAGCGCCTGATCGACTATCGAGAATACATCGACCTGTGTGTCTCGATCCAGCGCCGCTCCGATGCAGACTGGGAACGCGTCAACCCGAGCCAGGTCTCGACCGGCGAAGCGATAGGTATCGGTGCGGCGCTGATGATGGTCATTCTGACGGAGTGGGAGCGCGATGATCAGCTGCTGCGCCAGAAGCGTTCGCTCGGGTCCTTGCGTTTCCTGTTTCTAGACGAGGCCAACCGACTCTCGCAAGACAACCTGGGTGTGTTGTTCGACCTGTGCCGCACCCTCGATCTGCAGCTGTTGATCGCGGCACCCGAGGTCGCGCGGGCAGAGGGTAACACCACCTATCGCCTGGTCCGCCGCGTCAACGAGGCAGGCCGCGAAGAGGTCCTGGTGAGCGGCCGGCGTGCGACCCCCCCGGAGCCCGACCCGCGCGGCGCTCGCGCCGTGCCACCCCCGACGCGCACGGTCCAGCAAACCGAGCTATTTTCCGGGTGAACGCCCCGAGCGACCCCCGAGAGCGCGCGCCTGAGCGCACAATCTATTGCGAGGATGCCCTGGAGTGGCTCCCCGCACGCGCGCCGCTCACGGGTTGCTCACTCGTCACCTCGCTACCGGATGTCTCGGCATTTCCGGGCATCTCGCTCCCGGACTGGCGGAAGTGGTTCGTGGATGCCGCGCGCTGGGCGGTGCGGGCTACACCCGACGACGGTGTGAGCATCTTCTATCAGACTGACATCAAGGTGGATGGGGCCTGGGTGGATAAGGGTGCCCTATGCCAGGGCGCGGCGGAGCTCGAAGGAGCCCAGCTGTTGTGGCACAAGATCGCCTGCCGAAAACCGGTGGGGCGGGCAGCGTACGGCCGCCCCGCGTACTCCCACATACTGTGCTATTCGCGCGGCGTACGGGATCGGCCAGCCCCCTACCCCGACGTGCTTCCAGCGCCGGAAGACAAGTTGCTCTGGAGCCAAGCCATGAGTTTGGAAGCCTGTCGGCTCTGCTGCAGATACGTCCTGTCTCACACCGAGACGCGCACCATCGTCGACCCTTTCTGCGGTTGGGGAACCGTGCTCGCCGTCGCCAATCAGCTCGGCCTGGATGCAGTTGGCGTGGAGATCAGCCACAAACGCGCTCGCAAGGCACGAAATCTGCGGCTCTGAAGCATTGGCTCGGCGTGAAAACGCAGCTACGCTAGCCTGGGTGCGCACGAGCTCTCGACGCTTCGCGGTCTTGCTCTTTGAAGAGGTCGAGCTGTGGGACGTGGCAAGCGTCATGCACGTGGCCTCCGCTGCGGGCCGGCACTGGAACTGGCGCCCCTTTCGGCTGCTGCCTGTCGCGATCGGTGCAGGGCTCGTGGGGACGCGCAGCCAGCTTCGATTGGAAGCCACAATAGCGCTGCGCGAATGCCCCCCACCCGAGATCTTGCTCGTCCCGGGTGGCTTCGGCGCCCGGCTCGCCGCTCGTGATCCGGCTTACGTCGAGTTCTGCGCCAGCGCCTGGCAAAGCGCCGAGCTCGTGTTGGTGATTGGAGCCGGCGCGTTCATGTTGGGCGCCGCCGGTGTGCTGGATGGCGCCGAGGTCGCTGCGGCGCCGGACACCCAGGAAGAGCTGTCGCGTACCTTCCCCGGCTGTCGTTTCAACGGTGTCGAACCCCTCGTCAGCGCGTGTGGAGGCAAATTGCTGAGCGCGCGAGACGGCGGCCAGGGCGTCGAGCTCGGCCTGCGCATGGTGGAGCGGTTTCTAGGGCGGCGTTCACGAACCCAGCTCGAGCGTAGCCTCGGGGTCGTGGCAGCGCCGGAACGGCTAGAGCTGTCCGAACCGGGCAAGATCACCATCCCACCGCGCTAGCGGCTCGTCCTTTTCGACGCA
The DNA here is from genome assembly GCA_043780025.1 of Deltaproteobacteria bacterium. Lineage (GTDB taxonomy): Bacteria > Myxococcota_A > Polyangia > Polyangiales > Polyangiaceae > SZUA-265. Next base: position 27,307 of record JAYWEH010000354.1, read on the forward strand.
GCGGCTGTCGTCTCATAGCCACACCCTGCGACAGCACTGTCAGGGTACGAGCCCGAGCGCGCCCTTATCATCCCGTCCGGCGCGACGTTTCTGCGCAGGGGCGTCACTCCGGCACACGCCTTGCAAAATGCTGCTCGAGCCTGCCCGAGCCCGTAGCAGCGTCCACCCAGGCCACGGAACTCAACTATGTCGAATCATCTTCGCCTTCCAGCGCTATCGCTCCTGGTGTTCGCCGCTCTCGGTCTAGACGCACCCGCCCGAGCCGGCATCCCCGAATGCCGCAACCTGCGTCTGGAGGACGTGCTCGATGGCGGCTGCGAACTACGCGCGAGCGGCAGCTGCAGCGCCAGTTGTGATCGGCTGGGTATCTACGAAAAAGCCTGCGCGACAAAGCTCCACACGGTGTGCCGCGAGGAGTGCACGCTCGATCCGAATTTGATGTGCACCGACAGCTGTACGGAACAGTGCAACGGCGAATGCGATCTCGGCATCAACATCACGTGCATTCACAACTGTTTTGGCGAGTGCGTGGGCTCCTGTGACGCGCAGTGTGATGGCGCGGCGGAGCCCAGCCAGTGTCGAGCCAGCTGTGAAGCCACCTGTGACGGCGAATGCGACGCCCAGTGCCGGCCGCTGGTCGACGGCGACTGCTACACCCATTGCATCGAATGTTGCGGTGGTTCCTGCAAGGCCCAGGTCAACATGGACTGCCAGACGAACTGCCAGGAGGAAGAGTTCGAGAGCTGTGAATACGAGCTCGAAGCCGAGTGTTCGGGCTCGTGCGACATCGACGGCGCGCTGTTCTGCAACGGTGAATACATGTTGTCCGGACCGGACATGCAGAATTGCGTGCAAGCGTTGGTCGAGCGAGGCACGCTCGACGTGAGCGCTAGCGCCGAGGGCGAGGTGACCGTGGGCTCGCTTTCGGACGCCGGCGGCAAAGCCGGCTGTGATCTCGGGCCCACGCGCGCGCCAGCGCCGTGGCTCAGCGCCCTGGGCTTGTTCGCTCTCTCCGCCTTGGCCCTCGGCCGCACGCGCGCCAGGCGTTAAAACTCCGGCGCGAGGCGCGTCAATCGGATTTCGGCGGCAGCGGCGCGTCAGCCGCAGCGCACGCGGCGCTGAACAGCTCGATGGCACGCCCGCGCGGCGCGGAGAGTAGCACCCGCGTATCGTTGGCGGCGAGAGCGGCAGCGCCGCGCAGCGCCGCGTCGAGCAGCCACGGGGCGCCCAACCTGAGCGGCTCCTCGACGCCGGCGAGGACAGTCAGGTCGTCCGCGTTGGGAAAGCTCAACCAGGCCGTCTTGGACGCTCCCGGCAGCCAGCTCGGTTCGCCCGCTCCCACGTCGCTGTCGCGCACCGACAGCACGGTTTGAGATCCATCGCTGCCGACTTCGACCACGAAGAGCTGCCCTCCCGGAGCGGCGGCGGCGAAAGCACCCTGGCGCCAGGCAATCCACGCTCGACCCGTTGGGCTGCTCGCCAGATCAAAACCGACGACGTTTTCTGCGCCCGAGCCCAGCCGCAACACCTCGCCCGCCGGCTCGCCTGCCCCGTCGAGCGGCACGAGCTCGACGTGGCGGCCAGCAGGCGGCGAGGCCGCTACCAGACGGCCCTTGCCAGCGCCGGCGTCGCCGCCGCTTTCGTCCGCTGGATCGTATACGCGAGCCCGCACGCGCGCGCTACGCGCGTCGATCGTGTTGGCGATCCACGCGAGCCAGAAACCGCCCGGGCGCGCGCTGATGCGCGGCGCCTCCGCATCGACACCGGGGCGCGACACCCACCTGGGCTGAGGCGCTGCGGCGCTCGGCTCGGCCACTCCAGCATGCGGTAAGGCGACCACGCGGATTGCGCCGTGACCAGGCTCCGCGATCCACTCGTCCCACGCCAACACCGCGACTCCGCCTCGAGCTGCCAGCTCAAATGCGCCGGACTCGCTGTTCGACCGGCTGAGCGCGCGTTGCCAGACAGGGAGGGCATCCACGGCGCCCCCGCGCAATCGACCGATCATCACGTCGTGCCCGCTGGCAGTGGCCTCAGCCAACGCAACCACCAGATCGCCGGAATCCGCGGCGAGGCGCGGCGCGAGCACGTCGCCGTGCAAGCGTTGCAGCTCCAAGATCTGCCCGGGGCCGCCGCCCGGGCTGAACCGCGCCAAGAGAGCCACCGCGCCGCGCGCTTCGTGACGCAAAGCGCTCACGAAGAAATCCGATCCGACCGCGACACTGGCGCCGGTTTCCACTGAAAACGGCAGCTCGATGTGGGCCTCGAGCTCGCCTTCCCCCATGGCGGTGCCGCCACTCGCCGCCAGCGTCAGCTGCGCGTCGTCGCGACGGCAGCGTGGCCCACCTACGCCCGCGTCATGCGGCGCGGGCGACGGCGCGTCCGAAGCGCAACGGCAGCCACTGCCCCACAGAGCCGCGAGCGCGCCCAAGGTCAATGTCCAGCTGGAGACGGGGCGCCGCAGCACAGATGCGAGGCGACCCTAATCCCATGTCGCCGCGCTCACAAATGCTTTACGGTGCCGGGCCTGGGACCGATCTCGCGCCGTCGAAATGCCACCTGCGTTACCTCAGCCGTACCAACCCAATCCCGTCCTGGGGGCGCTGTATCGGCGCTTTTTCAGCCAGATCCAGGTGGATCGCGGCTGGGTCGAACAGGTGCGGGAGCTCGCGGCCCAAGGGACGGTCGTCTACGTCCTGCGCAACCTCAATTTCATCGACTTCCTGGCGCTCGACTACCTCACGAAGCAGTTCGGTCTGCCGGAGATTCGCTTCGCCAACGATCTGGGGTTGTGGGTGCTCAACCCGATGGGCAGGGGCTGGCTCAATGCGATCTTTCCGCAGCGCGCGCGCACACCCGCCGACGAGCTGCGCGAAGCGTTGTCCATCGGCGCCTCGGCGGTGCTATTCCTGAAGCGGCCCCCGAGCGTGCTCGACGTCGCGGCGGGGGCGAGCGGCGGGCGCGGCCTCAAACAGGGCGACGACCTGGTGCAGACGCTGATCGCTTTTCAGCAGAAGAGCGCGGTGCCGATCCTGCTCGTCCCGCAGCTGTTCCTGTGGACCAAGCGACCTGACACACGTGGCACGCGCCTGCTCGACATGGTGCTCGGGCCACGCGAATGGGCGAGCCCGGTGCGAACCATTGGGCAGTTCCTCTCGAACTACCGGCACGTCGAGCTCAAGGCGGGCGAACCGCTCAATCTCGCAGAGTCCCTGCGCAGCTATCCCGACTCCAGCGACGAAGCGCTGAGCAACCGACTGACCTACACCATGCTGCGGCGGCTCGAGCGCGAGCGCCGTTCCGTCACTGGCCCGGCAGCGAAGTCGCCGGAACGCGTCCGGCAGGAGATCTTGCGCAGCCCACGCTTCCGAGCGGACGTCGGCAAGCTGGCTCGCAACGGCAAGACCCGCGGCGAGCTGATGGAGCAGTCGCTGTCCATGCTCAAGGCCATGCAGGCGACGCCCGACAGCGCCACCCGCAGCCTGCTCGCGGTCGCGCTCGATCGGCTGTTTCACCGCATCTACGCCGGCATCGACGTGGACCGGGAGGGCATCGCGCGCCTCCGGCGCGAAAGCAAAGACAAATCGCTCGTGCTCTTGCCGAGCCACAAGAGCCACATTGACTATCTGATCCTCTCGTACGCATTCAACGACGAGAACCTGCCGCTGCCGCTGATCGCGGCGGGCGACAACCTGACCTTTTTCCCGATGGGGATGATTTTCCGGCGGGCAGGCGCATTTTTCATCCGCCGATCATTCGCCGGGGACGCGCTCTACCCCGTCGTGATGGACGCCTACATCCGGCGCCTGATCCGCGAGGGCTTTTCGCTCGAAATGTTCCTGGAAGGCGGGCGGAGCCGCACCGGAAAATTGCTCGCGCCCAAGTTCGGCTTGCTCAAGATGATCGTCAGCGCTGCGCTCGCGGTGCCGGATCGCCAGGTCTGCTTCGTGCCCGTCAGCATCGGCTACGAGCGCGTGGTCGACTCCTACGAGAACGAGCTCGGCGGCGGCGAAAAAGCCAAGGAGGACGCCGCGGGGTTGCTCGGCGCCACGGATATCTTGCGCTCACGTTACGGCCGCATCAACCTTCAGTTCGGGCAGATCTTGACGCTAGAGCACATCCGTTCTGACCTCGCCTTGCCACCCGGAAAGCTGAACCCGGCGAAGCAGCGCGCGCTCGTCACACGCCTCGGCAACCGAGTGATGGACGAGATCAACCGCGTCACCGCCGTCACCCCGGGCGCGCTGACGGCGCTAGCGCTGCTCAGCTATCATCGGCGCGGGCAGAGCCACGAGAAACTGCTCGTGCGCTCAGAGCGCCTGCTCCTCACACTGCGGCGGCTGGGCGCTCGCACGACGCCCGCGCTGGCCGCCTCCCGCAGCGAAACGCTGCGCGCCGAGGCGATCCGCGAAGCCGCGCAGATGTTCGCGGACGCCGAACTGTTGAACGTTCATTACCCAGCGGAGGTCGGCCAAAAGCAACGTGGCCGGCCGCGAGCTGGCCGCGGCGCCATCTATACGATCCCCGAAGGCAAGCGCTTGCCGCTCGACGGCTCAAAGAACATCATCTTGCACTTCTTCGTGGAGCGCGCGCTCGTGTCGATGGCGTTGCTCCTGCCACCCGGGCCCCAGGTGCAGGAGTCGCTCGCTCGCGAGCGCGTGCAGGAGCTCTCTCGCCTGTTCAAATATGAGTTCCGCTTCCGCGCCGACGCCAGCTTCGACACCATCTTCGACGACACGGTCAATAGCATGATCGCGGACGGCGACCTGGAGCGGCACGGCTCAGGGCTCGGCACCGGGCCTGGCCGGGAGCAGTGGACTGGGCACCAGTGGCTGATGACTTATTCCGCGCTGCTCAGGAACTTTGTCGAGTCGTATCGCGTCGCAGCGCGCGGCCTGGCGGGGCTCGAGAGCGGCCCGCTGGAGCTCAAGGAGCTGGTCAAGGAATCGCTGGCCACCGGTCGCCGCATGTACTTGTCAGGCGAGGTCGAGCGCTCCGAGTCAGTGAGCAAGCCTATGCTCGAAAACGCCTTTGCCGCGTTCCAGGACCTCGGCCTCGTCCAACAAGCAGGCGGCCGCTTGCAGCTCTCTCCAGAAACCAAGCTCGAAGCCGTTCGCACGCTCGAGGAATCGATCGCCAAGTATCTCGATCGCGAGGCACCCGCATGATGCGCGCGTTTGCGATGCTGCTCCGGGGCTCATGGTCGGTAATTCTGGGGCTGCCGCTGCTCGGCTGTTTCGGTACGCCGACGCCGCTGGCGCCGGGCCTCACCGGGCCTGTGGGTTGGCCTCACCACGGCGTGCAGACCGGCGCGATGGAGCTGCCCGAGCGCGGGCCCGGCTACGCGCGCTACCGCAGCCAGGGCACCTATTACTGGGGCCAGCCGGCACTGGTCCATGCGATCGAGCGAGCCGCGGCAAAGGTGCAAGAAGCACTGCCCGGTGGCGCCCCCCTGCTCGTGGGTGATCTATCCGCAGAACACGGTGGCAAGATCTCGCGCCACTACTCGCATCGCTCCGGGCGCGACGTGGATCTGCTCTGGTACATCAACAGCCACAAGGGAGCCTCGGTCTCCAACCTCTCCTTCGTACGCATCGGCAGTGACGGCATCGGCAGGCCCACGGGGCGCGCCTGGGTGCGGCTCGACGTGGCTCGTCAGTGGCTGCTGGTCAAGGAGCTCGTCAGCTCACCGCTGGTCGAGGTCCAGTGGCTCTTCTGTAGCAGCCCCGTCGAAGCTCTGTTGATCAACCATGCGCTGGCAATTTCCGAGGATCCCGAGGTGATCCGGCGCGCGCAACACGTCTTACTCGAGCCCGCTGACAGCCTGCCTCACGACGACCATCTGCACCTGCGCGTCGCCTGTAGCCCGGACGAAAGCGTGCAAGGCTGCGAGGGCGGAGGCCCGTACTGGAACTGGCTACCCGCAATGCCGGCGCTCCTGCCGAGCGAAGCGGTGACCACGAACTTGCAGGTGGGATGGCTCTGATGGTCAAAGCTTCGTTCGACGACTCGGGCCCGAGCTCGGTCTCCCACGGTATCCTCGAGGGCGATTGCCTGCATCACCTTGGGGTGCTCGCCCGAGCCGGCGAGCGCTTCGACCTCATCTACGTCGATCCCCCGTTTAATGCCGGGGGCGAACGCAAGGCACGCCTGAGCGCGGGCCAAGAGCGCGCCAGCGGCACGCCGGCCTATCGCGACCACTTTGGAGGAATCGACGCGTTCCTCGAGATGCTCGAACCGCGGCTCGAAGCCATGCGGGTCTGCCTGAGTAAAGAAGGTAGCTTGTGGTTACACCTTGGCCACCAAGCCGTGCACGAGGCAAAAGTTGTCGCCGATCGGGTGTTCGGACGCGCGGCGTTTCGCGGCGAGGTCATCTGGGTGCCCGGCAATGGCGGGCGGCGGCGCGGGGGCCCGAGCGTTACCCACCAGACCCTCTTGATCTATTGCCGTTCGGCTAAAATGATCTGGAACGGTGACGAGCCAACGCTGCGCGAACCCTATGCGGACACGAGCCTGCGCATGCATTTCAAGTCCGTCGACGACACGGGGCGCCGCTTTCGCGAACGCGTGATCGGGGGCAAGGCGTACCGCTACTACGCGGCAGAAGGCCGCAGAATCGGTAGCGTATGGACCGATTGCCCCGCCATGAAGGCGAACACTCCGCTGACCTCGGAGACCACGGGGTATCCCACCCAGAAACCGGAGGCATTGCTCGAGCGCATCATCCTGGCCGCCTCTCATCCCCACAGTCGTGTGCTGGACCCCATGTGCGGCTCCGGCACCACCGCGGCCGTGGCAAGCCGTTTGGGCCGGCGGGTCATCGGAATTGACCAGAGCCCGGTGGCCTGCGCCATCGCGCGCACGCGTTTGGCCGCAGTGTTGGGCCCCCCGAATCAGGCGAATTCAGCGGGCACTGCGCTCGATTCCGGCGCCGCGTCGTATTAGCCTCTACTCGCGGCCGCGAGAGGCGCCGTAACCACATTGGGTGCCCACTCTGTTCCGGGTCACAACCTTTACATTTGTGCCTGTAACTCGCGTTGCAGGACACTAGAGGAAAGCGACGGCTGATGCTCCACTTCAATCTGTCCGAGGAACAAGCGGCTCTCTCCGACACCGCCAAACGCTTCGCGCGCGAACGCATCATTCCGGCGGCGGCAGCGGCGGATCGGGACGCCGTATTCCCCCGCGAGGTGTTCGAAGACGCCTGGCGCCTGGGGCTGATCAACGCGACCGTACCGCCCGAATACGGCGGAGCGGGGCTCGGCGAGCTGGATAACGCGCTCATCACCGAGCAGCTCGCGTACGGGTGCACCGGCATCCAGACCAGCATGTTGGCCAACACCCTGGCGGGGACTCCGGTCAAGCTGGCCGGCAGCGAAGCGCAAAAAAAGAAGTACCTCGGCATGCTCACCGCCGAACCCAAGTTCGCGGCGTATTGCACCACCGAGCCGAGCGGCGGCAGCGACGTGGCGGCTCTCAAGACGCGCTTCGAGAAGAAGGGCTCCGACTACGTGCTGAACGGTGAGAAGTGCTGGATCACGAACGCCAGCCTGGCGAGCTTTTACGTGGTGTTCGCCACCGCGGATGCGACAAAGAAGCACAAGGGCATCGCCGCATTCATCGTGGATCGCGAATCACCCGGGTTGTCGGTGGGCAAACACGAAGACAAGATGGGCCAACGCGCCAGCGACACGGCGGCGGTGCACTTTCAGGACGTGAAAGTGAGCTCGGAGAACCTGCTGGCGCCTGAAGGCGAGGGCTTCAAGCTAGCCATGGAAACCTTCAACCAGACCCGCCCCGACATCGGGGCCATGGCAGCCGGGCTGATGCAGCGTTGCCTCGACGAGTCCGTGAAATATGCGCGCGAACGCAAGGCCTTCGGCGTTGCGATCGGTGAACACCAGCTGGTCGGCGCGATGTTGGCCGACATGGCCATTCGCACCGAAGCCACGCGCCTGTTGTACCAAAAGGCGGCGTGGAACCTGGATCACGGCGTGCGTTCGCCGATGGCCTCCGCCTACGCCAAGGCGTTCGGTGCCGACGCAGCGATGCAAGTTTCAATCGACGCCGTGCAGGTTTTTGGCGGCAACGGCTACGTCAAAGACTACCCGGTCGAAAAGCTGATGCGCGACGCCAAGGTGCTGCAGATCTACGAGGGCACGAGCCAGATCCAGCGCGTCGTGATCTCGCGCGCACTGCTCAAGGGCTGACGCTGTTGTTGGAGATGGGGCCCCGGAGCCCCATCTCGGGCTCTGTGTGTTGGCGATGCTGTTGGATCCATCGCGGGTGGGCGCAGCTGCCTCAGCTCCGGATAGGGGCCGCCGCGTTCGCGATTTGGATCAGATCGTCCAGCGCGTCGGGGTTTTGCAGCGTGCCCCGTGCCACGACGCTGTCGAGTGGCGCGCCGCCCAGCAGGCGTTTGATCGGGACCTCGAGCTTCTTGCCGCTCAGCGTGCGCGGAACCTCCGGGACGGCCCGGATTTCATCCGGCACGTGACGCGGCGAGAGCTTTTGGCGCAAGCTGCGCGTGAGCTCACCAAGGAGCGCGGAGTCCAACGTGTAGCCAGGGCGGAGCACGATAAATAGCCACAATTTGCCGGTGCCTTCGGCGTCGCTCGTATCCACGACGACACTGTCTTTGACGGCGTCCAGCTCCTCCACGACGCGGTAAAACTCACTCGTGCCCATGCGCACGCCGCCGCGATTGAGCGTGGCGTCGGAGCGGCCGCTGATGACCGCGCTGCCGCGCTCTGTCAGCAAGATCCAATCCCCGTGCCGCCATAGTCCGGAATAGTGCTCGAAATAGCTCTCGCGATAGCGCTTCCCGCTCGGATCATTCCAGAAGCTGACCGGCATGCACGGCATCGGCTCGGCGATCACCAGCTCGCCGACTCGACCGACCACCGGCTTTGCTGCTTCGTCGAGGGCCTGCACCTTGGCGCCGAGGCCGAGACACTGCAGCTCCCCCGCATGAACCGGCAGGAGCGGGCTCGAGGCCACGAATGCAGTGCACAGATCCGTGCCGCCGCTCACCGAGGCGAGCAGCACATCCTTCGACACCGCGTCGTAAACCCACTCGAAGCCCGCCGCCGGCAGCGGCGCACCCGTTGAGCCCACCGAACCGAGCGCACTGAGATCGCCGAGCTCCTTGGGGACCAGCTGGGCCGCGCGACAGGCCATCAAAAATGGCGCGCTGGCGCCGAAATAGGTCAGCTTCTCTTCCGCAGCCAGGCGCCACAATGCGCCGAGGTCGGGGCTGTTGGGGCTGCCGTCGTACAAGACGATCGTCGCGCCCACCAGGAGGCCGCCGACGAGATAGTTCCACATCATCCAGCCGGTGGTGGAAAACCAGAAAAAGCGATCGCCGTCACCCAAATCGGAATGCAGCGCCAGCACCTTCAGGTGCTCGAGCAACATGCCCCCATGGCCGTGGACAATCGGCTTCGGTAGACCGGTCGTGCCGGACGAGAACAGGATCCAGAGCGGGTGCTCAAACGGGACTGCATCGACGGGACAAGTCGCGTCAAAGTCCGGCAACGGCTCACTCAGCCAGTCCTCGATGGCAAAGCGGTGCAAGGTCGCGCTCGGCGGGGCTTTGGCCGCGCGCGCTTCGGGATCGGCAGAGCCTTCGGGCCGGGGCTCGCCGATGGAGACAACCGCCGTCAATGAGCCGAGGGTCGACACGAGGCGCTCCACTTCGGCGCGTCGATCGAAATGTTTGCCGCCGTACACGTAGCCTGAGCAAGCAAAGACTACTTTGGGCGTTATTTGCGAAAACCGGTCCAACACGCTCTCCACCCCAAACTCGGGCGGACAGCTCGACCAGATGGCGCCCAGGCTCGCGGTTGCCAAGAAAGCCACGAGCGCCTCGATGCCATTGGTGACGTAACCGACGACGCGATCGCCCCGCGCCACGCCCACGCGCTCCAGCCCTCGCCGCACGCGCGCGACCGACAGCACCAGCCCAGCGTGGCTGAGCGTGCGGCGAACCCCGCCTTCGCCCCGCGCAATCACCGCGAGGCGGGACCCTCGCGGAGCCAGGATCCGCCCGGCATAGTTCAGCTCGGCACCCACAAACCAGCGCGCACCGGGCATTTTTCGGCTCGACAGCACCGCGGAGTACGTCTTCGGACCGAGGTCGAAATAGTCCCATAGACTCTCCCAGAATGCTTCGATCTCGTTGACGCTCCAGCGCCACAGATCGGCCTGCGTGGCCAAACGCAGACCGAGCCGAGCCTCCAGCCAAGCCCTGTAGTGAGCCATCCGCGAGCGCTGCATCCGCTCCGAAGTCGGGGTCCACAACAGCCGGCCTGCCGTGCCTTCGTTCTCGTCCATGGCCCGTCAGTCTATCACGCGAATACGGAAGCGCTGGGCCGCGCGGCGCGTCATCTCTCCTCGGGAGCCGTGATTGATGGCGTGACGACAGTCATGCTACGTCGCGAGGTCATGTGTTCGAGGTGGCTCGCTGGGGCCCGCGCGGCCGGCCCCGTCGCGCTCTCGCTATTTTTGGCTCTAACTGCGCCCGCAACCGGCGCTGAAGCGGCCAATTCGCAGGCCCCCGCAAGCGGCGGAGTGCGAGCGGCGGCTGCGACGGCTATCCGCAGGACCCGCCTCGATAACGGCTTGCGCATCGTGCTCAGCCGCGACAGCGCGGCGCCAACGGTCGCGATCTGCCTCGCCATCGCGCGCTCACCCTCCATCGACGCGCCGGATGAGCGCATGCACGTGCTGGAACACTTACTACTCCGAGATGATCCGAACGCTCGCGCGCTCCATCGCGTCGAATCGATCATGGCGAAGGCACCCTCGATTGCGGTCACGGAAACCACGCACTTCGTGACGCTCTGGCCGGCACACGCATTGGCGCTCGGGCTCGCGCGCCAAGCGGAACGCCTGAAGGGAATGCCGATCGCGGACAGCGACATCGAAACCGAGCTGCGGCTGATCGCCAGTGAATCGCGGGGCGGCGGCCCCCTCGAACCAAGCGACTCTGGCACGTCCGCGCTCAGGCAGCGCCTGCTGGGGCGCGAGGTCGGGCCGAGTGCAGACCGACGCGCGGTCGATGCGGGCGGCTTACAGGAGCTGCAGCGGCTGTACTTTACGCCAGGTCGGGCGGTGCTGAGCGTCTCCGGTGATTTCGAGGTCCTGGAAGCGCTGCGGCTCATCCGGGAGCACCTGGGTGCGATCGCCCCGGGCACCGCCGTCGCCGCGCGGCCAGCACCCCCGCCCGCGAGCGCACGATTGAACGGTGCCACGGCGCTCGAAGACCCGAACATCCTCGGGCCCCTTTTGCTTTTGGGCTGGGAATTGCCGACGCAGCGCAACACCGAACGAACCGCCCTCGATCTGGTGGCGCAGGTCCTCGGCGGAGGAGAGACGTCGCGGCTATTGCAGATGTTGGTCCATGAGCAGGGCTCCGCTCGAAGCGTCGAGGTCTGGACCGAAAATCGCGATGGACGCGACCTGCTCGCGATTCGCGCCGTGCTTCAAGATGGAGCCAACCCGAGCCACGTGCGGCGCTCCATCCAAGCTCAGCTGAGCGCCCTCGCCCGCTTTGGCCCCACCGCCCGCGAGCTCGCCAAAGCGAAGGGGCGCGCGCGAGTGGCCCACTTGCTCAGCCTGGAGGGGAATTTGCGCCGCTCCATGCGGCTCGCCGAAGCCGAGCTGGTCTGGAGCGACGCCGGGCTCATCAACGGCGAACTGGACGCGTATGAAAATGTTTCGGGTATACAGGTCGCCCGCGCGGTGGCGCGCCACTTGACCTTTGGGCACCTGAAGGAGGTGCTGGTGAATCCTCGCGCGACAAGTGCCGGAGGTCGGGAGGCACGGGATCGTGACGCCGGAGCTGCGCTGGAGAGATACAGCGCCGAGCTGCTCGGCTCGCCCCGAGGCTCACCGTGACTCGCCACGCCTCAGCATTGGCGGCGCTGGCTCCCGGAGTCGTGCTCGGTTCGCTCTTGTCGTGCGCGGTCATCACGTCGAGTGCTCATCCGCCAACGGGTCGCCGCTCGAATGTCGACCCGGCCACCGGCGCGCCGCTAGCACCCCCCGTCGATGTCGCGGGCCCGAAATTCAGCGGCACCCGCCTCGACAACGGGCTCGGTGTGCGCGTGTTTGAACGTCATTCGTTGCCGTTGGTCGAGCTGCGGCTCGTGCTGCGCAGCGGCTCGGGCACCGATCGGGACACGCCGGGGGCCGCGCTCCTGACCGGCAAGCTGCTCGGCGAAGGCGGGCGTGCGGGGCCCGATGGCTTGCTCGATCGCGCCGAGGCGCTGGGCTCATCGCTCCTCGTCTCCACCAGCCGAGACGCGACAGTGCTCTCATTGTCGGTAGCGAGCCAGCAACTCGACGAGGCCATGGCGGTGCTCGCGGCGGTGATCGCCCGAGCGGAGTTTGACAGCGCGATGTTCGAACGCTCGAGGCAGCGCGAGGTCGAGCGCGTTTCCCGGTTGGCTCGCACCGATGTGAGCTGGGCTCTCTCGATGGTGCTCACCGCGGAGTTGTTTCGGGCCGGAGCCAAGCGCCATCCCTATGCTCGTTTCGACGTCACCGCGCGCGAGCTTTCGCGCCTGGAGCTCGCGGACTGCGAAGACTGGCTCGCCGAGAACTCGAGCCCGCGCAACGCTTTCGTCGTCGCCGTGGGCGACGTCGAAGTCGCACGGGTCGAGCAGGCAGCGGAGCGAGCGTTCGCCGCATGGAGCGGACGTGAAGTCGCTCCTCCAATATTTTTCCCGCCGAAGCGCCCCGACAAGCTCAAGGTATTGCTGCTGGATCGTCGCGACAATCCGCTGAGCGAGTTGCGCTTGATGCTGCTCGGCCCCGAACGCCAGAGCAGCAGCTGGGCGGCCACGGAAGTGGCGGCCCAAGTGCTCGGTGGTGGGCCTCGCAGCCGGTTGGCCCGAAGCCTCTTGGCGCGGCAAATCCTGGTGCATGAAAGCCAAGCTGAAGCG
>JAYWEH010000355.1:0-22838 GCA_043780025.1 Deltaproteobacteria bacterium
CCGCCGCTCTGCACGCGCTGCAGCTCGATCTGGATGTCCCAGCCGTCGCTGCGCGTGCGCGCGTCGATGTAGCGCAGGAAGCGAAAGGTCGCCGCGACAGGTAACGCACCGAACCAGCCCATCAGGGCGTACAGCGAGCCCTGCTCTTCCATCAGGTCGCCCCAGCGCACGTCGAGCTCGAGGAGCTGATTGACCAGGCCGTAACCCAGATTTTCGGCTCCGACGATGCCGAAGCCCAGCGTCATGACCAGCCAGAACAAAAGCTCGAAGGTTCCGGCGCTCGCACCGAGGCGCGACGCGCGCCCGAGCGCGGGCATGGCACTGGCTCCCTCGAGCAGGCTGGCCTCAGGCGTGTAGAGAACGCGCGACCAGATCCAGGGCGCCAGCACCAGCGTGGTCGCGAGCCCGAGGCAAAGCGTGCGCGTCAATAGCATCGCCCAGCTGTATGAAATCACGCGGCGCGCGAAGCGCCTGAGCAGGACGGCCGTGTCGAGCCGCTCGCTGAACATCAATTCGCCAGCGGCTAGCGTGAAGATGCCTTGCAGCCAGACCCCGAGCGGCAGCGCCAGAAGCCAGGTTTGGCCCCAGTCGAGCTCCAGCCACGCTCGGACAAACAAGCACAGTGCGAGCGCCGGCAACAGCACCACCGCTGCCAGACGCAGATACCCGAGGCCTCCGACACGAATCAGGAACGGCAACGTGAGATCGAGGCTCTCCCGCACGCTACGCGGGCGCACGACGATGTTGGCGTGGCCCGCGTTCACGCCGATACTCCGGCGGCGCGGCGGCCGCCCAGAGCTAGATAACCAAAAACGAACAGGGCGATCAGCGCGGCCACGACCCATTTGACGGGATCGGCCGCGCCGGAGGGTGACCAGAAACCTTCGACCAACGCGGCCAGTACCAAGAGCCCCGCGGAGCCGAGCACCAGACTGAGCGCCGGCTTGCCCGCTTGCTGCAGCGAACCGAGCCGCGTGAGCCCGCGTGTGTCGAGCAGACTATGCCCGATCATCAAGCCCGCCGCGCCCGAGATCACGATCGCGGTGAGCTCCAGCGAAGAATGCCCACACACGAACGTCAAGATGTTCCGCCCATGCCCGCTCGCGGCGACGTAGCCCAGCACCGTGCCTGTCACCAGGCCGTTGTAGACGAGGAAGAACAAGCTGCCCGCACCGAACAGGATACCGGTCGCGAAGCAGCGAAACGCGATGCCGATGTTGTTGTACACGTAGAAGCCGGTCATGGCCGCGTCCATGCCTTCAGAGCGGCCTGCGCCAAATCCCTTCGAATAGGCTTCGCTCATCTGCTCCAGCATTTCGGCGGGCAAGACACGCTCGGCGAAGCGCTCGTCTGACAGCGTTCCTATCACCCCGATCGCAAACGGCAACCAGAACAAGAGCGAGGAGGCGGCGACGAAGACCCACTTCTCTCGCACCGTGCGCGGGAATTCGCTCGTGACCTGCCGTAGCGCCTGCGCAAAGCGGTGGCGCGGCGTGCGATACAGGAAGTTGTTGGAGCGCGCGGCCAGAGCGTCCAGACGGCGGCGTAGATCGGGGCCGAACCCGAGCGAGCGCACCTGCATCAGGTCTGCGCAGATCTCGCGGTACAGGGCGGCAACGCGCGCGATGCTCTCGCCGTTCTTGCCGCTCGCAGAGGACCCGAGCAGGCGCTCGAGCTCGACCCAGCGGGGCTCTCGTTCGGCGACGAAGCCGTCGCGCGTGGTCAAGCTGCTCCCGAGCGCCGCGCGCGATGGTACAAGAGGGCCAGAAACCTCGCGGGGTCCCCATAGCGGACCGAGAGGCGTCGCGCGAAGGTCGGCGCTACCAGCTCGGCCAGCTCCATTTCGCGCGCGCGCGGTAGCGCCACCCGCCGGCGCAAGAATTCCTCGATCGCTTCCAGCTCGTCCACGCTGAGCGGTATGCGAGCCGGCAGGGAGAGCAGCTCCTCCTCTGTGGGCGCCGGCAAGATCGTGACGACCGGCAACACGGGTTCGCTACCTTCCGAGATCACCAGAGTCCCCGCCAACCAATCGCCGAGCCTGCGAAACTTGGGATCGAAGCCCATCGTGAGGACGCCGAGGACGTAGCAGGTCGGCAAGAAGTCCGCGGCTCTGAGCAGGTTTCTGAGCACGCTCTCGGATAGCCCAATGGGCAGGCCATCACTCTGCACGACGCGCAACCCGAAGGCGCGCTTGCCTATGCTCTGCCCGTTCATGATGAGCTCGCAGGCGACGTAGTAGCCCCACTCCAGCGCGAACAGGAGTGCGAGCGCGAGGCCGAGACCCATGCCAGACCAACTGCCGCTCACCAGCTCCACGGCGGTCGCGCCAATGAACGCGGCCGTCAACACGGCCCCACGCACCAACAGATCGACCAAATAGGCAGCCGCTCGCTGACCCGGCCCCGCGAGCCGGCAGGCGAAGCGGATACGTTCAGGGGTATCGATGTCCGTGACGGTGTCGAGCGGCGGACGGCGGTGGACGCGCAGCATACTGGGCGAGTGGCTCGGGGTTCGCGAGAGCCCCGTCAGCTCACCGTGATCACGGTCGTACCCGCTAACAGATCGTGCAGGCAGCGCCGCTCTTCACCGAAGATGAGCAGCGCGTCGATGAGGCTGAGCAGTGGAATCGCACCGAGCAGCGCCATGACCCATTGGCGGAGCACGATGCCGTGAACGAAGCCGGGGTTCTCCCCGTTGAGCTTGATGATGCGAATGTTCAGCCAGCGTTTCGCGAGCGACTGACCCGAGGTCGCGATCAAATGGCATTGGTAAGCGTAGAAACCCAGACCGCCGACCAGCGCCATCAGGATGGTCGAGCCGCCCGCATCTTCACCCGCAATCGCGGCCAGCGCCACAAAGGGTATCATGACCACCCCGATCAGCAGGCCGTCCACGAAGGCCGCCCAAAAGCGCGTGCTGCGCGCGGCGAGGGGCAGACCCGAGCGAGGCTGTGGATTGGCGCCCTCGATGGGAGCCGCGTAAGGATTTGTGTTGGCCTCCATCCCGCAGCCCGCATACTGCGGCACGCCGCCCGCTCGGGTCAATCACCAGCCGAAGTCGCGCGCCGGTCTCGACATTATCGACTTTCCGATCTGGATCTGTTGTTTGGTACGTTCTCCAATCCGGAACGTTTCGAAGCGGAAGTGGGCTTCGGCGGGGGAGCACACCGCCGCGTCGGGTCGATGTTGCTCGGTCGGGACGTGAGCCATGGAACGGGCACGGCGGCACGCGGGCAGAGCGCCACGAGCGGCTTTGCCGTGCGGGCGTGAGCGCGGCGAGGGGCGCACCTCCTGGGTGAGTCGCGCCCCGTCCGCTATGCCAGAGTGTGCCACGTCACGGCGGATCGTTTGGCACAGTGCCGATTAGGAAAACTGCAATTGTATTCGATGTTTGAGCGCTTGTCTGTGCCGCCGCACGGGTTGGCTCGTGACTTGCTAAATCAGGGCCCATGCGAAGACTGCAGACTCATCTTGGAATTGGCTGGCTGCTGAGCGCTTGCGCGCTCGCGGCCGCCTGCAACGACGGCGACGCGACGACCCTACCCTCGACCGATCAGGGTGGGATCCCGGATGAACCGGTGGACGAGCTCACCGTGGTACCCGGGGACGGCGCCAGCGAGTTCGTGTCCAAGGTGGCGGCGAACGGCATCGTCCAGGTCGATCGCGAAAGCGCGGACAATGGAGTGGCGTCGGGGGCAGACTCTCCCCCAACGGCAGCCGGCCCCGAATCAGACGGTGCCCAGCGCGCCATCAGCGAAGCGGACATCTTGCAGCTGTCGGGGGACCGCCTGTACGCGCTGTCGCGCTACAGCGGGCTCAGCATCATCGACGTCTCGAATCCCGCGTCACTGCGCATGGAGGGCGTGTACCGGTCGGCGGCCGAGCCCTTCGAGATGTACGTCGAAGACGGCATCGTGTTCGCGATGTTCAACAGCTGGTACAACTACGAGTGCGACGCGGACGGGCTGTGCAGCTGGCAGACCACGAGCCGCATGCAGGCGCTCGACGCGCGTAATCCCGCAGACATTCGCCTGCTCGCGGATGAAGAGGTGCCCGGCAACATCTCCGATTCGCGCCGCGTCGGTGACGTGCTGTATCTGGCCACGGTCGAAACCGGATACTGCTGGGGCTGCGATACCGGGTCCAACACGCGTTTGACGTCGTTCAACGTCGCCGATCCGACGCAGTTTGCGGTCGTCGATCAGCTCACGTTGCCGATCGCGGAAAACGGCTACAGTTGGGAGCGCAGCATCACGGTCACGGACCAGCGCATCTACATCGCGGGCTTCGAATACGGCCCGAACGGTCCGATCCCGGCCACGGTGCAGGTGGTGGACATCAGCGACGCCAATGGAGATCTGGTCGAGGGTGACCGCTTCGCGGTAGCCGGCCCGGTGCAGAGCCGCTGGCAGATGGACGAGTTCGACGGCGTGTTCCGGATCATCACCCAGCCAGGCGGTTGGGGCTCGTCGATTCCCCCGGTGCTGCAGACGTTTACCGTCGCGTCATCGCAGCAGGTCACCCCGCTCGGTAGCTTGACCGTGAATGTGCCGCGGCCCAACGAGGTGTTACAGAGCGTGCGCTTCGACGGCACGCGCGCGTTCGCCATCACCACCGAACAGCGCGACCCCCTGTTCACCTTCGATCTCACCGACCCGGCGAACCCCTTGCAGCTCGGTCAGCTGGAGATGCCGGGCTGGGTCTATCACATGGAGCCGCGCGGCAACCGCATCTACGCGCTCGGTTTTGATCCCGAAAATCCCGATGGCTCGCTGAACGTCAGCCTGTTCGACGTGTCGAACCTGAACACGCCGACCTTGCTCAGCCGCGTGGCGTTCGGCGGCGACTGGGGCAGCTTCGCCGAGGGCCAGAACCAGATCCACAAGGCGTTCTCGATCCTGGACGACCAGGGCTTGATCCTGGTGCCCTTCAGCGGCTCGAGCTACGACGAGGCGACCTGCGAATACGACTACGGCAGCGGCATTCAGCTGATCGATTTCAGCGAGACCGCGCTGACCCGGCGCGGGGTAGCTCCGCAAGTGGGCAACGCGCGCCGCGCGTTTCTGCACCGCGATCGGCTGTTCGGCGTGGGCGACAACACGGTGCAGACCTTCAACATCGACAACCGTGACGCGCCGGTTTTCCACGGCGAGATCGACGTCGCGCGCAACGTCAGCACGGTACGCGTGCTCGGCGATCAGCTGATGCGCTTCGGCAGCGACTGGCAAACCAACCAGACCATCCTGGACGTGACCCCGGTGGCGCGTGCCAGCTCGGCAGAGCCCGCGGCGGAGGTCGACCTCTCGGCGTTGTTCGGCGAGGACAGCTGGTCCTGCACCAACTCGGTGTCCTGGAGTGGGCAGGTGTTCACGCGCGGCAACTACGCGTACGTGCCTCGTTACAACACCGCCTACAATCCGAACTACAGCAATAGCGAGCAGCAGCTCACGCTCTACATCGTGGACATGTCGGATGCGTCCAACCCGCGCGCGGTCGGCAGCTTCTCGGTGGAGCCGGCGACGAACGGTGACTACATCACCAGCATCGTGCAGACCGACAACACGCTCTTGATCGGCCGCAGCCACGGCAACTTCGTGTACGACTACGCGAAGAACGACTACAGCGAGCGCCCCACGTACCACTATGACATCGTCGACCTGAGCGATCCGGCGGCGCCGCGCGTGGCGACGCGCTTCGAGGTTCCGGAGCTCGTCGCGGGCGGCGGCTGGGGCCGCTTCATCGGCGGTTGCTCGATGGACATGGGCTGGGGCTGGGGCGGCTACGGCTACGGCGACTACGGCAATACCGTGGCGCTGACGGACGGCGACCTGGTGGTGAGCCAGCACAGCGAAGGCGTGCCCGGCAGCGACGGCGACGTGAGATACTACCTGGATCGCATCGACGTGAGCAACCCGGACGCACCCGTGATGTTGCCCCCGATCAACATCCCCGGCACGGCCGTCCATTTCAACGGCGAAACCGGCGAACTCGTGACGGTCGACTACCAGCGCACCGTGGAGGCCGCGAGCGACCCGAACGAGTGCTGGAATCGTGGAGCCTGGGGCGAACCCCAATACATCGCCAACGCGAGCGGCACGACGAGCACCCCCACCGGGGAGTGCAACGTGTGGCGGCGCAGCATCAACTCGCTCGTGATCGAGGGCGATCGCGCCGTGCGCAAGAGCCAGCTCTTGCTCGACCGCACGCGCCGCACCGGTAACATCGCGGTCAGCGACAGCCGTATCTTCTACACGACCTCGGCGTTCCCCAGTGGCTTGCCCTACGTCGACTACGCCCCGGGTGCGGAGGTGCCGGCTGCTGCCCTGCCGCCGCTGACGCCGGTCACGCTGGAGGCCTTGCAGCTCAACGGGGGCGAGCTGTCGCGGCTACCGTCCTATGAGCTGCGCCGCACGCGTGACGGTTATGCGGGCTACGGTCAGCTGTATGCACGCGACGACCGCGCGTTCGAGATCTTCGACCAGACCGTGACCGTCGTCGACACGGTCGACCCGAGCCGGGCAACGCGCTTGTCCCATGAGCTGCCCAACTGGACCTGCGCATCGCTCGAGGTCTCGGATGACACTGCGTATTGCGCGGTGGGGCAACGTGGCGTCGAAGTCATCGATTTGAGCTCGATGCGCTGACGCAAACGTCGCACGGCGACTTACCACCGCGCGGCGCTGAACCCTGGCGCCGCGCGGTGGCTTTTTGTGCACAGGACCCGGAGCTCCGAGGTCGTACCTGTGCTTACCAACATGGCACTCCTTAGCGCGTTGGTGGCCCATGGCGCAGTGCTCCGCGCCGCCACGCTCGTTGCATCTCCCGGGAGCGTCGTCTACGCTGTAAGAATCCCCCCGATGCACAGCGCCCGCACCATCTCGGCCATGGCCGTCTGGCTTTCGTGCGGGCTCAGTTGTCAGGCTCCCGACGGTTCCCAGCTGTTCACGCCGTTCGCCGGCGCAGCCGGTGAGGCAGGCGCGGGAGGGTCTTCGGACGCCGGTGCGGGCGGCACGGGAGCGGGTTCTGGAGCGGGTGGCTCGGGCACGGGAGGCTCCGGCGCCGGCGCCAATGGCGGCAGCGGCGCGGTCGCCCAGGGCGGCAGCGCTGCGCTCGACGCGGGGGGAGACGCCGACGCTGTTGCAACGGATTCGGGCGGCGGCGGCGCGTCGGACGCTGGCAGTGAGCCGGGCTGCGCTGGTGTGCTGGTCGAAGCCGTGTGTTGGTATCTCAGCGCAAACGACCAAAGTTGTGATCAAGCTTGCGCGGCCCGCGGCGGTGTCGATCCCGAGGCGTCAGCCATCGTCGGTACGCCGCCTCAGGGCGGCAGCGCTGCGCAGTGTGCGAGCGTGCTCTCCGCGCTTTCAGGTGGTGCGCAGGTGCAGGTGACGAACGGCAATCGCACCGATGGCCTCGGCATCGGCTGCCACCTGTTCGGCGAAAATGACGACGCCTGGTGGCTCACGACGCCGGCGTTCTCGACCAGCGTCGCGGTGCCAGAAGCCCAGATCGCCTGCGGCTGCAATCAGTGACGGTTCCTGTTTGGGAATATAGGTGGCGGGCACGTGGCTCACGCCGCGCAGGACGGTTCGTGCGCGAACTTGGGCGGCGGGGCACGTGTTCTCACCCCGCGCAGGACGGTTCGTGTACGGACTTGGGTGCGAGATCACAAATAGGTACTTCCGCGGGTGGTTCGGGCGCCAAGCGTCACCGCGAAGGGCGGCCGCCGTGACGCGCGGAGCGCCCGGCGCTCAGAGCACGTCGCTGACTTGTTCGAGCTGGGCGTAGGCTCTTTCGAGCCAGAGTTTGGCGCGGCGGCGCTCCATGGGGGACAGGGCGCTGGGGCCGTCCTTGGCGTTGATGGCGGCCCACAAGCTCGAGCCGTGGCGATCGATCGCGTACATGGTGGGGCTGTCGAGCGCCGGCAGCTCGATGATGCGGCCTCCCGCCTGGGCGAAGCCTTTGCACTCGTCCGAGTCGTCGACCTGCGCGAAGTTGCCGGAGCGGCCGAGGTTCTTGACCAGCACAGCGTGGCGGTTGGTCTTGCCTTTAATCAGTTCGGTGACGAGGCTGAGCAGCTTGACGGAGTCGAAGCCGCCGTCGCTCACGTGCCAAAACGTCAGGTGGATCGACGTCTCTTCGGCGAGCCGGAATATGTCGCTGGCGTCGAGCCAACGCGCCAGGATCCGGGCGCTCTGGGCGGGCAAATCGACGAGCACGCGCCGCTCGGCGCCGAGCGCGCGGTCCATGATCTGGTCAGCGCTTTCGAAGGCTTCGAGGTCGACCTGGCGAGCGTAGTCCCCGTAGTACCGCAGCAGGGCACCGTGCGACGTGTCGGCGTCCACGGCACTGAAGCTGACCGCCTGATCGATGAAGCGTTGGGCCAAGATGCGCGCGACGACGCTCTTGCCCACGCCGCCTTTTTCTCCGCCAACGAAGTGAATCGTGCTCATGCACGGCGTTTCGGACAGCGCCGGCATGGAGTCAAGACAGACTCTGACCGAAATGCGTGGCAGAGCCGTTCGGCTCAGAGACCTCGGGCGCCGTGACACGCCGGAAACCGCCGCGTCATTTGCCGAAGCTGAAGCCGACCTTGGCTTTCGCGCCAGCGCTGCTCTTTGCGGTGTTCGCCTCAGTGCCGGCCCGCGCGGAAGCGGTCGCCGTGGGCTTGACGTCGAGCTTCAGGCTGGGTTTAGGGACCTGGACGTTGGTCTTCAACTGTGCGCTCGCTTTGGGCTCCAGGGCTCGGACGCTGGCACCGGACTTGGCGCTCGCGAGCGCTGTTCCGGCAACGTCGAGCTGAGCCTGGCCGGGCGCCACCTTGGCTTTCAGATCGAGCGAGGGCGGATCGGGCAGCAAGCTGTATTGACCGAGAACGCCCCCGTGAGCGTGGCCCGCGACGCCGAGCGAGATGTCGATCGGCTGCACGCTGAGCTTGCCGTCCAGCCGGGCAGTGCCCGTGAAACACGCGCAACCAGTGTCGAACGCGAGTCGGACTTTTTGTTTGGCACCGGCGGCGTTGCGCAGGTGCAGCGCGAGATCGATCTCGTCATGCTCGCTGAGCACCTTGCCCTGCGCGTCGAACACCATGGCCTTGATCAACCCGCCCGCGTGGACGGCGAGCTCGATTTGGTAGTCGCCCACCGCGGTCACGCTGCCGCCCAGACGCGGCACGACGTTGCCGGCCGCTCCTGCCTGGGCATTGGCTTCGCCCGCGGCTTCGGCAGACACTGCGACGCTGCCCGACGCGGCATTGGCGTCTTCAGCTTTCGTATCGGTGGCGCACGCAGCACCGAGAGTTGCGAGTGCGAAGATGAACCCCGCGCCGATTGCGCGCGAGGCTTTTGCCTGGGTTAGCATCGAATTGACCTCCAAGTTCTAAGGGTACCCTTCGGCCGGCGTCGTGCACCCCCGAGATTGCCGGGGCGCGTGTGCGTCTGCGACGCCGCTTCAGCGCGAATGGGCTCAAATGGACTACGCGCGACTGCGCAAATGCGGTATCGGTTCCACATGAGTCGTGTGCAACACAGGGGAATGTGGCTGGTGGCGTTCGGGATGGCGTCGGGCGTGATGAGCGCGAGCGTCGCGGCAGAGCCTACGGCCTCGGTGCCGGCATTACCCCCGCCTCCGCTGCCGCCCGCGGCGCCGGTCATGTTTGAGGCGGAGAGCGGGCAATTGGGCGCGGATTGCCAGAAGCTTCAGCGCGACGGGGCGCATTATCTGACTGCCAAGACGCCTGGCGCCGGTAACAAGCCTGCGGGGGCCGAGCGGCTCGTCACCTATAAAATACGATTTGCCTCGAGCGGAGACTACGAGCTCTATGCGCGCGTCCGCGTGGGCCCCGACGGAGCAAACGACGACAGCTTCTATTTCGGTCGCAGCCTGGGCAAGAAAGATCTCGCCCGGGAAGACGACTGGATGGTCGCCAACAATCTGGGCGGCGCCGGCACCGCGAGCGAAGACGACATCGTGGGTTCGAGCGGCACGCCGGTCACCGGGAAGTGGAACTGGATCAACATCTCCCAGCACCTCGGCCCGCCTGGCCAGGTCGTGTTCCACGTCGAAAAGGGTCAGCTCGAGCAGACGTTCCAGATCGGTGTGCGTGAAGATGGTCTCGACATCGACAAGCTCGCTTTCGGTCCGGCGCGCATCTCACACCGCGTGAGCGATCTCGAGAAACGGCGCCCGGGCACGTATGTGCCGCCCAAGCCGCCGCCGCCGCCCCATACGCCCAAGGGCCCCGCCGTGGCGCTCGGCAAGCGTCGCTTTCTGGGGGGCGCTTTCAGCCCGGCGCAGACCCCCAACTTCGCCGCCTATTTCAACCAGGTGACACCGGAGAACGGTGGCAAGTGGGGCGCCGTCGAATCCGAGCGCGACGTGATGGTGTGGACGGAGCTGGACGCGTCGTACAAGTTTGCGAAGGATCACGCCTTCCCGTTCAAGCTGCACGTGCTGATCTGGGGCAACCAGCAGCCGTCCTGGATGGAGAAGCTGTCGGCAAAGGAGCAGCGCGAGGAGATCGAGGAGTGGTACGCGGAGCTGGCGAAGCGCTACCCCGCGCTCGACTACATCGAGGTCGTGAACGAACCGCTGCACGATCCTCCGAGCAAGCCGGGGGACGGCGGCGGAAACTACGTCGCGGCGCTGGGCGGAGACGGCAAGACGGGTTGGGATTGGGTGATCACGTCATTCGAGCTCGCGCGTAAGTATTTTCCGCGCTCGCAGCTGATGATCAACGACTTCAGCATCCTCAACGTGCCGGCGGACACCGAGCGCTACAAGGCCATCATCGAGCTGTTGCAAGCGCGGCGCTTGATCGACGCGCTCGGCATTCAGGGGCACAGCTTCTCCACCACCGTGCCGATCGAGGTACAGAAAAAGAACCTGGATGTGCTGGCGAAGACTGGCCTGCCCATCTTCGTCACCGAGCTCGACATCGACGGGGCTACGGACGAACGGCAGCTCGCGGAGTACCAGCGCATCTTCCCGATGTTCTGGGAACACCCCGCCGTGCGTGGCGTCACGCTGTGGGGCTACCGCCCGGGCATGTGGCGGACCACTCAAGGCGCCAATCTCGCGTACGCGAACGGCGCCGAGCGGCCCGCCTTCGTGTGGTTGCAGAGCTACGTGAAGGGCAAGCCGTGAGGCGGAGCACGACCAGCGGGTAGAATTTGTGGAGGGGGCCGGGCCTCAGCCCCACCTTCGTCCTCCTCAAATGCGAAAATAAGCGCCCACCTCCGCCATCACGTCGAAGCGGCTGAAGAAACGACGAGCTGGAGCCGCGGCCGAGTAGGAGTCTGCCCGATCGCCGACACGACGCATGTCGAAGCACCGCGCGATGCTGATTCGCGCGCCCGATATCTCCACGACCAGGCCGTCACTCCGCCGCGAGGGTCGTCGCCACTAACGGTCGTACACGCAGTACCACCCGCGCCATCGGGATCGGCTTCGCCGGCTCCCGAGTCTGACCCGATTCTCCGCGCCGCCGGAGCTGAGTGAGCAACCACTTCAGCGTGGACGCCTTGTAGGGCTTTCCAGCCGCGAACTCCTCCGGCGTCTTGCCGCTATCCTGCTACTCGCGCCATCGCGCGACCCACTTCGCTTCCGTCTCGGTCATGCCGAGACTCTGCCAACCCGACACGCTCTACGGAAGAACGGGCTCCGTGAAGCGGATACCCACTCTCGAAGGCTGGCAGTGGCGCCGGCGGTTTGGGAGCAGCCGGGGGCTCGCCGGTCAGCTTCGAGATGCGTCGCAACCCACATGCACACGTGCGAGTGCTGCGGGCTCAGCCCCGCCAAAGGTCTCGGAAATCCTCGATGAGGGCCTAGAGCCAGAGCTTGGCGAGCGGCAGCTCGACCTCTTCGAAAGGCGGCAGCCGCACCGACAGCTCGTCGGAGCATGTCATATGGACGAGCCATTTATCGTCTACCAAGTGAAAGACCTGTAGGGTGCGAACATCGGGCGCGGGATTGACGTGCCATAGCCACTCGACCCCCGAGCGCGCGTAGAAGCCCTGCTTGCGCACGATATTGTGACGGGTGTTGCCCGGCGAAAGGACCTCACAGACCCAGTCGGGACGGGTCTTGATTGGCGCGTCGAGATCGAGCTCCGGTAAGGTCGACCGACGCCAGCCGGCCACGTCGGGCACGATCTCGCGCGCCCCGGGCAGCTCGATGCCGGGTTCGATGAGAATCCACCACCCTCCAGTTTCAGCGCCATCGTCGTCGTGATCAACAACCCGACTGATAGCACCAAAAAGCCTACCAATGATTCGCGAATGCCGCGGGCGGGGCCTCGGCTGCACGTGCAGCTCGCCGTCGATGATCTCCCCCTTCAGGTGCTCGGGCAGATCGCAGAGCTGAGCCCAGACTTGGTCCTCGTTTGGCTGGGGCTTCTGGGATGCGGACATGACCTTGATCTTGATCAAGCCTAGCACCAGGACTGGAACGCGGGAACCAGCAGCGCCCACGCCCTATGCGGGCGAGCCGGGATTTTGATCAACGCTTTCCGCGCGTTTGGGACGTCTGTCCGCCGAAGCAAACAGGCACGCCAGTATCGTTTCTCGACGGAGGCGCGCTCGGCTGGGCCGAGCGAGGCCGGCTGGGCTCGGTTTAGGACCGGGGCTCGGGCTCGAGCAAGGTGCGGACCTTCGCTCGAGAGTATGAGGCTCGCCCTGGATGCAATGCCTGAGAGGGAGCGTGGGGGTGGGTGAGCTACAGCGCTGGGCAGAGCACGGCCCAGCCGAGGCGCAGGCGCCCCTGCACGCCGAAACGTGATGTCGACGGGTGATGGCATGGCGGACCTGAATCGAGAGGGCGTCGGCTCCTGCCATACCGACCGTCCACGGTTCGGTGCAGCCGCCCTCGTTTGGCTCCCCGGAGCCCCAACGGCGGTTCTCCCGTTCGGGCTCCGGAGCCTCGACAGTCATCCTCGGGCCGGGGAGCTCGCTCGCGCCGCGCGCCGTGCGCGTTCGCTCATCTCGCCGATCTCGGCGGGCGATACGCGCAGCTGCGGCATGAAGCGAAGCACGTTGGGTCGCGCGGCGTTGATCAATAAACCTTCGGCGCGCGCGCTGTCGCGGAGCGCCTCGGCCAGCGGTTGATCGAACACCAGGGCTTGCAACAAGCCCTGGCCGCGGCGGGATGCGCCCCACTCCGCCGCCAGCGCGTCCAGCGCGCCTTCGAGCTCGCGAGCGCGTGCGCCGACCTCTACGAGGAACGCCGGCTCGGAGACCACTTCACACACGCGGAGAGCCACGGCCGCGCCGAGCGGGTTGCCGCCGTGGGTGCTGCCATTGTCCCCCGGCTCGAAACACGCGGCGCGTTCGCTCGCCAATACCGCGCTGATCGGGAAGCCGGCGCCTAGACCCTTGCCGAGCGTGGTGATGTCGGCGCGCACGCCTTCGTGCTCTTGCGCGAGGAAACGGCCGGTGCGGCCGCAGCCCGTCTGCACCTCGTCCAAGATGAGCAGTAGATCACGCCGATCACACAGCTCGCGCAGGCCTTGCAGGTAGCCGACAGGCGGCACCACCGCGCCGGCTTCGCCCTGAATCGGTTCGACCATCAACGCCACCGTGCCGGGTTCAATCGCGCGATCCATGGCTTCGAGATCGCCGAAGGGTGCTTTGGTGAAGCCCGCCGGGTAAGGCGGAAAGAGCTCGGGCCAGCCGGGTTTGCCGCTGGCGGCCATGGCCGCCAGCGTGCGGCCGTGAAACGCGTCGTAGCAGGTAATGATGCCGAAGGCGCCGCGCTTGTGCAGCTTGCCCCATTTGCGCGCGAGCTTGATCGCCGTTTCATTGGCTTCGGCGCCGCTGTTGAAGAAGGCGACTTGATGCGCGCCGGTCAGGCGGCGCAGCAGGCGATTGAGCTCGATCGCCGGGCGATTGTGATAAGCGGGCCCGGCGTTGATGAGCAAGCTGGATTGTTCTGCGAGCGCGGCCTGCAGCTCCGGGGCGGAGTGGCCGAGGGCGTTGACGGCCCAGCCCTGGACAAAGTCCAGGTAACGCTGGCCCGCTTCGTCCCAAAGGTAGGAGCCCTGGCCGCGGCACATCACGATCGACGGCTTGCGCGCGACTGGCATGAAGCCCTGATCCGGGTCGGGGCTGGGACGAACGGATTTGGTGGGGGAGGTCTCGTGAGAATGCTGCTGTGGGCTGGGTGGAATGGTCATGAATCGGCTCCTTTGACTGCTTTCTTCGGGGCTTTGGGCGGCCGCGGGAGCAGGGCAAAAGACCGAGACACCAACGCAAAAAGCCGCCCGTGATGGGGGGCGGCTGACTTTGATGGGTGAGTTGTCGACTCGTGTTTGTCAGCCGCCCTGGAGAGCTCGCGCTCGTCGGGCGGCGGCTGCAAATACAGCAGCGGCTGCAACACCAGCACGCACTGCAGCGACGCTCAGGGCGGCGCCGACAGAACGGCCAACGGTTGCGGTCACGGTCGACACTCGTGCAGCATGCCAGAGGCGCTGGGGCCGTCAATCCACTTTTTGCGCCGTCCCGGCGTGTTACAGCGGGCGCGCCATGTCCGAGCTCTGGATTTATGCGCTCTTGCCGCTGGCTGGATTTGTCGCCGGGGTGGTCAATACCATCGCGGGCGGCGGCTCATTCGTCGTGTTGCCGTGCCTGATCCTGCTGGGCTTGCCCGAACAGATCGCCAACGGGACCAACCGCGTGGCGATCGCGCTGCAGTCGCTGTATTCCGTGCGCGCTTACCACGCGCGGCGGCCGATCGATGCACGCGCGCTGCCGCGCTTGCTCTGGCCGTCATTGCCCGGCCTCGGCTGCGGCATGGCGCTCGCGACGTATCTGCCGCCGGCGATTTTTCGTGGCGCGGTCGGCGTGCTGTTCCTCGTGTTCGTCGTGTTCTTGTTGTTGCAGCCGAAGCTGTTGCTCGAGAAGCGGAGTGCTCCTGCCTGGCCGCGCAGCGTCGAGGTCGTCGCGTTTTTCGGCATCGGCATGTATGCCGGCTTTCTTCAGGCCGGGGTCGGCATCTTGCTGCTCGTGGCGCTCGCTGCGCTGCAGGGGCGCGAGCTGGTGGACGCCAATGGGCTCAAGCTCGCCGTGGTGGGCGTGTGGATCGTGCCGACGGTGATCTGGTTTGCGGCGACGGGTCAGGTGCAGTGGGGCCCGGGGCTACTGGTCGGCGTGGGCAATTTCATGGGAGCACGGCTTGGCGCGCGCTGGGCCGTGGAAAAAGGCAATAAGCTCATTTTCGGGTTCATGGTGGCGGTCATGGTCGTGACCGGCCTGGGCCTGCTCCTGCGCTGACGGCACCCGGGAGCGCTCAGGCTTCCGGGAGCAAGCTGTCGGTGGTGTCTCCGCTGATCTGAAGCTCACCCAGGAAAACCTTGGCTTCTTCGTAGTCGGGGTCGGTGGTGATGGCGCGTTTGGCGAGCAGCGCCGACTTCTTCACATCGCCACGGTGTTTGGCGATGGCGGCCTGACGCAGATACGCTTCAGCTCGGCTCATCGGGCCAGGATTTTTGAGCAGGGTGACGAGTTGGAGCGCCTTGATCGCGACGTCATAGTCGCCGCGCGCCATGGCGAGCGCCGCGAGCTCGGACGCGACGGTGCCGTTTTGCCGATCGCTGTACAGGGCGGCTTCGAGCCAGGCGAAGATGGCTTCTTCGTCACCGGCTGCGCTCGCGACGCGAGCCATGGCGTGCTGCAAGAGCGACAGATCGGGTGAGCGGCGCTTGCCGTGGCTGCGAATCGCCTCGTCGAGGCGGCTGGCGGCGTCCTCGATTTGACCGAGCTGGACTTCGACGTCGACGAGCTTCACCAGGGTCTTGGCGTCGTCCTCGACGAGCACGGCCTGGGCGTAGGCGTCTCGCGCCTCCGCCAGCGCGCCACCCTCGGCCTGACGATACAGGTCGCCAGCGTTGCACAAGAGCTCGAACTTCTGCGTCTTTTCGCTGGCGCTGGCGGCCTCCGCCATGAGCACGCCCGCCCAGCCCTTGTAGGCCTTGGCGGCCTGGTACATCTTGCGCAAGCGGCGCCGAATCGCGTCTTCGCCCGGGAACTCGGCGTGTGCCTGTTCGAGCGCTTCTTTGGCCGCCAGCGGATCGCCGAGCTGCTCGCACGCTTCCGCGAGCTTCAGCGCCACGGCCACGCGCTCCTCGCCGACGGCCAGCGGAAACAGGCCGCGGAATGCATCGCGGGCGGATCCGAAATCCTGGCGTTCCAGAGCCAGGCGGCCGAGCTCGAGTTGCCCCGATTTGTCTTCGGGGTGCTCCGCGACCCAGCCTTCGATCAGGCGTGAGGCGCCGTCCAGATCGCCCAGGGCGCTGAGAACCCGCGCGAGCTCCAGCGTGGCCTTGCCGCGTTCGGCATCGGTCTCCGTTCCGGCGTCGAGCGCGCGCCGCTCTGCGAGCCAGTCGAGCTTCCGGCGCAGCGCCTCCGCGAGGTCGGGCCGGGCGCGCTCGGGCAGGAGCTCGGTGGCGCGGGTCAGATCGGCGATGGCGGCGTCGAGGCTGTCGAGAGTGATCTCGCCGAGGTGGTGGCGCAGGTTGCCGCGAAGCTGGAGCAGGGGCCCGAGCTCGTTCGCGTCACCGCGCTGCTGGGGAGGAAAGGTTTGGCCCGTTTGGCGGGCGACCGGCGCGCCTGCACGCAGCTCGATGGCCTGTGTGAGATGGACGAGTGCGCGACTCGGTTCGTTTGCTGCGACCCAGTGTTGGGCGATCTTGGCGAGCAGCGCCGGATCGGGAGCCGTGGGATCGGCGGTGAGCTGCAAGGTCTCGGCGGCCCGCCTCGGATCGCCGAGCTGGACTTCGTAGATCAGCGCAGCTTGTTCGATCTGATCGCGGCGAATTGCCGGGTGTTCGAGATGCACGGCGTGGTCGCACAGGGATTGAGCGAGCTGCTCCCAGGCGTCGTGCTGGCGGTACCACTGCACGCGTTCGGCATGTAGCGCCTCGCTCGAGGGCACGCGTGAGAGCCCGCGCTCGAGCGCGCGTTCGACGCCAGCGAAGTCGTCCTGAGCTTTGTGTAAGGCGACGAGCTCCAGCGTGCGAGCGACTGCGGCCTGGCCCGCTTCGACGCCGATCAAGCGATAGAGGACGTCGGCGCGATCGGAGGTGTGGCGCTCCGAAACCAAGAGTTCGAGGAAGGCGTCGAGCACCTCTCGGCTTTCCCCGCTCTGCGCCACCGAACCTCGAAACACGTCGATGGCCGCTTCCCTGTCGGTTTCGGCCAGGATCTTCCCGAGGCGGAGCGTGCTGCTCACGATCACCGGGACGTCGCCGCGGCTGCGCGCGGCGTCCAGGCGCCGTTCGATCAGGCTGTGCAGCTCGGAGAGCCGGCCCTGTTTCTCGAGCAGCCCTTCGAGGAGCTCGGACGCCTCGTCGGAGCCTGGATCGTCATCGAGCAGGCCTTTGAGCGCCGTCTCGGCTTCGGCCTTGCGATCCGAGTCGATCAAGATGCGCATGCGTTCGAGCCGGAGTGCCTGGCGCAGGCTCGGATCCTCGACGGCTTTTTCGATGGCGGAGATGCGGCTCTCGAGCTTCGCTCGGTCGCCCATCTTGCGATAGATGTCGAACAGCGGCTTGAAGACGCGCACGCCCGTCGGCTCTTCCTCGAGCAGGCGTTCGTACACCGAGGCGGCGAGCTCCAGATCGCCGAGGGGATGGGCGGCGAGAGCACCCAGGCGCAGTCGCAGCTCGAACGACTCCGTCAGGCCGCTATGCGCGATGGTCTCCTGCAGCAGATCGACCGCGGTCTGAGGTTGCCCTGTCGATTCGAGCTCGTCGCACAGCGCGGCCACCGCCCAGGTCGCGTCGTTGAGGCGCCCTTTATCGCGCGCCACGTTGACAGTGGACTCGAGCAAGCTGCGCACGGCCACGGGATCGTTCGCGGCTCTGGCGAGCTGCACTGCTTCGTGCAGCGCCTCCAGGTTGGCGAGCCCGAGGCGCGCGGAGTGGCTCAGCGCCAGGAGCAGCGAAGGGCGATCGTCAGCGTCGCGAGCCACTCGCTCGAGCAGCTCGACCACCGGCTCGGTCGGGGTCGTAGCCGTCAGCGCGGTGGACAAGAGCTCGAGCACCCGGCGCGTGTCTCCGCTGCGCGTCAACGCGACGTCGATGTGCTGCACGCCTTCGTTCGGCTTGCCGTGATAGAGCTCGAGCTTGCCGAGGCGGAACAGTGCGTCGGTGTAGCGTTCGGGGGCCGCGTCGGGGTCGGCATTGTCGACGAAGGTCTCGAGCGCCCGGCTCTGAGCTTCGGGATCGGTGCCCCCGCCCACTCGCTCGATCGCGTCGAGGCATTCGAGCGCCTTTCTGCCGGTCTTTTGCGCGGACGTGTAGAACTGCGCCGCCGCCACGTTGTCGCCGGCGCTCTCGCACAAGCCGGCCAGGCTGAACCACAGCTCGCAGGCGAGATCCGGATCTTGCTCGAGCACGCGCTCGGCCTGGTGCGACACCTCGTCGCACACGAGATCCGTCTTGCCAATGGTCTGGCCGAGGGTCCAGCTGCCTTGCACCAGATCTTTCGCCGAGGGGTCTTGGCGCAGGGCATCGATGCGGCAATCGAGCGCGGCTTCGCGCTGCCCGAGCGCGGACAGGACGTCCGCGCGGCTGCGCAAGAGGGCCCCGAGTTCGGGCCCCTCGCTGGTGCGCCCCATGCGTTGCTCCAGCGCGCGCAGCAGCAGATCGTGGTGACCGGCGTCGCCGAGCGCCTGCTCCAGGCGTTTGGCTTCGTCGAGATCGTGTGCGCCGGCCTCGAGCGCCGAATCGAGCAGATCTTTGGCGCGTTCGTGTTGGCCGAGCTCGTTGGCGATGCGGTAGAGCTCGAACAAGATGGCGCTCTCGCCGACAGCGGATGGTTCGGCATCGGCCGGCCGCGCGCGACCGAGCAGCAGCAAGAGCGTGCGGTAAGCGCGCTCGGCGTCCTCGAGCTGGCCTTTCTCGCGCGCCACTTCACCGAGCAGCTGCAACATGGGGATGTTGTCGCGATCGACCTTGGAGGCGAGATCGAGCTCCTTGAGCGCGGTGTCCAGGTCCCCCGTGGCACGCGCGATCTGGGCGAGCTGGTAGTGAACCTTGGCGCGTTCCGGTGTGCGGCGGCGTCCAAACTCCTCGAGCACCACCGTGAGCAGGCGTCGCGCCTCGTCATAGCGCCGGGTCTCGCGAAACGCGTCCGCGAGTGAAAGCCGCAGCGCGCGATCACCCGGTTCGAGCTGGACGGCCTGTTCGAGCAGTGGAATGGCCAGTTCGACCTGGCCGAGCTGATCGCGCCTGACCTTGGCGGCGCCCCTCAAGTACTCCGCGCGCTGGGCGGGGTTGGGTGCAAATTGGACGCCCAGGCTGAGCAGCGACGCCAGGAGCTCGAAGTCCCCGCTCTGGCGATAGGAGTCCGCGAGCAAGCCGCGCAGTTCGGCAGCGAACGGATCTTTGGCCAGACCGTCGCTCAGGTACTTGCGCGACTGTTCCTCGCGACCGGCGGCTCGGGCCGCGCTCGAGAGCTGGACCAGCGTTGCCTGGCGTTCGGTCTTGGCCGACTCGGGCGTCAGCGAGAGCCGCTGCTCGAACCAGCTGATCGCCGCAACAGGCTTGCCCCGCGCGGCGCACGTGCGCCCGAGCGCATCCAGCACATCGACACGCGGCTCGAGCTGCACGCTCTTTTCGTAGGCAAGGACGGCGCGATCCACGTCGCCGAGCGCCTCTTCGGCGCGGCGCCCCGCCTTGGCCCACAGCGTGGCCCCGAGTTCGGGTTGGTTCAGCTTCGACACCGCGTCGGCCTGGCTCGACAGGAGCTCCACCAACGCCTGTTGATCGTCGCCCGCGCCCAGAATCTGTTCGAGCCGTTCGATGGATGCGGCGTGCCCCGGGCTCTCGTCGACATTCTTTTGCAGCGCCTCGATCTGGCGCGCTGGCGCTTCACCGAGCATCGACAGGATGCGCGCCTCGTCCAGGCGCAAGAATAGGCGCCGCTCGAGTGGTGGAGCCAGGGCGAGCTCGCGCCGGCGTAGCTCGAGCAGCTCGGAGTGCTGGCCGCCCTTCTCGTACAGCCCCGCCAGCAACTCGAGCGTCTGCGCGTGATTGGGAGCTTTGTCGAGAATGCCGCGGCTGATTTCCTTGGCGAGCTCGGCGTTGCCCAGGGACTCGACCGCGAGCTGTGCGGCGTCGAAGCTGAGCGCGATCGACCGAGCCGGGTCGAATGGCAGCGCCGCGCCGTCAACCAGGAGGCGCAGTGCCTGGGCATGGCCGCCCCTCGATTTCTCCAATTTGACCAGCGCTTCGATCGACCACCAGGCGACGCGCTCTGCGCTCGAGCCTGCGATCGCCCCCCGGCCTTCCGGGGCTCGATCCAAGCGTGCGAGCTCATTGCCGGCTTGTTGCCGCGCGCGTTCCAGGATGGGTTCTGAAAGGCGCGTGTCACCGACGTATTCGAGCGCCACATTGGCCGCTTCGTACAATACGCCGAGGTCCTCGGGGTTCTGCTCGGAGAGCAGCAGCAACGTCTCGACGAGCGGGCGCCCGGGCTCCCGGCGCCGCAGGTCCGCCAACATGCGCAACGTGTCCGCGTCGGGCTGGCTTTGCACGGCCAGGCCCAGCAGCGTCTCGGCGGTTTTTGGATCCGCGCGCTGGTCGCGATACCAAACGCCGAGCGTACGCCGCAGATCGTGGAGCACCTTCGGGTCCAGGTTGCGCGCCGAATCGATGCGTTCGAAAATGGACTGGGTGGCGTGCTCCCAGGCGTTGCTGGCGTCCACCGAGTGCTCGATCGCATCGGCCACCTTGCGGTCCACATGCCCGAGCGCGACCGAGTTGGTGATGAACACCCAGGCCAGTTCGTTCCAGGCCCGGAGCTTGGTGGCGACGCGGGCCACTGCGCAGGCAGCGTCGCGATGGGTTGGGTCGCTGTCCAGGATCTGGCGGTAGCTCGACAGCGCCCCTTCGCGATCGTCCATGCGATCTTCGAGGATGTGCCCGCGCTGAAAGCGCAGCTGCCGCGCGCGCACCGGACTCTGGGAACGCTCGATGGCGCGTTGATAGCCCGACACCAGGATGCCCCATTCACCGCTCATGCGCGCCAGGCGCTTGAGCTCGGCTTCGATCTCGTCACTCGGGGTCAGCTCGAAGGCGCGGCACATGTAGGCCAGTGCGCCGCTCGGATCTTGCGCGCGCTGTTCCAGGATGCTCGCGGCTTCCAGCAAGATGGTCCGGGCGGTGTCGAGCTCCTGGCAGGCGCGTACGCGCTGCTCGACCAGCTCCAGCACACCGGGCCACTCGTCGGCGCCATTCAGCGCCCCGGCGAGCGTCTCCACCGCTTCGCGGCCGTGCGTCTCCGAGCTCAAGAGCGCGCGCAGGCCCGAGCGGGCCGCTTCGTGCAATACGTTGAGTTCCAGCGCCTGGCGGTAAAATTCGATGGCTTTAGCCGGTGCTTTTTCCTGCTCCCGATACACGTCGCCGAGGCGCGCCAGTTGATCGGTGCGGCGTAATGGTTCCGTCTCCGTGGCCACCGCCGCCGTCAGCCGCGTCACCACGTCGGCGTAGCGGCCCGCCGCGGCGCACAGATCGACGAGCGCATCCACGCTTTCCGCGCTCTCGCCGAATTCGCGCTCGATTTCCTGCCACACCTCGATGGCCCGCTCCAGGCGGAACAAGCGCGTCTCATACGTGCGCGCGATGCGCACCAGATCGGCGCGGCGCGTGGCGGGCTTCTTGCTGGCCTGGGCGCGGCGCCGCAAATCGTCGATCAGTGCCGCCCAGCGTTCCACGCGTTCGAGCAGCGCGATGCGCGCGTCGAGCGGCGAATTGTCGCCTTCGCTCGCGTCCAGGCAGCGCTGCCATAGATCGAGCGCGCGGTCGACGTCGCCCGACCGTTCGGCGAGCGCCGCCGCTTCTCCGAGCACGTGTCGGCGCCCGCGTTGATTGGGTTCGAGCGCCGCCAGGCGCTCCAACACGATGAGCAGGCGGGTCGTTTCGCCGGCTTCCACGAGCAGCTGTCGCAACCTTCGCGCCACGAACAAGAGCGCGGCTTCGGCGGCGGCCTTATCGTCGAGCACGCGCGAGTACAACTCGGCCGCAGTCTTGGGATTTTCGAGCTCTGTCTCGAAGACCTTGCCCGCTTCGACCAGGAGATCGATGCGGCGCTCGTCGGCCGCCGCCGATGCCGCCGCCGAGACCAATGCCGCCGCGTACGCATCTTGCCGGCCCGTGTGTTTGGCCAGGCCGCGCAGCTCGGCGTGTGCTTCGAGCGACTCCGGAGCGAGCACCAGGAGCGCTGCGGCGTGCGGGACGGCCTGTTCATGCCGTTCGCCTTTCTTGAGCCAACGCACCGAGCCACCGTGCAGCTCACGCCGTTCTGTATCGTCTTCTGCCACGTCGAGCGCGAGCGCGAGCACGCGCACCACGTCGTCGGTACGGTCGGCCACCGCGTAGCGCTCGCGCAAGATTTCGAGCGCGCGCCGGCGGCAGTCGACCGGGGCGCTCGGCCGCGCCGAGAGCTGTTCGAGCAGCCGGCAGCCGTCCTTGTCGCCGCCCTCGACGTTCAGGATCTCTTCGGCCACGTGCAGGGCGGCCCGAGCGTCATCGAGCTCGTTCAGGTGACGGTCGGCGATTTGGATGCGCGTGGCCAGCGCTTCGGTGCTGGATAAGCTGTTCAGGCGCGCGCCCCAGATATCGATCAGATCTTGGTGGCGATTCTGGCGTTCCAGGCGCCGCTCCAGGGCTTCAGCGAGCTGGCGATCCTCGGGGGTGCTGAGCAGGCGCTCCTTCAGGTAGTCGCTGGCGCGCTGGCCCTGCCCGGCAAAGTCCTTGGCAATGCGCGCGGCTTCATCGAGGAGCGGCTTGCGCCGCTCGGGTTCGACGGTGTAGGCGAGTTTGCGATCATACTCGGCGAGCAGCTC
>JAYWEH010000356.1:0-4202 GCA_043780025.1 Deltaproteobacteria bacterium
GGTCGGTAACACGACCTCCAGCCACGCTCAGCTCGGCATCGAACTAGACGTGCAGCTCACTCCGCCGGCTGCTCCCTTTTTCAGAGCTCAGTTCTCTCATGCCAAGCACACGCGGTGGATCAATTGCTCGGATTGCCATCCGGACGCGTCCTCGCAGCGGAAGGGGATGCTGGAGATCTTCGCAGGGGAGTCGTGCGGCCGTTGTCACGGCAAGACGGCCTTTCCCGTCGAGGCGAACTGTGGGCGCTGTCACGACAAACTCGTGCGCCCGGGAAGCGCAGCGGCAGAGACTGACTTCGCCAAGGCGCGGGCAGCACCGGTCCCCGGATCACCGGAGATTCGAAAGCACGGGGAGAGTCTGTTTCAGGGCCTCTGTGCGCGCTGCCACGGGAAGAACGGGGACGGGAACGGTCCCTTCGCTCCTTTCTTGAATCCAAAGCCCAGAGACTTCGCTGGCCGGACTTTCAAGCAACGCGTCGATGCGAGCGACATCGAGTCGGTCGACGTCGGTCTCTACCGTACCCTCAGCCTGGGAATCAAGGGGACCGCAATGCCGGCTTGGTCCGCACTTTCCCCCAGCGACCGTTGGGCGTTGGTTCATTATGTGAAGACCTTCGCCTCGGGAGGGTTCTAGCCGGTATTTCTCATAAGTGTCGAGGGGAGCCGCGAGAGGACTGGGCGTCACTTGCGGAACCGCTGATGGCAGGCGATGCAGCCGTTGGTCCACAGCTGGCGGGAGGCTTCTACAACCTTGCCAGCGTCCTCGGATTGCGCGGCAGCCTCGATGCGCGAAGAAATCACGGCGACCTGATGGACGAACTGCCGGAACAGCTTGCGATCCTCCGCGCTCTGTATCGCGAAGGCACTCTGGATCACCTGGTCCCACGAGAGCGTCTTAGCCATCGCCTCGACTTCGCGGGCCCGGCGGCCAATGAGGGCGAAATCGCGGAGGGCCAGGCCCCGGTTCATGTCCCGCCAGGCGGCCATGAAGCTGGACATGAAGAGCGCCGAGCCGGGAAGCCGCTGCTGTGGCTCACGGAAGGTCGCGTGACAGGGGACGCAGGCATTCATGAACACCTTCTGAACGGCCCCCATGACCGCATCACCGTCCTTCTCCTTCGCCGCCGTGAGCACGGCGAGAGCAGCCGTTTCCTGGGCCGTGAGGAAGGCATCCCATGCCGGGGCCTGTTGTTTGTCAACCCCCGGCTGCGCCTTGCCGTGGAGCTTCATCGCGCTCGCCCGCGATTGGAGAGTCCGAGCTGCAGCGCCAACCCGCCCGAAGTCGTCCAAGGCCAGGCCCAACCCGATATCGTCGATCGCTCCCAGGCTCTCGAGCATGTCTCGAACAAGGGGTCTGAGCTCCGACCGAGCAACACCTGGAACGGTAGTCCCAGCGCAGAAAATCACCAGAACGAGGAGCATTCGCGCACCGATGCGATATCTGCGAAAGTGGCGAGTCGACATGGCTCGGATTCTAGTCAGCATTACGGGCCCTCGCGAGAGTGGCATTCGGAACAAGTCTCGAGGGTAACGCCGAAGGCCCTCAGACCGTCGTGGCAGCGTCCACAAGACTTGCCAGCCAGCAGGGCGTCCATGGTGATCTCATTGGCCCCGGTCCGCATCTCGAATACGTCTGAATGGCAGGCCGAACACCTGAAGTGCATACGGTGCTTCCGGTGGCGAAATACGACCGCAGGTTGGTAGTTCGCGCTCGAGTGTCGGTCCATCACAATGTCGCCCAGGCCCTCATCTGTCGCCTTCCTGGCCGGCAGGACGGCCTGGGCCGCGACTCGCTTGTGACAGCGCGAGCAGCCGATGTCAGCCGCAAAGGCCACGGTCCCATGGCAGCGTCCGCAGTACTCACCCTGGAAGATCTTCTCCATCGTCATGCGATTGGCCCCCGCTTGCATTGCGAAGATGGAGGGATGACAGCCGTCGCAGCTCAGCCAATACGTGTGAGTCTTATGGGAGAAGACGACTTCCAGCCCTGGTAGGTGGAGGCCGAGCGGCACGTCGAGGGGCAGCGGAGGCATGCCCGACGCGCCCGGGTCGATCGCGGGCAGCGGATCGAGCAGACCGTCGCGTACCGCCGCGTCCCAGTCGAGGTTCCCCATCGCGTCCTTTGGCAGTGCCTGTGCGAGCGCCTCGTGGCGGGGCGCAGCTGCCCGGCCCTCATGCGGAGCGGCCGAGCGCGACACATCCCTGTCCTTGCTCGGAGAAACGCAGCTGAGGAGGGTCAGCGCGACGACCGCGCACAGGGGGGCGGTCAATGGCACACATCTCGACACCTGGAATGGCAGCCGTATCGTGGTAGTCCTCCCCTCCAACCCGTGCCCCCGCCGTGTCGCGTTTCAGGAGCGACACAAGCAAGCCAAAACTCTAGGAGCCTGTCGGAGTTAACCGGTTAAAATTTTCGGCGAAACCGAAACGATTTGTTGATGCGTCGATCATAGCTGTGTCCTGTTGATTGCTGCCGAGAGATTGCAAATGGCTAACTTCCGTCCGATAGAGCGCGACACACCGTTTCTGCTGCCACCCTCGGTGGAGGATTGGCTGCCCAAGGATCATCTGGCGCGCTTCGTGGTCGATACCGTCGATGCGCTCGACCTGTCGGCGCTCACGCAGCAGTATCGCGGCGCTGGCTCGGCGGCCTATCATCCTTCGGTAATGCTGAGCTTGCTCAGCTATGGCTACGCCACGGGCGTGTATTCGAGCCGGCGCATCGAGGCGGCGACGTATGACTCCATCGCCTTTCGCTACATTGCTGCCAACGAGCAGCCCGACCATGACTCGCTGCGTGTGTTCCGCAAACGCTTTCTGCCGGAGCTGACAGCGCTGTTCGTGCAAGTGCTGGACATTGCCCGGCAACTGAAATTGCTCAAGCTGGGCAGCATCGCACTCGATGGCACCAAGATTCACGCCAACGCTGCGCGCCACACTGCATTGTCCTATGGGCATGCGCAGAAGATCGAGGCGCAACTGGAAGCGGAAGTCAAAGAGCTGTTCCAACGCGCCGAGGCGGCCGATCAGGAACCGTTGCCCGCGGGTTTGAGTATCCCCGACGAATTGCAGCGGCGCACGGATCGCTTGGCGGCGATCCGCCAGGCCAAGGCCGAGATCGAAGCCCGCGCCGCCGAGTGCGACGCGCAGGCCCAGGCTGAGTTCGAAGCCAAGGTAGCCGCGCGGGTGGCGAAGCAGGAAGCCACGGGCAAGAAGCCGCGCGGCAAGCCCCCGGCGCCGCCGAGCACCGGGGTGCGCCCGACCGATCAGATCAACCTCACCGATCCGGACTCGCGCATCATGCCGGGACCGGGCAAGAGCTTCGAGCAAAGTTACAACGCCCAGGCCGCCGTCGATACCGAGAGTATGCTGGTAGTGGCGACCACGCTCACGCAAGCCGCCAACGACAAGCCCTGGAATATCAAAAGAATGGCGGTGCTGGCCGGATAATCGAGTCGGCGAAGCTGCAAAGGCGATCCAAGGCGACCGCATGGCGAAATTTCTGCCGCTTTCTCTGCCGCCCTCAATATTCATGGTCACTTTCGCTCATTTGATCAGCCTGAGTCCGACAGGCTCCATAATATTTACCATCATAAGGAGGGAGTTCGCATGCAGCGAGTCGGAGGAGACTGCCAAGCGCCCTGGGACTGGGACGTGATCGTCCGGCCTTCGTTCGGCCTCGATTCTCAAGGGCTCCGACTACGAATTAGATGCCAGCAGACACGAGTCTTGCGCGATGCAGTGCGTTGATTCCCAGCCAGCGCTTCCTGGCCCTGCGGAAAAGCAGGGCGCCTCGCCTGACTCTGGGCGCGGATCGCGCATCGAACACGGTCTTCCGGAAGACCGGCGCAGTGACAACGCCGGCCAGGCCTGGGCTCTGAGGACTCGACGATGCGTAATTCTTGCAGCCTTGCCCCTCCTTCTCGCGGCCGGCGCCCCAACACCCAGTGGGGAGAGTCCGACCACCGTGCGCCTCGAGCGCAGCATCCACTTTACCGATCCAGACGGAAGGCAAGTGCTCGCGCAGTCGGGACTCTATGCAGTCACCGTCACCGCCGGGGGTTCGCGTCTGCGCCTCTATCCCGCAGGCGGCGCAGATCCGCTGACGCTGGCAACCGAGACTACGTTTCACGAAGAGGCGGAAATTCCGCTTCCGCTCGCGCTCATCTTGTCTAAGGAGGACGAGGTCCACGTCGCGCTTC
>JAYWEH010000357.1:0-9941 GCA_043780025.1 Deltaproteobacteria bacterium
CTGAAAGTTCGTTAACCGTTCCGAGCGAGCCGCGTCCGCAGGATCATTGACTTGATAGTCGCGCACCACGAGGCCCGTGGCGGGGGAATGAAAGAAGAGCCGGACGTCAAACGCGATGAGTAGTGGCGCCTCGCTGCCGAGGAACGGCTCCCACAGCGCGCGCAGCTCGGGGGTCATCGTTTGCGCTGGACCTAACGCGAGCCCCGGATCGGGTGCGCGCTCGAAGCGCGGAACATACCCGCCCTTGTCGATCTCGATTCGAATGGGGTCTCCCGGCGCCTCTTGCTCGTAGTAGGCGCGCAGCCTGTTCCTGAGCTCGTAGGCGCGGCTCCGCACGCAGGAGTCCTCCGCGGGTGAATAGCCCGCCGGGCGCCTCAGCACGAACACGCCCAAGGCGTACTCATTCACTTCGTGCGCGCGGCCCTCCAGATCTGCCTCGCAGACGTAGCGCAAGAAGGCACGCAGCTGGTCCGAGCGCCCCAGTGCTCGGCTCTGCAGCACCCGCTCCAGCGCCTGACGCTTCTCCTCGGCGGAGACGGGGGCGGGCAAGGGAGCCATGCGTCCCTGGAAAGGTACCACCAATCCAGCGCAAAATTTACGCGACCGATCGGAGCCGTGCGACCACCGCGACCTGCACCGACGACGCAACGCAAGAAATCACCATGCCGGCAATTCCGGCCGCTCCGACGATCGCGCAACCCAGCAGCCCTGATAGTCCGGCGATCAGCGTCGCGGCGGACAGAAACGTCCAGCGCCGTTCCAGTTCAGCCTGAGCCGCCACCCCGACGGCAACCCCGGCGAGCACCCCTCCAGCGACGCAGCCGAGCATGCAGATCGACCAACACGCGCCGCCGATGCAACAATGGCCGCTACTGCGCAAGAGCACTGGCAACACCAGCGGGACGCTGCCAGCCAAGAGCCCCGGCATCACGGCGCGCCCCACCGCGCCGCCGCGCCAGCGGAAGCCGATCGCGAGCAGGAGCAACGCCGAGCCCCCCAGCCCGGTCAACCCCGGCTGCCGGCAGACGAGCAGTGAAAGCACAACCATGGGCACCACAAAGACCGCGAACGCGAGCGCCTCGCGAAACCGTCCAACTTCGTAGGCGCGCTTGGCCCTGGCGCGCAGCGATGCTGTGTCAATCGGCGCCATGGCGGGAGCTCCATGCCGTACGCAGGCGCGAGAGCGCGCGTTCGACTCGTTTGCGAAACGTCGCCCCGAGCAGCGGCGGACGTTGACCATTCATGAGCGCGCGCAGCGTTTCTGTGTCCGCTGGACGCAAGCCGCCGAGCACCTCCAGAGCCGCTGCTTCGAGATCCCGAGCAATGGCTATGTCCTCCGGTGAGGGCTCGGTTCCGACGCGCTGGTCTTCGAGAGCTGGCTCTTCGCGCCGCCGCCGAGACTTCTGCCGAAACGTCTTGCACTCGTAAGCCGCGACCCCGAGCGCCCATGCGAACGCGCTGCGCTCGGGATCGAGCTCGGAGACTCGGGTAAAGATCTTCATCAGCGCTACCTGGGCCGCATCGTCCGCGTCTGGTGAACCCTGCAGCGCTCGAGCGCAGAAACGGCGAACGACTGGCCAGAGCGCCGTGTAGATGGGATCGAACGCGTCCCGGTCGCCGTCGATGAGACGGAGCATGAGCCGCTGCAGCTCGTCCTTTTGCTCTCGATCCACTCCGTGGGCGCTCCGGCCGTCATCTCTATTCTAATGGTCGCAGTCGCAGTCTGCGCCGCACGGGCAGTCCGCGCCGCACGAGCAGGCGGCTGCCGCCGTGAAAGCCACCGTCGGGGTACCGACCATTGCGGCCAAAACGGCCAGTAATCGCGCAAATTTATTCATGATTCGACATCCTTCCGTGAAACGCCGCGGGCACGCGGATACCTGGGATAGGCGGCTGCAACAGCCCGCGTGACAGGTCATTTCAAAGAGCCGGGTCGGTGACCTAGCCCGCCACTGCCAGGGCCCGCGCGGCGGGGTCGGCGCAGACGACACAGTTACGGCCCTTGATCTTGGCGGCGTACATCGCCTGATCGGCGCGTTCGGTCAGGGACTCGAGCGATTCGCCGTCGCGCAGCGTGCTCACGCCCACGGAAATGGTGACGGGAATCGTTGCGTCGCCGTACTGAATGACCGCTGCTGCGACCGCAGCGCGCAACCGTTCGCCGGCGATCTCGGATCCGACGAGGTCGGTGCTGGGCAGCGCGACCACGAACTCTTCCCCACCCCAACGCGCGGGGATGTCAGGGATGCGCAGTTTGTCCCGCAAGATCGCGCCCAACGTGGCGAGCACGCGATCCCCGCCCGCATGCCCGTGGGTGTCATTGATGATCTTGAAATGATCGACGTCGATCAGGAGCAAACCCATGGCGCTGCCGTAGCGATTGGAACGCGACATCTCGACCGCGACGTGCTGCTGAAACGCGCGTCGATTCCGGAGCCCCGTGAGCACGTCGATGGCGGCCAGGCGTTCGTGCTCTTCCACCAGCGAGGCCATGCGCACGGGGCCACCGAGCTCGCGAGCCACGAGCTGGATCAGCCGCCCCGTGTCGGGCTCACCATTCGCGCTCGGCGCGAGTGCGAGCGTGCCCACGCGCAGACCCGCGAACGGTACGCTGTACACCAGCGGGGCCGGGCCCTCACTCTCTGCCACGGGGTCCTCGTCCACGACAGCTTGCGCCGGCTGAGAGCCATCGAGCCCCAGGGCTAAAC
This sequence comes from Deltaproteobacteria bacterium, assembly GCA_043780025.1. Taxonomy (GTDB): domain Bacteria; phylum Myxococcota_A; class Polyangia; order Polyangiales; family Polyangiaceae; genus SZUA-265. Next base: position 2,709 of record JAYWEH010000357.1, read on the forward strand.
GAGCTTCCCGCTCCGCTACCTCGGCGGCCGCCGGATGATGGTGCAGGCCGAAGTGGCCGTCACTGGACAAGGCGAGCCAGCGATACCGAACCACCTGTGACAGGAACTGCGAGAACACGTCGAACAGGCGTTCGAAGGACCCAGAAGCCGCGAGCGATCGCACCTCGGCCGCGACGACCGAGTCGAACAGCGCCGCGTCGAGGTAACGCGCGATGCGGTCGCGGATGTCGATGCTGCCGCCGCCGAGCTGCATGAAGAACCCGTCATCGGCGGCTTGCGGCAGCACCACCTTGGAGAGTAGCCGCACGAGCTCGCTCATGCGGCCCTTGCGAACGTAGCCGGCCGCACCGGCGCGTTCCGCCCAGAAGCGGCTCCGCGGATCGTCGCTGTCACCGCGCAGGATCACCGGTACGTCCGCGGTGGCCGCCTCTGTGCGGAGCAAGCGGCACAGCTGAACGCCCGAGATGCTCGGCATCCACAAGTCAGCAATCACCGCGCGCGGCGGCGAAGACAATGCGAGCTCTGCGCCCGTGACCGGATCCGGCGCGGCCTCCACGGCGTAGCCCTGCGAAAGCAGGCGCCGCACCATGACTGCCCGAGAGGACTCGGACAAGTCGACGAGAATCACGCGCGGTAAGGTGGTTTCCAAAGTCTACTGCTCCTCGAGTTCCAGATCGGAACAGCAGCTGTCGCCCGGCGACGGCTCAGGTGTCGAGGGAAGGGGTCCCGGGTCAAAACGGCGCTACTGCGCCGGTTCTTCAGGGGGTCGACTGCGTCAGCTTCTGAACGGCCCCGAGCAGCAAGTGCTCCTTGAAAGGCTTGACAATCCAGCCTTTTGCGCCGGATTTCTTGGCGCGCGTCATGGCTTCGGGCTGGCCCTCCGTGGTGAGCATGACCACAGGTAGCTGGCGCTTCGCGAGCTCATCCTTGAGCGTGTCCAACATGTCGAGCCCATTCATTCTGGGCATGTTCACGTCGCAGATAACCAGCGCCAGATCCGTTTGAGAGCGGATGCTCGCTGCGCCGTCCACGCCGTCAGACGCTTCGAGAACTTGAAAGCCCGCAGGACCCAGCACGCTGCTCACCTGGCGGCGCACCGAGGCGGAATCGTCAATGATGAGTATTCTCTTCGCCACGATCATTACTCCGTTCCTCGGCCTCAAAAGAGGACCAGGTCTCCCTCGCTCACCAGCGGTTCCGCGGGAGGACTATCGACGAAGTCGAAGCCTGGCGCGATCAGCACGTCGAGATATCCGGCAAAGGCCCCACGATCGGAGACGAAGCGGCTTCGGCGCGCGCGCTCCAGCTCCGCGACCGGGAAGACTGCCAGGAGCCGAGGGCTGTTGACGTTAAACGAGACGCTGTAGTTGCGCAGCTTGTTCTTGAGGCGGCCAATCAACTGGTTGACTAGCTCGCAAGTCCAATCGCCAGCGTCCGCGGAGTCCGGCTCAACGCTCTTACCGAGCGCCGCTCGATAGGTCTCGAGCACCACGCTGCGAGTCATCCTGAGCCCGATGGTCCCGCGCAGATCGCGTCCGCTGAAATCGATCGCTGCGATCGAAACCGGGACCGGTGGCTCCGTCGTTCCGGACGGCGCGGCGAGCGTCGCCGGCAGGCCGTAGTCGGACATCAGATCAACGCAACAGTCGCGCAGCAGCTGATCCAAGATCGCGTAGTTCCTAGTGCTATTGACGACGCGATCGGGCTCGCCCGAGCTCGCGCGGTCGTCGATGCGAACTTCACTCATATTCGCCCCCATGGTCATTGCGTACGGAGTTCAGAACGGTAAAGGCGGTCGATCCTGGAGCGTTCCGCCCGGAACCCCCTCACCCCTGTTACCGGCCAAAGGGCGGGGCGCTTCTCCACGCGATGGGCGCACGTTCGCCCCGGTCCGAGCACCCACACCTCGGGCGTGTGTGGGGGGCACACTGCTCGATTTTGCAAACACCGAAGGCTATGTTCCGGTGGCACGGGGCCCACCAACCCGAGCGTGACAGGCCGGGACTCGACCCCCGGCTCTGCCGAGCGGCGTTACGCGATGTTGGGCTGTCACTGCATAGCTCGCGTGCCCCCCTGCAAAGCCGTGCGCGTGGAGGAGCTAGTGGTGCGTTTTTCCTCGTACATATGACGGTCGGCTGCTTCCAGGAGGTCCTGCAGGCTGACGGGGGCGCTGGGCTCGTAGATTGCGCTGCCGACGCTGAGCGACAGACGGAAGGCTTCTCCGCCGTCTCGGTTGACGTCATCGACGTAGCGAGCCAGTCGTTCCCGGACGACGCGCACTCCGTCGGATTCACACTCGAGGGCGAAGGTCGCAAATTCATCGCCGCCGAGCCGCGCCACGATGTCGGATGCGCGAAAAACCTTGGACAGGGCCTTGGCCGTCGAGATTAGGGCTCGGTCGCCCGCTTCGTGCCCATAGGTGTCATTGATACTCTTCATCCCGTTCAGATCGATGAAAAACACGGCCGCCGAGCGCCGCGTCCGAACCGCCGCGCGCAGCTGCTGTTCAGCGTGTTCCTGAAAGCCGCGGCGGTTGTACAGGGCGGTGAGCTCGTCTCGGAGCGACATGCTGCGCATCAACTCAGCCTGCTGTTTGAGCTCGAGTTCGCGCCGCCGCCTGTCGGTGATGTCGCGCACTGCCGCGATGCGTACGGTCTGACCGCGCAGCGCCATGTGTCGACCCCGGACCTCGACCGGCAATCGAGAGCCGTCCTGGCGCAATAGGTGGGCTTCGTAGAGGACATCGGAATGGCTGCTTCTTTCACGGACGCTTGCGTGGTCCTCCGGCGCAAACAGTGACATCTCATCGACACCCACTATCTCGTAGGGCTTACGACCGAGCCAACCGGCCAAGTTGGCGTTGGTGTCCACGATGATGCCGTCTCGACTGATCGCGACCCCCTCGAAGCTCGCCTCCGAGAGCACTCGGAGGCGCTGCTCGCTCTCTCTGAGATCGTCCTCGGCGCGGCGCTGTTCGGTGATGTCTCGATATACGGCAACGCAACCAGCCGGCGCTTCCGCGTCGAATAGCGGGCGAGATGTGACGCTCAGCGAGCGAACCATACCCCGGCGATCCTCGACCGTGAGTTCGACGCCGTCGCAAGCTTCACCGCGCAGCGCGCGACTGAACGGGCCCTGGTCGACAGCGGATGCCTCGGACCCCGCCTGAAAGGTCATGCGTTGTTCGTGCCAGTTCGTCGGCACCGTCTCGCCTTCGTTCTGTAAGATGTAGTGGCGAGCGACCGGATTCACGACCAAGAGGCGGCGTTCCTGGTCGAGCACCACGACGCCGTCACCCATGCTGGAGAGAATGGACTCGAGACGCGCGGTCTGCCGGCGCAGGTCGTCCTCGGCATTCTTGCGGCGCGTGATATCGCGAGACATCAGATGAATGTGCGCATTCCCCGTGTCACGAACCAAGCAATACGTCGTCTCGAACCACTGGAACGTGCCATCCTTGGAGCGCAGGCGATGAATGAATGGCGCACTCGAGCCACTGCCTGCCTTCAGCCGCTCGGTCAGGGCCAATGCGGCCTCTCGTTCATCCTCGGGCAAGAGCGCACGAGGCGCCATGGCCAGCATCTCCGCCTGCGAGTAGCCCAGGATTCGCTGGCAAGACGGACTCACGTACAATAACTCCGACTCGTTGCCGATGATGCGCACCAGGTCGGTCGCATTATCGACGACCGCGCGCAGGGCCTTCTCGCTCTCTTGAAGTAGCTCGTGGCTCCGCTTTGCTTCCGCGCGCCGGCGGGCTGCAGACCAGATACCCCAGATTGCCAAACACAAAAGGAGCCCGCTCGATCCGGCCAGAATCTCCGTGAAGCGTTGCCGTCCCAGCGCCGCAGCCTGGGCTCGCTCGTGGAGCAAGGCAGCCTGATCGTCCAGCATCTGCGCCGCCTCAGCGCGGATCGAGTCCATCAGGCGGCGGCCGCGCCCTTGGCGCACGCGCGCCAGCGCCTCGTCCCCGCGCCCGTCCGTGCGCAGCCGAACGGTCAACGCCAACTCTTCGAGCTTTTGGTCAGCGACTCGTCGGAGAGCCTGAGCGTTCGTTGTTTGCCCTCCGACGCTGTCGATGCGCGCCGGCAGCCGCATGAATTGCCCGGGCAGCTCGCGTCGTGCCTTCTCGTAGGGGACGAGGAACTCGGCGTCGCCAGTGAGCAAGAAACCTCGCTGTCCCGTCTCGGCGTCCTTGAGGAGGGAGAGCGTTTCAGCGATCGCCTGCTGGACCTCGACGGTCTGTTGGACGGCTGAGAGAGAAGCCGTGTAGCGGCGGTCTTGAGCGATGGCGGCCAGCGCCACGATGCCGACGACAGAAACCCCCGTCAGCCAGCCGAGACGTCGTCGCCAGGAAGAAGACGTTACCGCCCGAAGGCGCGCCAGTGCCGAAGGTAGGCGCGACATCACCACAATGGACCTACGCGCGATGACTCAAAACAATTAGGCGGTCGCCCTGACGCTTCAGGTCGGCATTTCCCGCCTTCGCCTCGGCGCTTCTCGACGGCTTCGATCGGGGTTCTCGGCGTGGACGTCGGGGCCTATCCTGCGTTCCGCCGAGGGAGTTCTCCGCTGCCCCAGGCAGGGCCCAGTGAGGCTAAATTGCGCACCGTGGCGCCCGTGCGCGCGTGGCCAGGCAGTAGTTTTCAATAATTTCAACTATTTATACGCTGGCCCAACATCTGCATAAGGCGCGCAATGATGCCACACAGCCATAACATCATGGAACGGATTCTTTGTGTCGACGACGACGGGGACTCCTGCGAGCTGCTCGCGGCTGCACTCCGTCAACTGGGTTACACCACGGAGTCCACTACTTCGCCGACGGAAGCGCTGGAGCTGGTCCTCACCAAGGACTTTCACGCGGTCATCAGCGACATCGCGATGGCGGAAATGGACGGGCTGGAGTTGTGTGAGCGCATCCTCGCGAAGCGTCCGGGCATTCCGGTGATTGTCGTAACCGGCCAAGGTAGTATGGATTCGGCGATCGGCGCGATGCGCGTGGGCGCGTATGACTTCGTCACCAAGCCTGTGGATCCGAAGTTGCTCGGTTTGACCGTTGGTCGTGCAGTGCGGACCGAGCGGCTGCAAGCGGAAGTTGCCCGGTTGCGCGACGCCCTGGTTGACGCACCCGAAGGTTCGCAGCTGGTCGGCAAGAGCAGCGCCATGCGCCAGATCAATGACCTGATTCACCGTGTGGCCAAGACCGATGCGTCTGTCCTGATTCTTGGTGAGACGGGAACTGGCAAAGAGCTGGTAGCGCGTTCTCTGCACGAGCAGAGTGGGCGCGGGCCGTTCGTCGCGGTCAACTGCGCGGCGGTGCCTCCCCACTTGCTCGAGAGCGAACTGTTTGGCCATACGCGCGGTGCATTCACAGATGCCAAGTCTGCTCGTCGCGGCCTGTTTCTGGAGGCCGCCGGCGGGACACTATTCCTCGACGAAATCGGTGAAATGCCGCTCGAGATGCAGGCCAAATTGCTGCGGGTCTTGCAGGAGCGAGTCGTGCGCCCAGTCGGCTCTGACACTGAACAGCCGTTTGACACGCGCATCATCACGGCGACGCATTGCGATCTGGAAGAGGCGGTGACCAAAGGCCGCTTCCGTCAGGACCTCTTCTATCGCATCAACGTGGTCAGCATCCATGTACCGGCGCTCCGCGAACGCGGAACCGACGTGCTCGAGCTGGCGTCGCATTTCCTTCAGAAAGCGGCGGATCGCACCGGGCAGCCGCCTCGCCGTCTCTCCCCAACCGTGGCCGATCGCGTGTTGACTCACGAGTGGCCTGGCAATGTTCGAGAGCTCGAGAACTGCATCGAACGCGCAGTAGCGCTGTCTCGGTTTGAAGAGCTCACGCTCGAAGATCTGCCCGAGCGAATTCGTCACTCTCGGTCAGACCGATTCGCGATGAAAGCCGATACAGTGGAGCAGATCATACCGCTCGACGAGCTCGGACGTCGCTACATCTCGCGCGCGCTGCGGCTTCTGAACGGCAACAAAGCTCGGACGGCGCAGGTTCTCGGCATCGACCGCCGCACGCTCTATCGACACCTCGACAGGAGCGCTCGCTCCGACTCCGCGCCATCCGTCGCGGCCGCCCAAGGCGGCCCGTACGCCGCGGCTTGAGCGCGTGATGCGCGACCACCCCACATCGAAGTGGCAGATTCGCTTCAAGGAGGCGCTGCTCCGGCGATGGAAACCGATAGAGCGCCGGCTTCGTCCGCAGCGATCGGACGCGTTTCAGTTGAGCGCCGTCATTCCGCCGTCAGGCGACGCGTTGGCGCTCGCGCTCTTTCAGAGCCTCGGCGTGCGCATGCGGCGCGGCCACCAGGTAGCATGGCTCAACAACGGCACCGTGTTCGACACCCTCATCGAGGCAATTGGCCGGGCGCGCACGAGCGTCCACATCGTGCTCTACATCTGGCACAAAGGAGCCGCCTCGGATCGCGTGATCGCGGCTCTGCTCGACCGGGCCAAGCAGGGCGTCGCTTGCCGGATCCTCATCGATGCCTTTGGAAGCTCGGACTTCGAGAAGAACATCGCTCCACCGCTCAGCGAAGCGGGCTGCGAAGTGAGGATTTTTCGGCCCCTCCCGGGAAAGGACAAGCTGGCGCGCAATCACCGTAAGATCGTCATCGTTGACGGCAAGCTGGCGATCACCGGCGGTTTTGGTGTGCGCGACGACTGGCTGGGCGACGGCGTCCACGACGATGGGTGGCGCGATTCGAACGTTCGCTTTTCTGGGCCTGCGGTGGCAGAAGCGCAACAAGCCTTTGCCGAGAACTGGCAGGAAGCCGGGGGAGAGCTTCTGCCTGATGGCGCGTTCCCAGCGCTCGAAGAACTCGGCGGCGCGCCGGCGGCGTTTGTCGCCAGCACGGCGAGCGTCGTTACGCGAGCGGAGCGGCTCACGCAAGTCATGATCGCCGCTGCTCGACAGCGCGTCTGGATCTCGAACGCGTACTTCGTGCCTTCACGCGGTGTCGTGGAGCTCATCTGTCAGAAGGCGAGAGCCGGAATCGATGTGCGCATTCTAGCTCCTGGAACGAAGAGCGATTCCAAGACGTCGTTCGGAGCGCAGCACACCGAGTACCACTCCATGATGAAGTGTGGCGTGCGGGTTTGGGAATACCAGCCGTCGATGATGCACGCAAAGACGATGCTCGTGGACGACGAGCTCGTCCTCGTCGGGTCGATCAACCTCGATCCGCTGTCGCTGACGAAGCTCGAAGAGGTGGCGCT
>JAYWEH010000358.1:0-9936 GCA_043780025.1 Deltaproteobacteria bacterium
GCCGGACTGGGTGGCGTGGGGAGTTTGTTCGCCGGTACGATGGAGGGCTGTGGTGCACTCCTCGAGCGAGTGGTCGGCGCCGGGCCCGACGCTGCCGCCGAAGCCGAGGTCATCGTGCGAGAACACCGCACGCGCGGCGTCCCCGTGCCGGGTTTCGGCCACCCCACGCACAAGCCTGACGATCCGAGGGCTCAACGTCTGCTCGGGCTGGCACGCGAGCACAGCGTCGCGGGCGCCCACGTGGCAGCAGTCCTGCTCTTGTCTCAGGCCGTGGACGCGCTGAGCGGCAAACACGTCACGCTGAACGCCACGGGGGCAATCGCTGCCGTGCTCGGGGATTGTGGCGTGCCCGCCGAAATCTTGCGCGGTTTTGCTCTGATCGCGCGCTGCGCCGGTCTGATTGGACACATCCACGAGGAGCAGAAAAAGCCGGCCCTGCGCGCCCTCTGGGAGGCGGCTGAACGCGCAGTGCCCTATCGCTCCGGCGCTGGCGCGGCGGACGAGCCCCACGGTGCCTGACGTGCCGATGTTCCGGGCTGTCCAGCCATTCAGTGGAGCGCTGCCCGCTTCAGGGATTGCGTGGGCTCCACTACATCGGATAACTAGCGGTGGGGTCCAACTGGATGCGCCTCGGGCGCGGCTGGTTGCGTTGAACCTCGAGCGTCAGTCAAGGGAGAGTCTATGAAACTTTACATGCACCCGGTGTCGATGACGAGCCGACCGATCCGACTATTCATTGCGGAGAGTGGGATCCAGGTCGACGAACAGGTGGTGGATCTGATGACGGGTGAGCACTTGCAACCCGCATTTGCCGCCGTGAACCCCAGCAAGATGGTGCCCGTGCTGGAGGACGGGGATTTGCGCTTGACGGAGAGCTCGGCCATCCTCAAGTACCTGGCGGACAAGATCAATTCCCCCGCCTACCCGAAGGATCTGAAGCAGCGCGCCAAGGTGAACGAGGCGATGGACTGGTTCAACACGAACTTCTATCGGGATTTTGGCTACGGCCTTTGCTACCCGCAGTTATTCCCCCACCACAAGCGCCCCACGGACGCGGTGCAGGCTGCCACGGTCGAATGGGCGAAGGATCGCGCTCAGGGGTGGCTCAAAATATTGAATGACAGCCTGCTCGCGGACAAGCCCTACCTGTGCGGGGACTCCATCAGCATCGCTGACTACCTGGGAGTGTGCCTGCTCACGCTCGGCGAGATCACCCGCTGTGATTGGAACAAGTATCCAAACGTCAACCGCTGGGTCAACACGATGAAGCAGCTGAAGAGCTGGAACAAGGTCAACGAGGTCCTTTACGGCTACGCCGGGAGCGTGAAAGGGCAGCAGTTCGTCACGGTATGAACGCGAGCCCCTCGCCGGTGTCCGCTATTACCCGCGGGTACCGACCCCTCGGGCGCGGGCGGCGCCGGCGAGATCTCAATGGCCGAGGGCAGCCGAACATCCGGTGAGCCCAAACCTGAACCGATTGGAAGCGTCATGATCAAAGGTCTTCACCACAACGCGTACCGTTGCCGGGATTCGGAAGAGACCCGCAGGTTCTACGAAGACTTTCTCGGCTTGCCGCTCGCCACTACCCTCGAGATCGGCGAGACGAAGACGGGGCGCTCGACGCACGCCCTGCACACCTTCTACGAGCTGGACGACGGGTCGTACCTCGCCTTCTTCGAGGTCCCCACCGAGCCTTTTGAGTTCAAGACGCAAAACGACTACGATCTGCATATCGCGCTCGAGGTCGACTACGCGGATCTGAAGCGCATGTACGAAGAAGGTCCGAAACGCGGCATCGAGACGCGCGGCATCTCGGACCACCATTTCATCCATTCGATCTATTTTCGTGACCCCAACGGCTACGTGATCGAGCTGACCACCAAGCTCGGCAACCATGACGACGTCACCGACCCCGGTAAGAACGGCGCGCGCGACAAGCTCGATCGCTGGCAGGCTAGCAAGGCCGCCGGCTGAGGGACGAGACACGTCGGCGCCGAAGGCGCCGCAGAAAAATAGGCTAGTGTCGCGTCCAGAGTGCCCCATGGCATGGCCTGACGCGGGCCGCCATAGGCGGCCCGGCTCGCGTCGGGCCAGGATTGCTACTTGTGGGACGCGACACTAGCGCAATTCCAGCAGCACGAGCTCGGGCGGTACGCCGAAGCGCACGGGGATGATGCTGGTACCCACGCCGGTGGTCACAAATAGGTGGCGACCCTGCTCGACAACGTGGCCCGCGGCATAGCGCTGTCCATACGAGGACGGTACCACCAGCCGCCCCAGGAACGGTAAGCGGACCTGGCCGCCGTGAGTGTGCCCCGCCAAGGTGAGAGCAACTCGTTCGTCCATATTCGAGAACACGTCCGGCCCATGGCTGAGCACGAGCTGCACGGCGCCTGCCGGAACCTGCGCGAGCGAGCCCTGGAGGTCGACGTTGCCGGTCATCACGTCCGCCAACCCAATCACGAAGAACTCGAAGGCGCCGCGGCGCACCGGCAGCGCCCGGTTTTCGAGCACGGCGATGCCCTGCGCGGTGAATGCGCGGCGAACCCGCTCACCGTCGTTCCACCCATCGTGATTGCCGAGCACCGCGACCACCCCGAGCGGCGCGTGCAGCCCGCCGAGCACGCTCGCGATGGACTCCGGGTCGACCCACGTGCCGAGCAGCACGCCGTTGATCAAATAATCGCCCGCGAGCAGCACGAGCTCGGGTTTCGCTGCATTGGTGACCTCGACGAGCTCCGTCAGGCGCCCGAGGCCCCAGTGCGGCGATCCCACGTGGAGATCGGACAACAAGGCGAGCCGCAGTGGCTCACTTTCAGGCCAGCGCGGCAACTCGAGCGTCACTTCGCGCACCACGAGCTGTGCCGGCTCGATCCAGAGGGCCCAGATTGCCAGCGCCGTGAGCGAAAGCGCGGCGCCGGCCCAGAAGCGCCCCACCCAGCGCTTGTTCGTCAACGAGGCTCGCGTGCCCGCTCGGGAGGCAAAACGCCGGAGAAAGCGCCCGACAGGATCTCGAGAGGCAGAGCGGGCTCTCGGGCCACGAACTCGTCGAAGGCCGAGGGCGAAAGCCCGAGCTCGGTCAGCGACGTCGCGGCGCCGCTGCGCCGCACGAAGTCCAGCAGCCGCTCGGCCAGCGCCGGGCCGAGCTCGGCGTGGATTCTTTCGCTCAGCTCGGGCGTGGAGCGGGCGATCCAAGCCACCGAGTGCGGCAACAGCAGGCTGTGCAGCCCCGCGTGGTCGAGGTCGAAACGGCCCCCGAGGGCGTGTGCGATGCGGTGGTGCACTCCGACCGGACAACGCCGCAGAACGCGGGCCGCCAGTACGGTGCCTTCAAACGCGAGGCGGCGGCTCGTGGGGTCGCGCGGCGAGTCCAACACGCCGGCGATGGCGCGCTCCACGCTGAGAGCGGCGGCGATGGCAGCGTCCCAGCGATCGGGTTCGAGCTGCCCGGTGGACAGCGCGCTGACGGGATGGGCCAACGCATTGAGCAAACTCGTCACGCTCAGACGAAGCGGCATGCCGATGCTCGCGTCGACGTCGTAAACCACCGCGTCCGGCACAACGCGCGGGTCGCGGCCCGTGCGCTTCCCCTCGGCCGACGTGATGCCATACAGATCGGTGAGCTCGGACCCTGCGTAGGTCGTGGGCAGGGCGACAAAGAAGAACTCTTGGTCGAGCCTCAGGGCTTTGCCCAGACCCGTCGCGGATCCTCCCCCCACGCTCACGACCGCATCGGCTCGAAAGAGCGCCAGCCCTGCCCGCGCCCGTTCGACCAGGTCGCTCGGGACATGGCGCCGCGCCTCGCTGAAAACGCACAGCGGAAAACCGTGGAGCGTGTGGCGTAGCCGCTCGAGGTGCCTGCCACTCGAGCCGCTGATCAGGAAAACGCGCTCCGCTCTGGCAGCGCGAAGCACGTCCGGCAGCTTGGAGAACCCGCCCATCTCGATCTGAGGTTCCGCGGCGCTGCTCATGGACACGCACGATAGCCACGGCTCCGAGGCCCCACCAGGTCGAACGTTGGCGGCCCTGACGCCGCCTGATCCCTGATCAATGACGGCTTCAATGACAAGGCCTAACAGCCGCCCTGTCTCGGAGCACATTTGGCGGCGCCCCAAAATGCCCTATGAGACGATGGGCTAAAGTCCGTGCTGAGGGGTACATCCCAGGCCTCGGCGCAAACCTGTAACCTCGACGACAAAGGACGGATCACATGGCAATTCGACTTGGCGACACGGCTCCTGATTTCGAAGCGGACACCACCGAGGGGACCATTCGGTTCCACGAGTGGCTGGGCAGCGGCTGGGGCATCCTGTTCTCGCATCCGAAGGATTTCACCCCGGTTTGCACGACCGAGCTCGGTGAGGTCGCCAAGCTCGCGCCAGAATTCAAGAAGCGGAATACAAAGGTGATCGCGCTCAGCGTGGACTCGGTCGCCGATCACAAAAAGTGGTCCGGCGATATTGAAGAGACACAGGGCGTGAAGCCCAACTACCCCTTGATCGCCGATCCGGATCGCAAGGTATCGCAGCTCTACGACATGATTCATCCGAACGCCGACAACACGCTCACGGTGCGCTCGGTCTTCATCATCGGGCCGGACAAGAAGGTCAAACTCACTTTGACCTACCCGGCAAGTACAGGCCGCAATTTCGACGAAATCTTGCGCGTCGTCGATTCGCTGCAGTTGACCGCGACCCACAGCGTGGCGACGCCCGTCAATTGGAAGGACGGGCAGGACGTGATCGTGGTGCCGTCCCTGACCGATGCTCAGGCCAAGGAGAAATTTCCGAAGGGCTTCAAAGCTATAAAGCCGTACCTGCGCATCACGCCGCAGCCGAACAAATAGCCGCTCGTAATTGAACGCGAGAATCACACTCGGGTCGATGGCCTGCGGTGCGCGGCCGTCGAGAGGCTCGCCCCGAGTCGGTACGCTCCGGGCCCCGACGTGGGCCCGGCTTTTTTTCGGAGGGCGAGGATCGGCGCGTTTTTGCTGTCGAGATGTGCTGTAATGGGCCTTGCCCGGTACCCCGGGCACCGCAGCCATCGCCCGCCTGGGGGCATCGCCCCTTTGGGGATCGCCCTCTGGGGATGCAATGACGGAGTTGAGTCATGGTAACGGAGTTGAGAGAGCGTAAGCGTCTGAGAGCAGAGCTCGAGTCCGTCATGGTGCGGCGTGGGTTACGCTCCACCACCCAGCGACGCCTGATCCTCGATCGCATGTTCGAGATCGGCGAACACTTTACCGCCGACGACTTGATCGCCGACGTGCGCCAAGCTGACTCTTCGGTCGGCTCGGCAACGGTCTACCGAACGCTGCGCATGCTCGTCGAATCCGGGTTGTTGCAAGAGCACCGATTCGCAGACAATGAGGGCACGCGTTTTGAGCTCTTGGTCAGTGACAAGCACCATGACCACATCATCTGCCTCAACTGCGGCAAGATTCGCGAGTTCGAAGAGCCGCTGATCGAGCAGCTGCAGGAGCGCGTGGCGGAGCAACTCGGCTTCAAGCTCGAATCCCACACCCACCAGCTCTATGGCCACTGTGGGGATTGTTCCGGTGCTCCCCCGCCCAAAGCTCGGGGCGCGAAGGGCTGATCCGCGAGCGCTCAACCCGGGAGCGGGATCCCGGGCAGAGCGATGCGCGCCGCAATGAGCTGCGCCTCGATGATGCGTGCCCAGCCTTGGTTCGCTTTCGGACTGGCCGGGCTGGGGTGCAAGATGGTCGAGATGCGCACGCTGCCCTGTCCTAGTTCAGACTGTCCGAGTGCAGACTGCGCGCGCGCTTCGGCGAAAGCCCCCACGCCGACGACGTGGCGTGCCCCGCACGCCTCGACCGCCTGACGAAGCGCCTCATCACATGCCGCAAACAACTCGGCGCGCTCCCCTGTGGGCAGGCGATCCGGTGTGCGATTTTTGCCGCTGGCCTCTAGAAACGCGAGCGGGCAATAGTTGATCACGAAGAAGCGCTGAAAGAAGCGCTCGGCACTGCCAAAGCGGCTTTTCGCCCAGCCCCAGAGGCGTTGGCCGCTCACTTCCTGGCGGCTGCAGGCAAAGCCGGTCACGAGCCGCTTCTCGTGCTCTTCACTCGGTTTGCCGACGCGCCCTTCGATGCCGAGCCAATCTCGAACCATGCTCACGTCGCCAAACGGCACACCGGTTTGAGCCATGCCGAACGGGCCAGGATTCATGCCGAGAAAGATCACTTCCTTGCGCCCCACACCGTAACGCTCCAGGTAGGCTTCGTGCGGCGCACGCGCGTACGCGAGCGGGTTGTATGTGTACGCGACGGGATCGGCGAAGCTCAAGCGACCCACGCGCGCGGAGAGACGGCGACTGATCGAGATCAGCGGTGCAACTTCAGTGCTCAATTCAACGCCTCATTCGTACACGGGCTCTGACAACGCAGAGCGACAACGAAACCTGACAACGCATCCGATGACAACCTGGCGCAACGACCGCCACTCCACAGGATCGAAATGGGCTTCAGAGCCTCGAGCACCGTTAAGGATCAGCGTAGCAATCTGGATTACGCCTTGACGCCCTCGGCGGGTAGGGGCAATTCGGCAGGGATGCATCACAAATGGATCCATGGTTTCGTCGCCGTGCTCGGCACGGTTTCTACCGCATGTCAGAGCAGCCCTGAGCCGACCCAGGCCAAGCCCGAGACAGTGACGCAGAGCGCCAAGCCAGCGCCCTCGGCAACCGCCACACCCACTGCAGCGGCGCCCGGCGCCCAGCCCGCAGCAGGAACCGTACCGGCAGCAGGAACCGCCACCGCCGCAGGCACGGCGATGCCGGCGGCCGGCACCGAAGCGGCTGCAGCACAGCCCGCCGCGGGCGCTGAAGGCAGCGCCCTCGCCACAGAGCTAAAAGCCGGTGACCCCGCTCCGCAGATCAAGATGGCGCTTCAGGACGGCAAGACCCTCGATCTGGCGAGCCTGAAGGGCAAACAGGTCGTGCTGTATTTCTACCCCAAGGATGACACAGCGGGTTGCACGGCAGAAGCTCAAGGCATCCGGGACCAGTGGCAGGCCTTCGAGAAAGCCGGCGTTCAGGTATACGGCGTCTCGCGGCAGGACGCCGCGTCGCACACCGCGTTCATCGAGAAGCACAAGCTCCCGTTCAGCCTCGTTGTGGACGGGGATGGCTCCGTCACCAAGGCCTTCGGCGTGCCGGTGTCCGGTGGCGAATACGCCGCTCGTCACACCTTCCTGATCGGCGCGGACGGCAAGATCAAACAGGTCTGGCGCACCGTCAATCCGGCCGAGCACGCGCGCGAGCTGCTCGACGCCGCGGGGGTAACCCTCGCGCCGGCTGCCACCAAGGCGGGTTGAAAACAGCTGCGTGCGCGCCGCGCTTCAACGCACGAGCCCGTCGACCACTCGCTGGTCGGCGGGCACGAAGCGCTCGTATTCGCGCAGAAACGTCAGGCTGTGCGACTCGGCGCGATCGACGAACAGCGTACCCTGCAAGTGATCGACTTCGTGCTGGACCACAGCCGAGCGAAAGCCTTCCCAGACGAAGTCGAGCGGCTGGCCCTGCCGATCCAACGCCTGCACGCGCACCTTGCGCGGCCGCCGCACGCGACCGCGCAAACCCGTCACCGACAGGCAGCCTTCGTAGACGCTGATGGTTTCCGCGTCGGAGAGCGGTAACGTGCCGGTGCCGACGAGCGGCGTGACGAGCGGGTTGACCAGGGTCATCAGCGGGATGGGATCGACGCTGGGATATCGGCGGGCGTTCGAAACCTCGATCACGACGAGCTGTATCGACTCGTACACCTGCGGCGCCGCGAGCCCTGCCCCATCGGCGTCGCGCATCGTCTCGATCATGTCCTCGATGAGTCGCTGCGTGTCGCTGCTTTGCAGCTCCTCGCTGGACACGGCGCGCGCGCGCTTTCGCAACACGGGCTCGCCGAGCTGAGCGATCTTGCGAATGGCCATGACACGAGCCTAGGCGAGTGTCGCCGGCCTCGCCAGGGCCTCCCGGCTGGCGGCGCCGGAGCGCGGCACTATACTGGCCGCTGATGACTGCCTCCCCAACGGCCGAAACCGTCGTTTGCTTCGATCTCGGAGGGGTGCTCGTGCGCATCTGCCGCACCTGGCCCGAGGCCTGCGCTCGGGCGAACATTCCCGTCAGGAGCGAGCAGACCTTGGCATCGGAAAACGCCCGGGCTACGCGCCGCGAGGTCGTCGACCGCTACCAGCAGGGGCGCATGGTTTGTGGCGCTTACTTTGAAGCCCTCTCACAATCGCTGGTCGGGCTCTATTCACCGACCGAGGTGGAGCAAATCCATGACGCCTGGACTCTCGAGGAGTACGCCGGAGTCGACGCGCTCGTGTCGGCTCTCGAAGGCGTCCCAGGGGTCACGACAGCCTGTCTGAGCAATACAAATCACTCGCATTGGCAGCGCTTGTCCGGCGCGAACGGACGTGCCGAGTACCCGAGCGTCTCGCGCTTACGGCATCGGCTGGCCTCTCACGAGCTCGGGTGCACAAAGCCCGATCCGGCGATCTACGTCATGGCGGAACGCCATTTCTTCGCCGCTCCCCGGTCCGGCAGAGTGATCTTCTTCGATGACCTGGTGGACAACGTCACGGCTGCCCGGATCGCCGGCTGGCACGCCTTCCAGGTGGATCACACGGGCGATACGGTTGCCCAGATGCGCGGCCACCTCGCGGACCTCGGAGTCCTCGCTCCCTCTCCACGCTAGCGATGTACCGTCGCTAGCCCCGGAAGTCGGCGCGCGCGAACTGCTTTTCGCGCTGCTCGCGCGCGAGCTGGGCCAAAAATTCGCGCCGCGTGCGAGGGCCCTCGTAATGTCGGCGATCGGGCACGGGCACGGCGCGCGGATCGTCGAGGAAGGCCGTGCGCAAGCGATCCACGTCATCATTGGCGATCGCGTAGCGAGCCGCCTCGGGATCGACACCGTACACTTCCGCACCGTTCAAACCGAAAATGCGCGCGCGGATCTCACCGGTGATGGCGGGGTAGCCAAACTCCGCCTGGAGGGACTCCGGGATCTGGAACGCGCGAAATGCTTCAATCTGGGTCTGCGGGATCCCGTTGAATACGCAATCCGTGCCCCACACGACACGTTCGGGGCCGAGGTGCTCGAGCAACTTGCCGAGCACGTGTGCGGCTTGCTCGGGCGTACCCATCAAGTTGAACCAGGTCGAGCCCAGCTCCGCGTACACGTTGCTGGCCGGGCCGAGGCCGTTGTCCGCGAGCGCACGGATCAGCCGATCGACCCCCTGTGGATCGGCCTGGCTCGGATCATAGCCATGGTTCTCGTCGTAGCTGTTTTCCCAGCCGGAGTGATAAATCAGGAACCGCACGTCAGGCGCCGCCTTGGCTGCGCGCACGACGTCGAGAGGTGAGCCGGCGACGTTGTACCCGCCCCCCCCCGAGATCCCGCGATGCGCCGCGATCACCCGCACGCCGAGTGCACGCGCGCGTTCGACGAACGGGGCGCCGAGCTCGTCACTGTCGAGCAGCAGAGTGCCCTGGTGCGGATAGACTTTCCAGGCCGAGACCGGATACGCCTCAGCGATCGCCGACATGTAGTCGAGCTCCGGCGCGCCGTTTTCCGGATCGGCGTTGGCGTGCAGCACGAGCCGCGGCCCCGCGAGCCGATCGATGATCTCGCTCAGCAACGTACGGGCCGCTACGTTGCCCTCTCCGAGATCGCGCGCGCCCGGGACGCCAGAGATGCACGCCACGTGCGTCTCGCTCTGCACGAAGATCTGCTTCAGAAAATCCAGCGCACGCGCCGGAGGAGAGCTCGCTTCGAATGGCGTGAGCGGCGTCTGCACGTGCGTCTGCACGTCGAAGATGAATTCGTCGCCGGAGAGCAACTCGCGCGCGCGGTCCGGGTCCTCCAACATGCCGGCGTCCACGCGATAGCCGGGCTGTTCGGCGCCCGATCCCGAATCA
>JAYWEH010000359.1:0-4194 GCA_043780025.1 Deltaproteobacteria bacterium
GCCGATGAGTCGGATGACGCCGACGACGCCGCCGATGAGTCGGACGAGCCGGGCAGTGAGGATACGGCATGAGCGAAGCTTCGCGGAGTACCGGCGCTGGGGACGACGCGCTACCCGCGATTGATTTCGCGACGTTCGTGTTGTCCCTCAGCCACAACGCCTTGGTTCACCTCGGGGACGCGCCGGATCCGTCAGGGGGACCGCATCGCCCGGATGCGGCGATGGCCAAGCAGACCATCGATCTGTTAGCTGTGCTCCAGGAGAAGACCGCGGGCAATCTCACCGGCGAGGAGGAACGCCTTCTCGACCAGGTGATCTACGATCTGCGTATGCGCTACGTGGAGGTCGTTCGGACGGCGTGAGGGGGGTCTCGCCGTTCCGTCAGGCGCGCGCTCGACGGGTCTCCATCGCATGCTGTCGGTGGGTGCTCGCCGGGCTCGCGCTGGGGCTCGGTTGCCAAAAGTCTGCGGCTCGCGTCGAGCCGGGGGATCCGGTCGTGGTGACAGTGCCGCGCGGGCCCGAAACGGTGATCTTGCCGGGTGGCGTCCAGGCGCCCGCCAGCTTCGCAGATCTGGCCGAACGAGTCGCACCCTCGGTCGTCTTTGTGCGCACGAACCAGACCCATCGTTACGGCAGCCGGCGCGTGCTCGGGCGTGGCCTGGGCAGTGGCTTCGTCATTGATCCGGACGGCCTCATCCTCACCAACCATCACGTGGTCGAAAACGCCGCGCGCATCGACGTCATCATCCAGAAAGATCGACGCCTGCGGGCGCAAATCGTGGGCAGCGATCCACCGACAGACGTGGCCATCTTGAAGGTGGATGCGCGCGAGCTGCCCGCATTGTCGCTCGGCGACTCGAATGCCCTCAGGGTGGGTGATTGGGTCCTGGCGATTGGCAATCCATTCGGCCTGGCGAACACCGTCTCGGCTGGCATCATCTCGGCGAAGGATCGCACTACTGAAGATGTACCGGGGCTCGATCCGCAGGGTTTCTATAATTTCCTGCAGACTGACGCGAGCATCAACCCGGGTAACTCCGGCGGGCCGCTGCTCGATCTGGCGGGCAACGTCGTGGGCATCAACACGGCCATCAACGTGCAGGCCAACAAGATCGGCTATGCCATCCCCGTCAACATGCTGCGCGAGCTGCTACCGCGGCTGGTGGGCAAGGGGCACATCGATCGCGCGGCCATCGGCGCGGTGATCTCGTCCCTCAAACCGGTCGACGTTCCGCGCCTCGGCATCACCCACTTGAAGGGCGCGCTGGTGCGGCAGGTGAGCAAGGGAGGACCCGGCGAAGAAGCGGGGCTGCGCGTCGACGACGTGATCCTCAGCTTCAATGGGCGCGAAATCCCGGGGCCCTGGGCGTTGCGCTGGGCCATGAGCTTGGCGGGCGTGGGCAGCGTGGCGAAGCTCTCGGTGCGGCGCGCGACAGGTCAGGTGTCGGAGCTCTCCGTCCGGCTCGGGGACTCCTCGGAGCTGCCTCCGCCGCCCGAGGAAGAAGCGGCCCCTTGAGGCGGCGTCACTCCGTTTCTGGAGCGGCTTTGTCGAGGTCGAGGATCTTGGTCGCGCCGACGTAGCTGCGGGTTTCGTAGCGCGTGATCATGCCGATCTTCTTGACGATCGCAGCCATGCGTTGCGCTTCAGTGAGGATCACCTCGACGGCGGGTAACATCGGTGAACCCGCGTCCAGTCGCTTCATCAAAAGTTCGGCGTAACCGATTACGCCGGTCAGCGGCTGGTTCAGCTCGTGCGCCGTGGTGCCAGCGAGCTCCGCAAGCGCCAGGCTCTTCTCCTGTTCGCGCAGCTCCTCCTGTGCCGTGTTGAGCCGTGACTCCATGCGCAGCTTGTCGCGCACGTCCGTGAAAATGCCGACCGAGCCGATCGGCTTGTCGTTGTCCATGATCAAGGCCGCGGAGATGTTGACCGAGATGGTATCGCCGCGGGAGCCCATCATCTCCACACGGTAGTCTTCGAGGCGCATCGCGCCGCCGTGCTCCGGGCTCCGGATCTTGCGCATGACCTCGCGCGCCACGCCCGGGGGATACAGCCGCTCCACACTCAACTTGCCGATCACGTCGGTCGGCTCGTAGCCAAAGATACGCGCCGCGGCGCGGTTAAAAATCAGCACGCGGCCCGACATGTCCGAGGACACGATAGCGTCCACCGAGCTGTCGATCACGCGCGCCAGAAACTCGGTGGTCCTGCGCAGCTCGACCTCGGTGCTGCGTTCCAGCGTGACGTCCCGAAACGTGAACAGGATGGCACCCTCTGCGCGCAGTACGGGGCTGAACGTCACGCTCAGCGTCAGCTCCTTTTCCGGCCGGCTGCCGCGCGCGCCCTTGGGCACGAAGCGGACGTCGATGCCGCGCGGATAAATGCCCGCTCTGAAACCGCGAACCAGCCCCGCTGTGCGGCCGATCTCGCGGCGGCTCAAGAATCGGAACACGCCAGCGTTGTTCAGCTCGTTACTCGGGTAACCCGTGATCTCGCTGGCGCGCGGGTTGGAGAACAAGATGCGCCCGGAGTGGTCGACGACGATCATACCGTCGGCGGCGCTCTCGAAAAAATCCGCATAGTGCTGGAAGAAGCGCAAGCGATGTTCGACGCGCGCACGCTGCACGGTGCTCTGCTTCTTTTCGTGCTGCAGCGTCTCGATCATCTGCGCGTTGGCGAGCACCAACGCGGTAGTGCTCGCCACCATTTCGAGATCTGCGATCGCGAGCGCGTCGAGCTCCATCTCCGGACGAAAGTAGGCACACAGCACGCCTTGTTGCCCGCGGGAGCGGCCGATCGGAACCAGCGCTACGCGCATCTCGACGGCCTGGGTGAGCACCGCGGGCCCGCCTGGGGGGAGCTGTAAGGCTACGGACTCGACCATGCGCGTCTGTCCGGTTTCCAGGACTTTCCGCAGCTCCGGGTTCTGCTCGAGGTCCACGATCAGGCTCGAACTGCTGACGAGCTCCGCTCGCGCGGGGCTGCTCGCGGCGAGCTGCCCCACGGATTCTCCAGCGTGTGCGAGCAGGATGGATGCCGCTTCCGCACCGAGGTTCTGGGTCACGCAATCCGCGACCGAACGCAGCGCCTCGCGAATGTCAGGGCCAGCTGCCAGATATCGCGTGAGCTCGACTACTGCCTGCACAGGACGCCCACCGTTGGCAGAACGATGCCATGAAGCCGTGCAACACGCAAAAGCCGAGTCGAGACCGCGGGCCGGAATCCGCATCAAAAAAGCCTCGTACCGAGCCACAGAGCCGCAAAATTCCGGTCGCTCCCGGGGGGCGCGAGCACTAAAGTCCCCCCGGCAAAACTTGCTGAGAAACGTCTGAAGATGAGGACTATCCCCATGTTGCGAGTCAATCCTTTCGCTGCTCTGCGCCCCAAACCCGAGGTCGCCCAGGAAGTGGCCGCGGTGCCCTACGATGTCGTCAATACTGAGGAGGCGAAGAAGCTCGCGGAGGGCCGCCCGCTCAGCTTTCTGCACGTGTCCCGTTCGGAGATTGACATGCCCCCGGGCACCGATCCGTATTCGGCTGGGGTGTACCAGAAGGCGCTTTCAAATCTGAACCGGCTGGAGCGCGAGGTGATGCTGCGAGAAGCCGCTCCCAGCGTCTATCTGTATCGCCAGGAGATGACCCTGCTCGGCAAGAAGGTCAGCCAGACCGGTGTCGTCTGTTGCTGCCACGTTGAAGATTACGGGGCGAACGTGATCAAACGCCACGAGAAGACACGCAAGGACAAGGAAGACGATCGCACGCGCCACGTGGTCACGCTCCGTACCAACACCGGGCCGGTATTCTTGATGTATCGCGATCGCGAGAGCATCTCAGAGCTCGTCGCCGCAGAAACGGCGATGCCTCCGCTTTACGACTTTGTGGCCGTCGACGGCGTGCGCCACACGGTCTGGCGCAGCAATCAGTCGCCGAAGTTTGTGTCGGAATTTGCGCGAGTCGACGCCGCGTACGTCGCGGACGGGCACCACCGCGCCGCTTCAGCGGCGCGGGCCGCTGTGGAGCTGCGTGCCCAGAATCCGGCGCACGACGGTAGCGAAGAGTACAACTGGTTCCTGTGCTCGTTGTTCCCGGCTTCGGAGCTCACGATCTTGCCGTACCACCGCGTCGTCAAGGACCTCAATGGGTTGACCGAGGCGGGGCTGCTCGACGCGCTTCGAACGATCGCCAGCGTCGAGCCAA
>JAYWEH010000360.1:0-9926 GCA_043780025.1 Deltaproteobacteria bacterium
TCCGAGGCCTGGCGAGAACGCGCCTTGCTTTCTGCGGCCGCTCGCTGCTCTTCGGTGACGGCGCCGAGCCGCGCTCGACGGCGTGCCGCGGCGGTGAGCGGCACATCGCCAAAACGGCTCTGCGCGCGCGCCACGTGCCGATGGTAGGTGCCGTTTTCGATCTCGCGGCACACGCGTAGCCAATACTGCTGAAACGCGTTGTAGCGCTGAATGATGTTCTGCAGCTTGAAGCGCTTGGCGGTGTTCCGGATCTGCACCTTGCGCAACGCATAGATGCGGCGGTCGACGTCTTGGCGCGGGACGGACGGCTCTATCTTCTCGATGCCGATGAAATACTGCTCGTACAACGACCTGAGCCGCTCGAGCCGGGATTCCAGCTCCTCTAACGCGACGTCTATCTCGTTGCCCGGGGCTGCCATCGTTCAGTCTTGCAAGGGAGTTACTCGGAGGTCGTCAAAGCACACCCTCACCTGCCAATCATTGAAACCGAAATGTTCGTGGCCTTGCCCTGTCAGCGGGTTCTCGTCTCGGTAGGTCAAGATCTCCATGTCGTCCACCAACCAACGCACCGTGTGTCCGTCTCGGCGCTCCACCTGGAAGTGGTAGACTTGATTGGGAACCACCGCACTCAGCTTGAAATCGGCTGCTCCTGGCACGAGCTTAATCTCTCGGCGATCAGGGGCGTGTTCATCGATGCGCGCGAGCACGTGGAATCGGTTCTGCCAGCCACCAAAGATGGTCAGGTAACTGGTGGCGTCAGTGTAGGACTGCCCCCGAGCCGCACTCTGCCCGTCCCCCCAAAATTCGGCCTTGATATCGCCCTCCGTCGACGCGCTCGTAGCCGTAAACTCGACGATGGCGTTCTTGGGCAGGCGGCGCGCCAGCCAGAGGGGATGGTTGCGCACACCGTCCCCACACAATCGGCCATCTGAGATCTGCCAGCGCGGACTGGTCGCTCGCCAGTTCGGTCCGAGTTCGGCGCGCGCCTCTCCCGCCCGGTTAAAATCGTCTCTAAAGATCTCCGTGATGAGCGGGTCGCCGGGGACGGACGCGGCGCCGGCCCCGCTGGTCGCGAGCTCGGGGCTCGGGCTCGGCGGGGCCGATGGCGCTTTGGCAACAGTTTCAGGTGCGCCCGCTTGGTCGGACACCGCCCCCGCCTGGGGCGCAGGCTGCGTGTTTCGGTCGGGCTTCGCCGCGGGAGCGGCGCTGATGTTTCGATCCTTGTCCTCGGCGCGCTCGCGAGGCACACAGCCGAGCGCTTGGGCGAGCGTCAGCGCGGACGCGATCACCCGCCCAGCGCGGGGCCAAGGATGACGCTGGCCGTCGTGAAGCTTCGACGTCGCTGCGTGGGGGAGGCGGCAAGCCAGAGCGACAGAGTCTGCGAGGCTTCTGTTGTGGCGCATCTGAGCATGAGAAGCGCCTTCGCGAGTCACCACAAGCTCAAAGACGCCGGATTGGTTACGGAATCGCACAAGTAAGTCGGTTGCTCGCCCGTGTGCTCGCGGGCGCGCGAAAAGCGAGCGGGTGTGGCACGCCTGCCACGGCACAAGGCCCTTACCTTTGGCGCAATCTCAGCGTAGCCTCTGCACGATCGCGTCAGCCGAGCCTCGGCCTCGCACCATCAGAACCTGGAGTAACAAGCGGTGACTGCACTTTCCCTTAGCTATCGAAAATCGGAATGGATGCTCTCGTTGGGGATGGCGCTGGGCTGTTCATTGGGCTGTGCGGGCGGACAATCCGAAGCTGAAACGCCGCAACAGCAAGCCTACCCGTCGCAGCAGTATCCCCAACAGCCGGGCACCTATCCCCCGCAGCAGCAATACCCCCAGCAGCCGGGCACCTATCCCCCGCAGCAACCGGGCACCTATCCCCCGCAGCAGCAGCCGCAGCAGCCGTATCCTCAGCAACAGACACCCTACCCGCAGACGCCGGGCACGGCGCCGCCGGCCACCATGCCTCCCGCGGGTCTGCCCCCGGTCGGTGGAGCATTGCCGACGGCCCCGACCGGTCCGCTCGCGACGCCCATTGATCCGAGTGCCGCATCGGCAGTGCAGCCGCTCTTGACGCAACTGGCGTCGAGCAAGGCGTCTCCCGGTGCAAAGCCGATCGGCTCGGTGATGGCCGCCAACTTCCAACAGGGTCAGCAGCTCGAGGCGCAGATCCAGATGGAGCCGGGCAAGTGCTACACCGTGGTCGGCGCTGGCCTGCCTCCGGTGGCAGAGCTCGATCTCAAGCTCGTCGCAGTGACGCCGATGGTTGGGATGGCCCCGGTCCTCGCGGTAGACAACACGACGGGCCCCCAGGCGGTGCTCGGCGAAAAACCCAATTGCTACAAATGGGCCTGGCCGATCGCGGCTCCGGTCAAGGTCATCGTCACGATGACCGGCGGCAGTGGCCTCGCCGCTGCGCAGCTGTTCGGCAAATAGCCGCTTTTTCTAGCCGCGGGGCCGCGGGGCCCCGGGCCGTGTTGCTGGCGACCTCAGGTCGATGCGATGTGTTTTGCGTTTCGGGCGTACACGGCGTCGAGCGCGTAGAGCGTGAGGTTCGGTTCAACGCGCGTCAATGAGCGCGTCTGCTGGGCAATCAACGGCGCGAGCCCGCCCGTGGCCACGACGCGGCAGGGAAACCCGAGCTCTGCGCGCGCCTTGTCGAGCAGACCGTCGATCAGACTCGCATAGCCGTGCATGATGCCCGACTGCATGGCTTCCACCGTGTTCCGCCCGACCACTCGAGCGGGAGCGTGCAGCTCGACGCGGGGCAACTGCGCCGTGCGCGCGACCAGTGCGTCTAGGCAGACGCGGGCGCCGGGGACAATTGAGCCACCGACAAATTCGCCGCCCGGCGAGAGGCAATCCAGCGTGGTCGCGGTGCCGAAGTCGACCGCGATGTAACCGTGACCCAGGACCGCATCGCCGCGATCAGCGCGTGCCTCGGCGAGCGCACGTTCACGAAGCAGCACCAGGTTGAGCCAGCGATCCACGCCCACGGACGCGGGGTTGTCCACCGACAGCGCGATGCCCAGATCGAGCTCGCTCGTCACGATCAGAGAGGCGGCGCCGAAGGCGACCAGGACGGCGTCTCGGATCACGGGGGTGAGCACCGGCACGACGCTCGCAATCACGGCTGCCTCGACTGGGCTGCCAGCGAAACCACCCCGCTCGAGCTGCTCGCGCAACGAGGCCGTGTAGTGTGCCGCGCTCTCTCCGCGGCGTGTCTCCAGGCGAAACTGGTGTTGCAGGGCGCGCCCGGCGAACAGGCCGAGCTTCAGGTTCGTGTTGCCGAGATCGATCGCGAGCAGCATCAAGGCGCGCCGGCGTCGGATCCGCCAACGAGCTTCATCAGCGGCAAACCGGCGGTGGTCGTGGCGTAGTTGGACCCGGCGTCGAGCCAGAAAACCTGCGACTGGCGCTCGAACAGCGTGGCGTCAGCGATACTGGGATCCCAGTCATTGACCGCAATGTCAAAGCCGTAGATCTGCCCGGGCAGCGGCGGAAACTGACCGGGCGGAGCTGGATTACCCTGAGCGCTGTTGGTCACGTACTCCCAGTCGAAGCGCGCTTCGATGCGGTAGCATGCTGGTGCCCACTTCAAGGCCTTGACCGTTACGTCGTCCGAGTTCACGTCCCCCATCGTGGGAGCGAAAAAACGCTCCGACAGGCCCACCAGCACGCGAATGTTGTCGTTGAAATAGCCCTCGCGGCGATCCTCGCGACCATCCAGGAAGACTTGCAGACCATCTTCACACAAGGCGCGAGCGCCACCGTGGTCCTGACAGGACGGGACGAGCGCGCTGTCATCGAGCAGGTCCCGATCAAAGGTGTCCTGCACGACGAAGAAAAAGTCGTTATTCCAGGCGACGCGAAAATACGACTCGAGATCGTCACGCGGCGGCACGGTGCCGTCTTCAGTGATGCGCGCGGTCGCATTATCCAAGCAGTCCCTGCACACCGCTTGGTACGGATAGCTGGGAATGTTGGCCCAATCGCCAATCTCGCCGTCGAGCACGATGTTCGCAAACGGAACCGGCATCTCATCGGGTGACGGGGAGATCTCGCCAAACGCAAATTCGCAGCCGTCAATGACCAGGCCGTTACAGTCCGCGCGCCCAGGAGTGCAAGACGCCACGATACATTCGCCGGCTTCGGAACAGCCGACCACCGCGTTGTCCGCCGCCCCACACGGTTGGCACGCCGTGCTGCCGCAACCAAACATCGGCGCGATGGCACGGCACTGCCCGTCCGCGCACAACTTTTGATCGGGTGGGCACGGAGGAGTGACATCGCTTCCGCCGACACCGCCATTCGCGGCCGCGCCGCTGCCCCCAGGGGTGCCACCACCACCGACGGCGGCCGAGCCTCCGTTGTTTCCTCCGCCACCGTCTCCGGGAAGGCCTGTGACAACGTCGGCCAGATCAAACGTGCAGCCGCCGATGATACCGAGCAGCAGCAAACCGGCCAGCGCCCCTGGACCCCACGGGACTCTCGCCCGGCGCCCACACCGAGGAATTGGCCTATTGCTCATGCTGCGACGGAGTCCAGCCTTTCTCCTAGCATGCCTGCCTCCCGGCCTCCGGCACAAGCCCGACTGCCACATGACTCGTTGGAGAAGCCGCAACGGCAGCTGGCGCTTTGGGCGCCGGGCTGCTAGACCGGAGCCGGCGGACCAACCAGTTGGCCAGCTACCTCTGAATCAACGCCGGGGGTCATCGTAGTCTCCCGCTAGCCCATCCCGTTTCGATTGCCTTCCAAAGACCGCTCTGATCGCGGCGATAGCTCAGGCCGCACCAATCGAGCTTCGTTCTATCCACAGCCGGCGGTGGTGGACAGCGAAGTCTGTGCCCAGCCCATCGGCGACGATCGCTCCGAGGGGCAGCCCGCGCGCTACGCCTGCCCGCTCGATCCGCGAAAGCTCGACCCCGACGCGGCCAAGGTCGTGCGCCGCCTCGTGCGGCACGGCTACGAGGCGTACCTGGTTGGCGGTTGCGTGCGCGACCTGTTGCTCGGGCAGACGCCCAAGGACTTCGACGTCGCCACCAGCGCCCAGCCGGACGACGTGCAGCGGCTGTTCCGCAACTGCCGCATCATCGGGCGGCGTTTTCGCCTGGCGCACGTATTCTTCAGCGGCGGCAAGGTGATCGAAACCGCGACGTTCCGGCGCAACCCGACCTCCGAGGAAAAAACCGGGGAACTCTTGATCCGCCGAGACAACTTCTTCGGCCGAGCCGACGAAGACGCCGTGCGGCGCGATTTCACCATCAACGCGCTGTTTTACGACCTGGAAGCGAAAGAGGTCATCGACTGGTGCGGTGGGGTGGAAGACCTGCAACGCCGGGCGGTGCGCACCATCGGTGACCCGATCGTGCGGTTCTTGGAAGACCCCGTGCGCATGCTGCGTGCGATCAAGTTCTCAGCCCGCCTCGACCTGGGCATGACCCCCAACGTCTATCACGCGATCGTGCAGTGTCGCAGCGCGCTCGGCTTGGCGGCGCGGCCGCGCCTGTTCGAAGAGGTGTTGCGCCTGCTGCGCGGCGGCGCGTCCCAGACGAGTATCTGGCTCTCATGGGAGACCGGCGTGCTGGACGTGCTCCTGCCCGAGGTCTCGACGTACCTCTACGACCGGCCCGCGGAAGACAGCACGTTCTGGGAATTGCTGGCTGCGCTCGACCGCTGGACCGAGGAACGCGGCGAGCCCCCGGATGACATCGTACTTTGGACCTGCCTCCTGTTCGAGCCGTTGCTCGAGGCGTGCGGCAGCGAGGGCGACGGAACCGACGCGGCCATGGACTTTCTGGAGCCGGTGATCGAACGCCTCAACGTGCCGCGGCGCGTGGCAGACGCCGTGCGCCGGATCGCGGTGCAACTGCCGCGCATGTACGCCGGCCGCGCAGGTCGTTTCTCCCGCACCCCGCTCTACGCTCTGGCGTCTGAGGTGCTGGCGCTGCTCGGCGAGAACCATCCGAAGCTGGATGCGTTCCTGAATATCGCGCCGAAGAAGAAGCGCCGGCGCAAGCCAGCCCCGCGCGCCTGACCTGTCCGCTCGCGAAAAAGCGCAGTAGGGTCGTCCCGTGGCGACGATCACCGTACTCTCCGCCGATCTGGCGAGCCAAATCGCCGCCGGGGAAGTCGTGGAGCGTCCGGCGAGCGCGCTCAAGGAGCTGCTCGAAAACGCGATGGATGCCGGCGCCACGCGCTGCAGCATCGAGATCGAAGGCGGCGGGATCACGCGGTTGTCGGTGCTCGACGACGGACATGGCATGAGCGAGGAGGATGCCCGCCTGAGCCTCTTGCGGCACGCTACCAGCAAGCTCTCGAGCCTGTCCGACCTCGAAAGCCTGACCAGCTACGGTTTCCGCGGCGAAGCGCTGCCGAGCATCGCTTCGGTGAGCCGCCTCACCATTCGCACGCGCCGCGCGGACGACCCACAGGGCACCGAGCTCCTGCTCGAGGGCGGCCTCACCCCCACGGTTCGCCCCGCCGGCTGCGCGCCAGGCACCCTGGTCGAGGTGCGCGATCTGTTCTTCAACGTGCCCGCGCGGCGCAAGTTCCTGCGCTCCACGGGTACGGAGTCGGGGCACCTCGCGGACACGGTGGATGCACTGGCGCTGGCCAAGCCGGGCCTGGCCCTGACGTTCAAGCGTGACGGCCGCTTGGTGCGGCAGTGGTTGCGCGTGAAAGATCGGCGCGAACGCGTGTTGTCGCTGTTCGAGGAAGAGCTCGCCGAGTGCCACGGCGAGCGCGGCCCGCTCGGCGTCGAGGCGTATCTGACGCGCCCTGAGCGGGCGCGCACCGGAGCCGGTGGCTTGCGCTTCCTCGTCAACGGCAGGCCCATCCGCGATCGCACGTTGGCGGTGGTCGTGGCGCAGGCGTATGGCAGCGTGCTGGAGCGCGGCCGCTATCCGCGCGGAGTCGTCTACCTGGAGCTGCCGCCGGCGCTGGTCGATTTCAACGTGCACCCACAGAAGCTCGAGCTGCGCTTCGCTGATCCGCGCGCCGTCAGCGACGCGCTCTTCCAGATTGTGAGCCAACAGCTCGCCAGGGGCTTCGCGCTGCGCGCACCCGCGCGCGGTCCAACGAGCAATAGCCGCGACGTGGCAGAGAGCGAAGCGCCCGAGCGAGCGACCGAAGCGGCCCTTTTCTCGCCTGCGCTGCGTGCGCCACTGCCGTACCAGGGCGTGCTCGCCTCACCCCGCGCGCCCTGGCCCTCTCAACCTCCAGCGCCCGAACACCGAGCGACGCTCCAGCCGAGTGACGCGCGAGCGACGCAACCGAGCCCCAGAGCGAGCCCGCCGAGTCAGCCCGCCGACGCGCTCCCGGACGGCGCACCTCTGCCGGAGCCAGGTCTTCCCGACGTGGCCAAGCACCCGAGCGCCGGGCAATTCATCGAGTGGGCGAGCCTCGAGTTCGTGGCGCAGGTGCGCCAGACCTTCCTGATCTGCGAAGGCCGAGCGGGGCTGTATCTGCTCGACCAACACGCTGCCGCCGAACGCGTCACCTTCGATCGTCTGCGGCGACAATATCAGTCCCGCGAGGTGGCGAGTCAAGCGCTCTTGTTCCCGGTCGAAGTCGAGCTGAGTTCGGAAGAAGCGGAGTTTCTCGAGCTGCACGCCGACGCCATCAACGCGCTCGGCATGGATGTCGAGCTGCGAGCGCGCAACCGGGTCAGCATCCGCGCCGTGCCTCGGCTACTCGAGCGCGGCAACCCCGAACGGCTGTTGCGTGATCTACTCGCAGAGACCTTGCGCGAAAGCGGGCGGGGATTTTCTGGCGCCGTGGACCTGGCGCTCGCGACGATGGCTTGCCACGCCTCGGTGCGCTCGGGCGATCCAATGTCGCGCTCTGAAGCCGTGGCGCTCCTCAGCGCGCTCGACGGCACGGATTTCGGGGGCCATTGCCCGCACGGCAGGCCCATCGTGTCGTTCACGCCCTGGTCGGAGCTGGAGCGCAAGGTGGGGCGCCGTTGACGCCGCCGCTCACGCTCGTCGTTGGGCCCACCGCCTCCGGCAAGAGTGAGCTCGCGATCCGCCTGTGTCAGAGCATCGGCGGCGAGATCGTGAACGCGGACAGCGTGCAGATCTACCGCCGCTTCGACATCGGCTCGGCAAAGCCCGGCGCGGCCGAGCGCGCCGTGGTGCCCCATCACCTCGTGGACGAGCTCGATCCGCTCGACACCGCCGACGCGGCGCGCTTCGCGGCGCTCGCCGCAGCGCGCATCACGGCCATCGCGGCTCGCGGCAAGCGTCCGGTGATCTGCGGCGGCACGTTTCTGTGGGTCCGCGCGCTCGTCTACGGCCTCGCCGAAGCGCCCCCGGGCAACGCTGAAATCCGCGCGCGCCATGCCGCCGAAGCCCAGGAGCTCGGGCGCGAACACTTGCACGCACGCCTCGCGCTCGTAGATCCCCAGAGCCACGAACGGCTCAACCCGAGCGATTTGGTGCGCGTCAGCCGTGCGCTCGAAGTGTATGAGCTCAGCGGCACACCGCTCAGCGAGCTGCAGGCGCGCCACGGCTTCCGCACGCCGCGTTATCCCGTGCAACTGCTCGGCATCCGCCACACCCCGGAGGTCCTCGGGCAGCGCATCCGCGGCCGGGTCGAGAGCATGTTCGAGCAGGG
Source organism: Deltaproteobacteria bacterium (assembly GCA_043780025.1). GTDB lineage: Bacteria > Myxococcota_A > Polyangia > Polyangiales > Polyangiaceae > SZUA-265. The sequence continues at coordinate 8,610 of JAYWEH010000360.1, forward strand.
CTGGCTCGACGAGGTGCGCGCGCTGCTCAGTGACGGCTATGCCGAGGCCCGGGCGCTCGGCTCGGTCGGCTACCGTCAGATCGTCGAGGCGCTCGGCAGCGGCGCGCCGATCGACAAAGCCGCACTGATTGATAGCGTGGTGCGAGCCACGCGCGTGTTCGTGCGCCGCCAGATGACCTGGTTGCGCGATCAACCCGTGCGCTGGCTCGAGCCTGGCCAGCTCGATGCGGGGACGCTGGCGGCCGAGGCTGTAGCGGCCAAGGCTGTAGCGACCGAGGCTCTAGCGACCCAGGCGCAGTGACGCGTCGAGCAGCTCGATGAACGTGCCGCGCGCCAGGTCGGGCCGCGCACCCTGGGTGTGCACGACTTGAGCCGTGACGGGGCGGCGCGCGACGGCTTCGGCGCGCAGCGGCTCCGACCGCAACTCGGCCACCGGCGCTGACACCGGCGGCATCGGCGCGGACGCGCCGGTCGGCGGCGGCCCGCTCGCGGCGACCACTCGACGGCGCATCTCGACCGAAGGCACTGAAGCGCTGAGTTCGAGCGGAGCCCGTTCGGGGGCGGAAGGCTCCGGCTCGGAGTCGGACGCCACGTCCCCGTCGTCGATGATCTCGATCAGCTCTTCATCGTACTCTTCGACCTCTTCCTCAGCCTCGCGAGCCGGTGCGGAGGAAGGTGCGCTGATCGCGGCGGGCCTGCCCGCAGCGACCGGCACAGGCCGGGCCGTAGCCGACGCCGCGGCTTGTCCGCCGGCAACCCGCGGCTCGGCCGCACGCTGCCGCACGCGTTCGAGCAGCGACTCCAACATGGAACGAGAAGCGGCCATCAGTGACCCCCTCCGGCAACGTCATTGCGCGGATTCTGGTGCAATGCCGCGAGCGCGTCTCCAAAGCTGCGGCCCGCCGAGAGCCAGCCCGAGAGCTTGGCCTTGGCGGCCTCGTTGCACAGCAAGAGCCGAAGGGAGCGGTCCCCCTGCTCGAGCAGCGGCGCGTGCACGTCGCGTCCGGATACCGCACGAAGCGCGGCCTCGACATAAGCGCTCAGCAGCGCGGCACTGGCGCTCCCGAGCGGGCAGCCATCCACCTTCACTACCAACGCATCGCCCCAGCGCTCCATGCCGAAAGATCCGAGGCCACCGAGCGAAAGCTCACCGCCCACCTGATCCACCATCACATCCAACGTCGGCGGTGGGCCCGCACTCAGCCTCGCGCGCACGCGCCCGCCGGCATGTTTGCCGAGCGCGGCACCGAAACGCCGCAGCGCCGACTCATCGAGCCCCGCGCACATCTCAGCCAGCACATCGGCCGAGACCAGAAC
>JAYWEH010000361.1:0-4185 GCA_043780025.1 Deltaproteobacteria bacterium
AGTGGCTCGTAGCCGACGGGGAGGCCATAGGAGGCCCGAGGCACTCCCAGTTGCGGCAGCAGCGCCTCCACGAACTCAATATCCCGATCTGCAAATGCTGAGCCACAACGGCCCAACATGATCGCGGCCACGATCCGACCCCGAAGAGGCACGTACGCCATCAACGAGTGCCGGCCGCCCACCAACCGTGCCACCTCGCGGTAGTACGCGGTGCTGCGAACACCCGCTTCCCCCAGGACTCGCGTGTCGACGGCGACCCCGCGGGCCGCAATGGCGGCACGCTTTACAGGCAGAAGCTCCGCATGGTACCGGGCCCCGCCGCGGGCCGCCCTTTCCACCACGTCGCTGGCGAGTCCAACGACGGTGGGCGATGTCTCCTCTCCCTTGACCGAGAAGAACCCTACGTCGAACCCCACGGCTCGCTGGAACAGCTCGAGCAGCGCACCTTCGAACGCCGCCGCTGTCGTATGTTCGTTCGCGAGCCGCAGCACATCCAGGTCCATGGCGAACCATAGCACCGTCGGGATTTGCCTTGTTACCGCGCTTGATCAGAGCCGGCGGCTGGCAATATTCGTTCCATGCTGCGGTGCCTGTCGTCAGGTGACGCCTGAGCTATGCTCGGGCTCCATGGCTATCGAGCTGCTGCTCCTCGAGGTCGCCGTGGGCGTACTCTATGGCGCGTCCTTCGGGTGCGGTGAAATCTCGGGTCGCCCCGCCGTCGGTGACGGAGGGGCGAGTGGTGTCGGAGGGTCTGCAACGAGCGACGCCGGGTCGGCAGGTAGTGCAGGGCTGCCGGTAGGTGGTGCTGGCAGCGCTTCTCCCATCGACGCTGGGGCGGACGCTGGTAACGGAGAGTCTGGAGCGTCCGGAGACATCGGCCCCATCAGCGGTTGCCCAGCGCCAGCGCCCGTCCCAGCCAACTCCGAGCAGGAGCAAGTGGTCGTGATTCAGAGCGCCCACTTTGGCAGAAGTGAGGTCGTGTTGCGGAACGTATCCGATACGGATCAAACGGTGCTGGGTGGGCGGCAGGGGTGGCAGTGGTGCGAATTTTGGGCAGCGCGTCGAGATCGCGCCAGGCCACGCCGGCTTTATCGCGACGGGGCCAGCCAATCGGGGCGACGGCTACACGTCGGTACCCGACCGTTGCCTGCCTGCCGATCGTTGAGGGGCTAGCCTCGGACGAGCTGCCACGGCAGCCCGTGCCATTCAGAATTTGCCGTTTTCGTTCTGCCATTGGTCCTTTGGCGGAATCGTCTCGATCGTGGCCCAGTGCTCGGCGAGCTTGCCGTTGTCGACGCCGCGGCGCGGCTCGGCTTCGACCCGGGCTGAGTTTTACTTGGTTTTTGCGCCGCGCGGCGCGCGTTTGCGAGCGGGTGGTGTGTATTGCGCTGCGGCCTCGATGAGCGCGCGCAGCGCGGCCTTGGGAATGCGCTTGCCGGGTTCGAGGCGTACGAAGCGCACCTGTTTGCCCATTGGCTCGAGCACGCCTTTTGGATCCGGCAAGGCAACGCCGTACTCGAACCCGACGCGCACGTGGTCGGGCTGGGGTGCGACGAAGCAGAAATAATGCGGCGCGCGGTAACCGATCAGGCGCCATCCGGGGTAGCCCGCTTCGCTGGCGTGCGGGACTCGTTCACGAACGATGGCGCGTGCCTGCTCGGCGAGCGTTCGAATCTCGGCGCTGTGACCCGACAAGATCTCTTCTGGATCGACGTGGCCGCGCCGGCGTGGCTTTGCCGCGGCCTCCTCCGCCACGCCCAGCGCGACGCGCGCCCAGCCCAGAAGCTGCTGCTCGTCGTCGAGAATATCCGCGGGGACCTCGTAGTAGCGGGTCAGCACGCTGCCGGAGCGAGCCCGCAATGGCTCCGATTCACGCTGTACGAATGCGGTCCGGGTGCTGTCGTTGGTCTTCAGGTAGAAGCGTTGCTCGTAGAGGATGCCAATGATCGCGTCCGCCGAGTACACGCCGACCCCACCGAACATGCGCCTCAGCTCGAGATCGGGCAGCGGCTGCAGTGCTTGCTCCAGCCACTCACGCATCGAATCATGCCGCACGACGCGAAAGACATCCGACGCGTTACGTTTCTGGGCCATCTGTTGCTAACCCCCCGCGCCGCCTGGGCGCCTTCGGTGCGCGCTTTCCGCGCGCGATCTCGGTCGCCAGTGCCTCGAGGGGTGGCCCCCCAGAAGCGCCGGAATTGCGCGAGCCACGGGGCGCGAACAGGGCGGAGATGTTGCCCTCGTGCTGGCTATCGGGCGACACGCGCAACGGCCCTGGACATGTAACCAACGCGCTGACTATGGCGCGCTGACGATTCTGTAGATGGCGCCGGGGTCGAACGCGGCGACGTAGATCTCGCCCGCGTTGTCTTGGCCGAACGACGCAATGGCCGTGGGAACGCTACTGTCGGATGCCATCTGGTCGGTGATTTCGACCCGATCGGCAATTTGGCCCGCGGCGATGCGGAAGCGAAAGAAACGCGCGCTCGCGTAGTCGGCGTAGATGTAGTGGCCACGCAAGGCTGGGATGGCTTGGCCGCGGTACACATAGCCGCCCGTGATCGACAGACCGATGGCGCGCGCGTAGCTGTCCACGGGCAAGGTCATGCCCGTCTGAACCGCGGGAATGCAGGCGGCGTCATTGGGGCGGCAGTTTGGCCCTTCCATGATGCGCCAGCCGAAGTTCGTGCCCGCGAGCGTCGAGGCGGGCAGGTAGTCGACCTCTTCGAATGCGCCCTGTCCCACGTCGCCGACGTAGATGTCACCGTTGCAAGCATCGAAGCTGAAGCGCCAGGGATTGCGCAGCCCGTACGCCCAGATCTCGCCGAGCGCGGTCTGGCCCGTTTGTGCGGCGAGGTTGCCTGCCGGGATGCCGTACGCACCGTTGACGCTGCGCCCGTTCACGTCGATGCGCAGCAGCTTGCCGAGCAAGGTATCGAGCGCTTGCCCGTTGCCGATGGTACCGTGCTGGTCATTACCGCCGCCGCCGTCTCCGAACCCGACGTACAGAAAGCCGTCAGGGCCGAACGTGATCATGCCGCCGTTGTGGTTCTGCTCCGGCTGATCCACGACCAGGATCTGGCGCTGCGTCGCCGCGTCAGCGCGGTTGGGATTGCTCGGATCGACCTGGAACTCCGCCAGGATCCCGTCGCCCTGTGGAATGGCGCCCCCGAGCGAGGAAAAATGTAGATAGAACAGCCCATTTTCAGCGTAGCCGGGGTGAAATGCGAGCCCGAGCAAGCCGCGTTCACCGGTGCCATGGACCTGCGGCGTGATGTCGAGGAAAGGTTCCGCCTGAAGCTGGCCATCCACGATCACGCGCAGGGTGCCGGCTTTCTCGAGCACGAACAGCCGCGTCGCGTCGCCCGGCGCCGCGGTCACGAAGAGGGGTTCCGAAAGCCCAATGGCCACCTCTTCCAGGGCCAACTGGGGCATTGCACCCGTGGCAGCAGCGCACAATTGCTCGCGGTCTGGGCCTTGTGGAGGATCCTTGGGATCATCTGGACCCGGATCGAGCGGTCCCGCTCCCGCGAGCGGTGGATTTTCACTGCTCGAGCCGCCGTTCGACACGGCACTCGCGCCGGATACGCCTCCGATGCCCTCCTGTGCCGACCCCGTAGCGCCTGCAGCACCCGTCGCACCATCGTCGCTTCCCCCGTTGGAGGGCTGGAGCGGCGGACCGTCACCCGAGAATGAACGCGAGTCGACAGAGCATCCAACGACGAAACTGGCGAACGCCACACCAAAAGAAAGCGAACCGGATCGCAACATGATGGGCGGAGCCTATCACCGTATCCTGAAGGGTGCAGCTGAGGCGGCCCCAAGGGACCGCCCGAGTCAGAAGGCAGCTGCAAAGTTGCCCATGTGGTGCAGATTTCCCCGCTCGGGGCCTCAGGCCGAGCGGAACCCGGGCTACTGCCGCACAGTCACCGCGAGATTGCCGGCGCCGCTCTTGGCGACAAACGTCTTCACGGTGCCGGTTGCCGCTGTCCGATAGGCGTATGTGTCCGCCGGCTTCCAGATGTCCTCGGTCGAGAGCACTTCGGGATCTTCGTCCTCCGTGGCCTGCTCATTCACGGACACCAGCAGATCCACTTCGTCGCCATTGAGCTCCGATCCGGAGTCGAAGAAATACGTCTGCTGGTTCACGTCGGGCGTGTCGCCCTCCGTGGGCGTCGCCCGGTG
>JAYWEH010000362.1:0-9912 GCA_043780025.1 Deltaproteobacteria bacterium
AGGCGAACGCCGGAGTCGTGGCACGCCCTCCGCTGCTCCGGGCGTTGATTGGCCTGCTCGGCGAGAACGTGTGGGCGGCCTTGGCGCTGTTGGGGTCACTCGTGGCGACACTAGGGCTTGCCGTGAGGCTGTACTCGAACTCGCCGCGCGCGCACTTGGGTGGGGGAGTCGGCGGTGTGATCGGGGCGTTTGTGCTCCTGCTCGGCGGCAGCATGACTTTCGCCGCGCGCCACCTGCGCGAGGCCTTCTCGCCCGCCGTGGTCATCGTGGAGGAGGCACGCCTGCTCGATGCCGGAGGGCGCCCCTTCAGCGGCGAGCGCGGTAGCCCTTCTGCTCGAGGGGGCGCAGGCGATCGGGTCCCGGAGGGCTGGTTGGTGCACGTGGCAGAGACCGAAGGCCCGCTTGCGCGTGTGGAATGGGGGGACTCGGAAGCCTGGCTCGCCACGCGAGAGATCCGCATCCTGGTCGAGCCCAATTGAGGGCCCGCGGGCTATCTCCGCGCTCATGACCCGTGATAGGGTCGGATCACATTGTGGATTCGTCGTTCAGCGATTCCGCCGGTTCCCCGCTACGCGCGGGTGCCCGAGAGCGCGGTCGCAGCGATTGAGTCCGCCTTCGGCGGCGCGGACGAGCGAGCGCAGCGCCTGGCCACGGAGGGTTTCGAACGCTTTCGCATCCGGCAGGCGGCCCTGTCCGAATACTTCGGCCGTGAGCTGAGCCCGTCTCGGGACGAAAAGGCTCTGGCGCTCGGTTACATGCTTTCGATCGCCGTCTTTGGTGCGTTCGAGGAGCACGCCGGAGCGGGCCTTCGGTCGCTCGATGCTGACGCCGTGGCCGCCGCCGACGCCGCGATCGGCGCGGATGAGCAGCTGCGCCGCGCCGATCCGGTGGACGCCCTGGATTCTGAGGACATCATCGCGATTGACCAGCCCGCGCTCGTGGCGTTCGTGAACGAGCACATTGGGCGCACGATCGAGCGCTACGCCGACTCCATCGACGTGGACGACGTCGCGGCCGTGTTCCGCGCGCTTTTGGTGCAAATCTTGGCGCTTTCGAGCGCTGTTCCGGCGCCACCGGGCTTCGCCGACGCCGCTCACGAAGGGCCGATGGCCTGAGCTCGAACCCGGCCATCCACCCGAGCCGTCCGCTCTCGCATGCCCGGGCCAACCACCCGAGAGGCGGTCATGCTCTCCCATTGGCTGCGGCCGGGCGAGGCACGCCTACACCAACGCCGCGAGTTTGCGCCGGCGCACAGTCCGGTGTTGATATCGATAGCCTGCTCGGGGCTATTCTCCGCCGCAGCGTGACTCGAGAGGATCCCCCCGCTCCTCGGGGCTTTGGGAGCTGAACGGCGAGATGGCCGTCTTGATCGTCGTCGAGAAACCCGAGCTCTGGCCTTGGGACATCGCTGAGGCCCGCATGGTCTCGGCGCGAGACTATTTGACGAACCCGGAGTTCGTCGAAATGAAGCGGGCCAAGGTGTTCAACCTGTGCCGCGACCACGGCTACCAGAGCATCGGTTACTACGTGTCGCTGCTCGCCGAGGCCCGCGGCCACAAGCCGATGCCGTCGGTCACCACCGTGCAGGACCTCAAACAGTCCTCGCTGATCCGCATCGTGTCCGAAGATATCGAGGACCTGGTGCAGCGCTGCCTCGGCCCGATCAAGAGCAACACCTTCGAGCTCAGCATCTACTTCGGGCGCAATCTGGCGCAGCGCTACGACCGGCTGTGCCAGGCGTTGTTCAATCACTTTCCGGCGCCGCTTTTGCGAGCCGGGTTTGTGCTCGCCGACGAATGGCGTTTGCAGTCGCTCCGCCCGGTGGCCTTCAACGAGGTCCCCGAGTCCCACCGTGAATTCGTGCTGCAGCAGGCGCGTAGCTTCTTCGCGCGTCCACGCATCTCGTCCACGCCTGCCAGGTACCGCTACGAGCTCGCCATTCTCGCCGGTGCCGAAGACGAAGCGTCCGCGCGGCCCTCGGACGAGCGAGCGCTCAAGCGTTTCACCCGCGCCGCCGAAAAGGTCGGCATGGATGTGACCGTCATCGGTCGCGAAGACTACGGGCGCATCGCCGAGTTCGACGCCCTGTTCATTCGCGAGACGACGGCCGTCAATCATCACACCTATCGTTTCGCGCGGCGCGCCGAGGCTGAAGGCATGGTGGTGATCGACGACCCGCGGTCGATCGTGCGCTGCACCAACAAGGTGTATCAGGCCGAGCTCTTCGACAAACACGATATCCCGTGCCCCAAGACCATCGTGGTGCACCGGGACAACGCTCGCCAGGTGGGCGCCGCGCTCGGCTACCCGTGTGTGCTCAAGCAACCGGACAGCTCATTCTCCGCGGGTGTCGTCAAGGCGGACGACGAAGCAGAGCTCCAGGATCTGCTGCAGTCTCTGTTTCAGAAGTCGGAGCTCGTGGTGGCGCAGGAGTTCGTGCGTTCCACGTTTGACTGGCGCGTGGGCGTGCTCGATGGGCGACCGCTGTACGTTTGCCGCTACCACATGGCGCGGGGGCACTGGCAGGTCCAGAAGGTGGAGAAGGCGAAGCGCCCCAACTACGGCAAGGTGGATACGCTAGAAATCGAGCTCGCTCCGCCCGCGGTGATCGATCTGGCGGTGCGCGCAGCGCGGCTGATCGGTGACGGCCTGTACGGCATCGACATCAAGGAGACCGACGGGCGCTTCATGGTGATCGAAATCAACGACAACCCGAGCATCGACGCGGGCAATGAGGACGCCGTGCTGAAAGACGAGCTGTACCTGCGGATCATGCGCTGCTTCTACGATCGGCTGGAACGCCGCCGACAATAGCCATCGCTTCGATTGAAGCGAGGCATTAACCTCGACTTCCGCCAAATTTTTAGTTTGATTTTAGGTGGATGCCTCCACCCGGCCCCGCTTCGCGCTTCGGCTGCCCGCCCCGCGGGGTCGAGCCGGGCGTGGTGCTCGGCGCCAGGCGTCCGGCGGCATAGCGGCGGAGCGGGGCGACGCAGCAACGGACCCGCCTGTCGCCCGAGCCAGAGGGGCACCTGGAAGTACGCAGCTGAAATTGGCTTGGCGGGAGGCGGGTTGTCCACTGTGCCGCGCTTCGGCTCTCCTGCGCCGCCACACACGCCGAGTGACAAGCTCGGCGCCCGCCCAGGCTTTGCGGGACTGCGGAGCGCTTCCCAGGCGCCGCTCCGCGCCGGCGCTTTCAGGTCGCTGTCGTCCCCCACTGAACGCTCGATTGCGGCCCCTCCCGCGTCGCGAGCTGCGCGCGACGCTTGGGAGCGGGCTGCGGCACGCGCAGGCGGCCGCCGCCGAGCATGCACGCGGGGTGGGCAACCCCTCTACTGCTCAACACGAGACTGTCTACCCTGCGGCGACCAGGCCGTGCCGCACTGGATCAAAACCGGCGGGAAAAATCGTCTGCGCGTCGTAGGTCGCGCCCTCAAAACGAGCGCCGTCGAGCACGGCTCCCTCCAGATTGACGCCCGAAAATTTCGTGCTGGCCCCCACGTTGTCTCGGCCAAAATTGGCGCCGCGCAGATTCGCATGCCGAAATTGAGTTCGATTCAACATGGCGCCGCGCAGATCGGCGCCGTCCAGATCGGCGCCCGTAAAGTCGGTACCGTCCAAATTGGCCCAGTACAGATCCGTACCGCGCAAGCTGGCTTTGCAGAGCTTGGCCGAGCCGAGCATCGCACCTTCCATGATGATACCGTCGAGCACGGCGTCAGACAGGTCCTCACCAAATAGGAACGCCCCATTCAGAGTGCTGGGAGGGTCCCCACCTGCATCCAGGATGAGTGAGCCGTCGCGTCGGTGAATGTTCATGCGGTTTCCTCTCGGGCGCCAGGAGCGGGAAGCATATCAGGGGATCGGGATGGCATTGCGAATGGGGATGAGCCGCGTTCCTTCGGAAATGATCAGGTAGACGACCAGGGCCGCGCCGGTCAGCCCCGTTACCTCTTCCCAGTACTCCCATTCGAAGAAATTGACCCCCACCGGCGGCGGGCCCCCGGGGGGTGGACCACATTTGGTGAGCCAGAGCGCCTTGAGCCGGGCCAAATTGGCCTTGTGCATGTTGACGAGCTTGCGGTGGCCGCGCTTGCTGAGTGAGGGCTTCGCGTCGTCGCCATCGCAGGCTTCGGGCAAGCCGAGTTTGTCTTCTGCCAATTCGCCGATGCGCTTGTTGATCTCGTGCTCCACGTTGCGGATGCTGCGCATGATCGCCTGGCATTCCTCCGAGTTGGGGTCGAGCCCGCTCGGGTCCACCACGTTGACGGGATCGCCATGCGCATAGGCGTATAGATTGGTCTGGGAGCCGTTGAAGCCGATGGGATCCTTGGCGGTCCAGCGGCCCAGAGCCGCGTCGTAGTCTCGGGCGCCAAAACGCACGAGCCGCGTATCGGGGTCATACAGGCCGCCCGCAAACCCGAAGGGCTGGAAGCCCGGATTCGTGTCCAACGTGACATCGCCGAACGGGTCGTAGTCGAGCCTCTGGGCCACCACCCCCGTCGAAGCGTTGATCACGAGCCGTACGCTGCCGCGCACGTCGCTCAGCAGCCGGAAGGTGGAGCCATCGCGCAGCATGAAGTCGGGCACGTTGGCCTGGCTCGCATACACGAAGCGGCTCACCACGGCACCGCTCGAGTCGAGCTCGGCGATGGGACGCAGAGCGTCCTGGTAGAGCCAGGCGCGCTCGATGCTGCCGCCGATCAACTTGGCGACCCGACGGTTCTCTGCGTCGTGCAGGTACGAGACGCTGCGGCCGTCCGGCAAATCCACGGCTCTCGTGTTGCCGAAAGCATCGTAGTCGAAGCGCGTCGTTGCGGCGCCCTGGGCGGTGTCGACACGGGTCTCTAACGTACCGCGAGGCGTGTAGCTGAACTGGAGGGCACCGTAGCTTTGCAGGCGATCCTGCTCGTCATGGGTCGCCCCGAGCGAGGCGTCTCCCACCAGCGCCGCCACGCGATTTCCGTTTTGATCGTAGTTGTAGGCGTGGCTCAACACCCCGTCGGTGTTCACCTCGATCAATTGCCCGATGGCGTCGTACGTGTACGTCGTCTGGACGCTCGTCGCCTCCAGCGTCTCGGTTTGCGAGACGATGCGCCCAAGCGCGTCGTAGCTGTAGGTGGCATCGTAGACCGCCGCGCCATCGGCCGTCGCGCTGACGCGGCTCGGTGCGCCGAAGGCGTCGTAGGCATGGGTGGTGACGACGTCGAGCAGGTCCGTGGCAGTGAGCAGCCCAATTTCCGCGTCATGGCTGAGATCGAATAGCCCAGCCCCCACGACGAGTCCGTCCGCGTCGTAGGCATAGGGGACCTGTTGGCCGTTGACGGCGATCGCTGTCACGAAGTGATTTGTGTCGTACTGGCGGCCCACGCTGCCGCTGATGCGGCCGCTCCAGGTGGCCAGCGTCTCGAGCGCGCCGTCGTACGTGTAGGCGAGCGTGACGTCGTCGGGGCTTTGGCTCTGAGCCAACAGAAGGCTCTGCGGGTTGTAGTTGAACTCGAACGCACCCTCCGCGGTACTGACGCTCGCGAGCTGTCGGCTATCGTCGTACGCATAGGTCACCGCGGGCAGGCCGGGCAGGGCCAGGCTCTCGAGCTGGCGGTCGGCGTCGTAGCCGTAGCGCGTGACGAAATCGCCCGAACCCGGCCCAGGTGGTGTGTAGGCGATCAGCGCGCCGTTCAGATCGTAGTCGAGCGTGTGCGCTGCGGCGCCCGGAGGCGTCACGCTCACCAGGTTGTCGCCCGCGTCGTACGTCATCGAGGTGACGGCTCCGTCCGCGCTCGTGATCTCGCGCACCCGGGCCACCGCGTCGGGGGTGTAGCGGGTGACCTGCCCCAGCGCATCCGTGAGGGATGTCATGAAGCCGCCGGCGCCGTATTCGACGCTCATGCGTCGAGCGGCGTCGCCCTGGCCGCTCGTGACGGCGCTGAGCCGCCCGTCCGCGTCGTATTCGAACGCCACGGGGGCCAGCCCCGGCGTGCGCGATTCGAGCAGCCGCCCTTCTGCGTCGAGGAGCGTGATGCGCTCCCGCCCTTCGGGCGACCGCTGCACGAGGGTGCGACTCGCGGCATCGTATTCGCTCGACAGGACGCGCCCGTCCTGCGCAATTTCGCTCGCGAACCGCACCAGGCTGAGCGGATTCTGCGAGTCGGCGAGCTCTGTCGTGCGTGTCTGTGTGACCTCGCTCTCGAGGCCGCTCGGCAGCTGGACCACGCTCGAGCGGTTGAACGGGGAGAGCCCCCCGAAACGCGGATCGGGCCCGAGCCGCGTTTCGACTCGGGTGCCGTCGGCGAACGTCGTCAGCTCGCTGCCGTCCGCATTGCGCGCGCTGGATTGGACGGCCCCAGCCGGATCCTCCTTGCGCTGCTCGGTGCCGCCTCCCGCCGAGGTGCGTTGAACGTGCCGCAAGCTGCGGCCGGTCGCAGTGGTGTGGGTGATGACGCGCGCGCCGTCCTCGACGCTGGATGTGAGGGTCTGGGTACCGCCGTTGGGGTCCCGGTCGGCGATCAGCCGGCCCCCTTCGTCGTACGTGTAGACGTGCTCGCCACCACGGCTGTCGACCAGCCGTGTGAGCAGACCCCCCTCGGCGTACTCGAGGGCCGTGCTCTGTCCGAGCGCGTCGGTCACGAGCGACAGGTAGCCGTCAGCGTCGAGCTCGAGCTCGGTGCGCACGCCATACGGGCTGACGATGGCGCGCGCCGCGCCCCCCGGCCCGCGCTCGATCAGCGTCGTGCGCCGGCCGCGTTCGGTGACCTGCGTCAGCAGGCCCGCGTCATCATAGCCGAAGCGCCGGAGCTCGGCGCCCGTCAGCGTGTCGAGGGTACTGAGGTGCCGGCCCAGCCGGTCGAAACGGTAGAGCTCGGCGCCGTCTTCGGACGCGACCGACAGATCCGTCAGCGCGGCGTTCGGCAAGGATTGACCGACGCGCACGACCGCGGTCTGCGAGACCACGTACAGCGAGCCGTCGGGGCCAATGTCCAACCCGTCGGGTGAGCTCAAGACGCCGCCGCTGCTCTCCTGATCGATCAGCGTGGTGATGATGCCGTCCGCGCCGATCATGCGCACCCGGCTGCCGCCCTCTTCTGCGATGAGCAGGTTGCCGCGCGCGTCGAAGGCGAGAGCGCGAGGCGTGTGGATGCCGGCCAAGGTGGCCGCGCCGCCGTCCCCGCTCGTTTCGTCTTCGCCCGTGCCGCCCACGGTGGTGATGATGCCGTCGGGGCTGACGCGCCGGATGCGATGCCCATCGTGCTCGGAGATGAACAGGCTGCCGTCCGCCGCGAACGCGAGCCCGCTCGGTTGGCGCATGCCCGCGTTGATCGCGAGCCCGCCGTCACCGGGTGGGTCGACGCTGCGCCCCGTCCCCGCAACCACGCTGATCACACCATTCGAAGCCAAACGCAGCACACGATGGGACAAATATTCGGCGATGTACAACGCGCCGTCCGGGCCAAATGCAAGGCTGTCCGGGTTGCCCAGTGTGCCGTCCGTGCCGAGCTCGCCCTCTTCGACCCGGCCGGTTCCCCCTCCGGCCACCGTGGTGATGATGCCGTCGGGCGCTACGCGTCGGATGCGGCCCACGTCCGAGATGTACAGGCTGCCATCGGGTCCGAGCGCCATGCCCTGCGGCGCTTCCAACTGTGCGTCGAGCGCAGGGCCGCCGTCGCCGACGCCGTCCTCGGGCTCGCCCGTTCCGGCAAAGGGGACGAGCTGTCCCGCCGACAACCGAAACACCGTGCCATCGCGGTCTTCGGTGATGAACACGCTGCCGTCGGGGTGCACGAGCACCTGATCCGGCGTGGCGTCGAACTCCGCCAGCACGTCCACGAGTGAGAGCGGCACGGTCTCCGCGCTGCGCTGCCGTCCATCCCCGAACATCAGGATACGGCCGCTCACGTCGTAGACGTGATGCACGTCGAGGCTGAAGCCGCCGAGGCCCTGGCCGCGGGCATCCCAACCGCCGAGCGTTCCCGTCACGTCGCGAAAGCTGGTGACCTCTTGGCGCGTCTTGCTGCCTTCGATGCGCACGCTGCCGGGCTCGCCAAAGCTGCGCCGCCGCTGTTCGCTGCGGGCGTACACGCCATCGTAGGTGTAGCCGATGCGCAGCTTGAAGGACTGGCGGCCTTGCACGCCGAAGCCGTACGCGTTCAAACCGTCCCAACTGTGCACGAAACGTTGCCGCGGCATCGCGTCGAGGCTGCTCTCGTGGCGCTGGCCAGCGATTTCGAGCACCGTATCGATGCGCTTCAAGCTGGCAGGCGGCGCATCCCCGCTGACCTCCACATCGACGACCCGTCGCTGGCCACCTGGCGTGCGATCGCTTTGATAGAACAGCTGGTAGTCGGTACCTGCGATGCCGACGGTCTCGGCCAGCGTCTGGTTGTTCACGCGGATGATCGAGCCGATCTGGCAGCTCGGTGAGTCGGTGAGCCCGGTGTCGATGCTCATGAGCGGGGGAGCTTCGGCATCAATTGGCAACCCGAACGGCCAGTTGAAGTCGAAGGGGCTGAAATGCCCGACCGTCCCGCGCCACAAGCTCTGCCCGGGTTCGTGCGCCTGGGCCAACGCCTGTTGCTCCTCGATGCCAACACCGGCGGCTTCGAGCGCGGCGTCGTCTTCAGGCTGCCCGTCCCCGTCCAGATCGATGCGGGCGCGCCCACCGCTCTCCGCTACGATGGCGATCACCGCGCCGTCCTCCTCGGACTCCCACGCGGCGGTTTGGCGGTTGTAGTAGCCGATCGGCACTGGCGTTCCAGCCGGCAGATCCAGGAAGTTCTCGAGGTAGATGGGAATGGGTTTGTCGAAGCGGATGCCATGCGCACCCGCAGCGTCCGCTTCGTCTGCACTGATCTCGAACGCGTAGGTGTAGGCGCTGCTCGGCGGTAGATCCGCTGGCATCGAGTCGGGCCCTCGATCGCCGACGGTGTATTCCGTGAAGCGAGCGTGCAGGCTCGGCAACGGCGAGGTGCTGCCATCGGCGTTCTCGAGCTGCGCGCTGGTGCGCGACGGAAACAACACGAGCGGTTGGCGCCGCCCCGACGCGTCTTCGCTCGCCTCGGCGCGCAGGAGTTGTGGGCCCGCCTTGCCGTCGAGGCCAAGCGCCGTGAAGCTCTCCGCGCGCGGCTTGAGCACCACCGGGTTGACCCAGGAGAACTCGTTCGGCGTTACGTCGGCGCGGCGGTGGGCCACCAAGAAACCCCCACCGCGTACTTCGAGCGTGACGGCGGTCGCGCCATTGACGGCGATGTCGAACAACCCGTCGTCCCGGCTCCTGACATGCCCTAGCTCGGGAGAGCCAATCACGCTGATGCGAGCGCCGCGCACGGGCTGACCCTCCTGATCGCCCACCCGGCCGCGCATGACGGCGAGGCGCGCCGGATCGAGCGCACCTTCCACCAGCCCCTGCTGCTGCGGCTCGCAGCTGGAGGCTGGATCGCGCTCGTACAGCCAGGAAACATTGTCGACGAAACGCGTCGGCGCGGTGGTGCTGGGCGGCCGCGCAGCGCAACCGTCGAGCGGTGGGCACTCCGGGTGATCACCGACGGCGTCTTCGCACGTGCTGGGCAGCTCAGGCGGGCCACCGATCACGAGTGCACTGCCGCCATCGTCGTCGCCGCAAGCGACGGCGATGCAAGCGAACGCAATGCCCGTCAGTGACGTGAAACGCCGCAAATCGTTGTTCGGCCAGCCCATCGCAATGCCCCTTCTACCGGTGTTGTCGATCATCGACTGCTCCTCCGCAGTTCCCGCACACTGCGCGGAGCTGCCGCCAAGCGGGTCTATCGGACCGGGCCGTAGCCCAGTTGTGCGAAAAATGCTCGGCCGAAGTCGTTAGGAAACGCTGACGAGGCGCCCTGCCACGAAAACGC
Source organism: Deltaproteobacteria bacterium (assembly GCA_043780025.1). GTDB lineage: Bacteria > Myxococcota_A > Polyangia > Polyangiales > Polyangiaceae > SZUA-265. The sequence goes on from JAYWEH010000362.1 coordinate 9,867, forward strand.
GTTCGATTGGATTGCCGCCGAGCTCGTGGGCGAGCGAACGTTCATC
>JAYWEH010000363.1:0-22782 GCA_043780025.1 Deltaproteobacteria bacterium
TGCAAGGGCGGCGTGTGCAACGACGCCGAGCTCGCAGAGCCGTATTCTCGCCTGATGGGGCGGCTTTTGTATTTCAGGCCCGTGGACAAAGGCCCGCGCATGGCCTGCCGGCATTAGACGTCTGTCTCACAGGTAACAATCGAAGACCGCGCCGGCCTAGCTGGGTGAGGCCGGACGCGGTCATCACGTTGCCCTCGTCTGAACACGGCCCTTCCTCTAAGTTTGCGCCGCCTTTCGGCGGCGATCGTTCGATGTCTCGACGGCGGATCGTGACGCCTGCTCACTGGTCCTCCTCTACATTTGTCGAGGGAGTATCCCTGGCCCCCTCGCCCGAAGGTCAATACAGGTCGTGCGCGCGCGCGTAGTCGAGTGCGGCGCGCGGGACCAGCGCTTCCAGGCGTGCGTCAACGAGCTCGCCCTGCCGACGGCGCGCCAATAGCTCGCGCACTTCGGTTGAGGAGACGGCGGGCAAGAGCGAAGACGCTGGCGTGGATCGGCCCTCGATCGTGCGCTGGAGCACTAGAGGTGGCGCGCGCTGCTCGATTTCTTGGAACGCATGCCACTGGTGCAGCTCGTCCAGGATGTCGGAGCCGACCATGAGCCGCAATGCCCAGTCGGGGTGCAGGGCTTCCAGGGCCACGATCGTGCTCAGCGTGCGGCTCGGCGCGCCCAGGCTCGCTTCAATCGCGGACACTTCGACGCGCGGCAACCAGCCGAAGGCGAGCCGCGCCATTTCGACGCGGTGCTCGAAGGGCACGAGCTGCTTGCCGAGCGCGTGTTCGAACACCGGCACGGCGACGACGCGATCCACTTCTCCGACGCCGAGCACGTAGCTGATGGCGAGCAAATGGCCCACGTGTGGAGGATTGAAGCTCCCACCGAACAGCGCCACACGCTCCTTGGCCACGTGCTGCTCCCCGCGTCAGCCGCCGTCCGCGAGCGAACCGAACAGCGTCAACCCGCCCGCCAGGAAGGCGGCGTCAAAGATCAGCATCACCTTGAACCAGCCCGCTATGTCGTCGAGGCTCTGGCCGTCAAACAGATCGCGGGTGGCGCCCACCACCGCCATGAGCGTCGGTGAAAGCAGCGGGAACAGGACGATGGCGAGCACCAGATCGCGCGCGCGCGTGCGCACCGTCATGACACCAAACAGCGCGCCGGCGGCGGCGATGCCCGGCGTGGCCGCCACGGCGATCAACAACAGGCCGAGGGCGTACGCTCCAAAATCGATATTGAACAAGACGAGCACCGTGGGCACGATGACCGCTTCGATCGCGAGCAAGAAGGCGAACATGCCGAGCGCCTTGCCCATGAAGATGGCGCTGTGGGACAACGGCGAAACCAGGAGCGCGTCGAAAGCGCCGTCCTGACGTTCCCGTTGCCAGGTGCGGCTCAATGACAGCACGGACGCAAACGCGGTCGGCAGCCAGATCGCGCCGGCGGCGACCTGGGCGCGAGTATCCGGTGAGTCGTAGTAGGCGATCGAGGACATGATCACGATCACGAAGCCGAAGAAGGCACTCGTGGTCACGACCTCCCCGGTGCGCAGCTCGATCACCAGATCTTTGGTGAAGATGAGGCGTGCCTGCTCAGCCCAGCTGACCGGACGAGCAACGAGGGCCCGCTTGGCGGGTGTCTGCTCTCGAGGCGCAGCCGTGGACATCGCTCTCATACTAGTGCCTCGATTCTATCGAATCGAGGCCCAGGTATGGCAAAGTCGAACGCGGAAGGGCCCCATGAAGGAACGCCGCATCGAACACACGTATGCCTGCAGCGCCGAGGTATTCTGGAACCAGATCTTTCTGGACGACGAATACAATCGGCGCCTGTTTCTGGATGAGCTGCATTTCGAGAGCTGGCGCGTGGTCGAATCCACCGTGCGCGGAGGCCAAATCCACCGCGTGATCGAGGCCGCACCTCGCGTGGGGGACCTGCCGGGGCCGCTCAAGCGTCTGTTGGGTGACGGATTGGGCTACACCGAACGAGGTGTAGCCGAGCCCGCGGCGCAGCGTTACCGCCTCGAGGTCACACCCCGTTCGCTGGCCAGCAAGCTCACGATCACGGGTGAGCTCTCGACGACCCCGATCTCCGAGCGTTCCTGCCGCCGCCTTTACGTAGCCCGGGTGGAAGCGCGAGTTTTCGGCGTGTCGGGGCTGATCGAAGACCGCCTGCTCGACGACATCGAAAAAAGCTACGCCAAATCGGCGCTATTTACGAACCGCTGGATCGAACAGCACGAGCTGTAAGCGGGGGCGCACCGAGCGCCCCTCGGCTCAAGCGGCCTTGAGCTTGGCTTTTTTGGTTCGAGCCTTGCTCTTGGCGGACTTGCCAGCAGGCGACTTGCCAGCAGCAGACTTCGCAGCAGCCTTCCCCACGGACGGGCGCGATGAGCTTTTGCTCAGCGAGTCGTGCAGGTCGAGCAGGCGGGGCACCGGATAACCGGCGAGGCGCGTCTTGAAGCCCTCGTCTTTGGCTCGCTTGCCCAGCGAGGCCACCGCGCCCACCAGCTTGTCGCGGCTGCCGAACTGCTCTTTGGCGCGGCTCAGCGCCGCGTGCAGCCGGAGCAGCTTTGTATTGCTCACCTTGGCCAGGCCTTTTTCCCCGTTGACTCGGTCCAGCCACAGAGCATCCGTCGCCAAGGCCTGGACGGCACTGACGAGCTTGGCTTTGTCGCCGAAACTGCTTTTGACTTGGAGGAGCGGGGAGGTTTTCATGGCTTCGTTCTCCGGAGCAGGGTCCGCGAGGGGGCGGGAAGCTAGCAACGACGCCCGAGCCACGCAAGCTGGGAGTTCAAGACCGCGTGCAAAGCGCTTCCGGGCCAACGGCCTGCCCAGTGCCGGGGTGGCCGGGGATGGACAGAGAATATAGAATATAAGGTGAGAACGTGACGCGGCGGAAGCTCCCATGTTAGGCGCCCTCCTCACATGCTGGGTTGGCTGAGCCGTGGGGAGCCACTCGAACTTCCCACGTTGGAGCTCGCGCCGATTTCGTGGGTGCACAGCCTGCTCGGGTACCCCCCGATCAAGGCCCTCTTGCCGATCCCGATCCTGTGCGCGATCGCACCGGTTCTAGTTTGGTTTTTCCGCGGGACCTGGCGCGAGATCGACCAGGAGGCGACTCGCCATCGCGCGGCGCGCGGCGGGCAGCTCGACCACCGGCCTGCTGCGTGCTTGGTCATCACGGCCGTGGTGCTGACGGTGCAGGAGTACTTCGGCGGACGGCAATTTTTTCAATCGACGCTGCTACCCGAGCTGCAAGAGCTCAACGAGGGATCGTGGCAGTGGTTGCAATTGGAACGCTTTGACGAGCTGTACGCCTATGGCTGGTGGTGCTTCTCGCGCGCCGCGGGCTACGTGGTTGTTCCGCTCGTCGCCTGGAAGCTCTTGTTCCCTCGCGACTCGCTGCTCGACATGGGCTTGCGCGGCCGAGGGTTCTTCGAGCACCTCTGGGTGTATGGGGCCTGCCTCGGCATCGTCGTCCCGGTCATGCTGCTCGTCGCCCAGCAACCGGACTTTGGAACCTACTACCCCTTCTACAAGCTCAGCTCGCGCAGCGTCTTCGACCTCGTGGTGTGGGAGGCGATGTACTGGATGCAGTTTTTCGCGCTGGAGCTGTTCTTTCGGGGGTGGATGGTCGGGGCGCTCCGCCACAGCCTGGGCTCCGGCGCCATCTTCGTGATGGCGCTGCCGTATTGCATGATTCACTACGGCAAGCCCTACCTGGAGGCGCACGGCGCCATCGTCGCCGGGGTGGTCCTCGGCTCCCTGGCGATGCGGACGCGCAGCATCTACGCCGGCTTCCTGCTCCACATCTCCGTCGCCGCCGGCATGGATCTCTTGTCACTGTTCAAGCGTGGGGCCCTGCCCCAAAATTTCTGGCCCAGCGGGTGAGCGAGAGCTCCATGCCGGACAATTTCCTGCTAGATCAAACGCCGCCGGAACCTGGCTCGTGCAGCCGCTCCGCGAACGCTCCGGAGGAATCCGGAAACACACCGTCACCGGGCGCGCCCGAGAGAGACCATAAAGTCATGGCCAACTCATCCCCCTCCGTCAACAGCAAGGGCTCCGCCAGCGGCAAGGCCGAGGGAAAGCGCAATGGCGAGCCGACGACTGGCCGTCCACTCCGCTCGACGAGCGACGTCAACAAGGTCTGGAGCGCCGAGGACAGCGAAACGCTGTACCAGGTGCGCGACTGGGGGCACCCCTACTTTTCGGTCAACGAAAAAGGCCACGTCGAAGTCACGCCGGACCCGAGCTCGCCGAACGCCATCAACCTATACGAGCTCACGCAGGACATGCGCGCGCGCGGTATCGAGCTACCGCTCTTGGTGCGTTTTTCGGACATCCTCGCCCACCGCATCCGCCGCATCCACGAGGCGTTCGGGCGGGCCATGAAGGAATACGAATACCAGGGCACCTACCGCGGCGTGTTCCCCATCAAGGTCAACCAGCAGCGCCACGTGGTAGAAGAGGTGGTCGAAGCCGGGCGCCCGTGGAATTTTGGGCTCGAAGTCGGCTCAAAGCCGGAACTCCTGATCGCACTGGCGAGCATGAAGGAGGAGAGCGGCCTGATCGTCTGTAATGGCTACAAGGACGCGACGTACATCGAAACGGCGCTGATCGCGCAGCGCTTCTCGAGCACCGTACTGATCGTGCTGGAGCGCCTGGAGGAGCTCGACCTCGTGCTCAAAGCCTCCGAACGCCTGGGCATCAAGCCCAATCTGGGCGTGCGCGCCAAGCTGGCCACAAAAGGCATGGGGCGCTGGGCAGACTCGGCAGGAGAGAGGGCCAAATTCGGCCTGAACATGCCGGAGCTGGTGCAACTCGTCGATCGGCTGACGGAGGCCAAGCGTCTAGACGAACTGCAGCTGTTGCACTTCCACATTGGCAGCCAGATTTCGAGCATCATTCCCATCAAGAATGCCATGCAGGAAGCCTCCAACATCTATGTGGAGTTGGCGCGGCTCGGCTGCAACATGCAGTACCTCGACATCGGGGGCGGCCTGGCCATCGACTACGACGGCTCCAAGACGGACTTTCACGCTTCCTGCAACTACACGCTGAGTGAATACGCGGCGGACGTAGTGGCGACGATTCAGGCGGCGTGCCGCAAAGCGGAGATGCGCGAACCGACGCTGATCAGCGAGAGCGGCCGTGCCGTGGCTGCCCATCAGTCGATCCTACTGTTCGACGTGGTGGGTCAAGGCCGCTCGTTGGCGGGAGAGCCGACCGCCCCGGAGAAGGGCGCGCACAGCGTGCTGCAGGTCCTGTACGAGACCTACCAGGGCATCATGCCGAAGAACGTGCAGGAGTCCTGGCACGATGCCTGCCAGGCCAAGGAGGAGGCGCAGAGCCTATTTCGGTATGGCTACCTCGGGCTGCGCGAGCGCGCTCACGCGGAGGGGCTGTACTGGAGCTGCTGCGAGAAGATCCAGGCCACCCTGCAGCGCCTGAAGTTCGTGCCGGAAGAGCTGCACGACCTCGAGAAAACCACGAGCTCGATCTATTACTGCAATTTCTCGGTTTTTCAGTCCGCACCGGACTCCTGGGCCATCAACCAGCTGTTCCCCATCATGCCTATCCACCGGCTCGAAGAACGCCCCACGGTGCGAGCCACGCTGGCAGACCTGACGTGCGACAGCGACGGTAAGATTGATCACTTCATCGACGTGGAGGACGTGCGCTCGACGCTCGATGTGCACCCGCTGAACCCGGGTTCACCGTACGTCATGGGGATGTTTCTGAACGGTGCTTACCAGGAGATCCTCGGCGACTTGCACAACCTGTTCGGTGACACCCACGCCGTTCACGTGCGCGTCACCGACTACGGCTATCGCGTGAGCCACGTGATCAAGGGCGACAGCATGACGGACGTGTTGCGTTTCGTCGAACACCAGCCGGAAGCCATGATCGAGTCGGTGCGTGAACAGGCCGAAGCCGCGCTGAACCGGGGCCGCATGACACTCGAACAGATGAAGCTCTTGATGCGCCACTACGAAAAAGCCATGGGCAGCTACACGTATCTGACCCAAGAGGAATGATGCGGGTCGGCGCGCGCATTCAGCGCCAGGTTCATCAGCCATGCCGGAGGGCGGGCGGCTCGTGATCGAGACGCAACAAGTGCTGGTGAACGGCGACTACCGGCGCGCGCACCCCTGGGCCAAGCCAGGCCGCTACGTGCTCTTGACCGTGAGCGACTCGGGGATCGGTATGCCTCCGGACGTGGCCGAGCGCGCGGGATGATTCATTGCTACTCCGAGCTGAGCCTCGGCACAGTGTTCAAGGTGTATTTCCCGGCGGCGGAGCAGGTGGCGTCGAAGGTGGGGTGGGTTACCGCATGGTGCCGAAACCCCTCGATCCCGACACGTTGCTGCGCGCGGTGCGGGAAGCACTCGACGCGCCCCTCGAGCTAACGCCTCGCCCGAGGCTCGAGGCTCAAACGGCGCCGCAAAAGCCACGCCGCAGCGCCCAGCAAGAACCAGAGCCCGCCCCTTTGGCCGGTGGATCCCGCAGCCCGGCAGGTGCACGCGCCACCGCCGAGAGCGGCGCCTGTTTTCAGTCGATCGCGAGGGCGCGGTGAACTGCCGTTGCCCGGCCCCTCGTCGGGTAGCCCACCCGTGTCGGCTCCCGCGTCACCCGAGCCCGGCGCCCCGGCGTCTCCCGGCGCGACCCCGTCAGCTTCGCTCACGCAACGGCCGAGCTCGGCGGTGAGTGGCACGCACACGAACGCGGACGGGCAGCCTTCAGGCGCGCCGTCTCGGCAGCCCTGAACGCAGCTGCCTTCTCCGCAGACGCGCAGGGCCCCGAGGGCCGAGCACTCAGCGTCGTCGCTGCAGGGCGCGACCGAGCCGTCGTCGCCGGGGCGGTTGGGATCGGTCTCCGCGGCATCCACCCGGCCATTCTGGTTCAGGTCTTCTCGAGCGTCGCTCGCTCCGCCGCGGTCGCTGTCGGCGACGAGCGGACTGGTCGTCGTCGTCGGATCGACGTCCGGCTGGCATGCGTAAAGCACGGGCGGCCAGTCCGGCGGAGGTGCGGTCGCCGGATCGTCGCATGCGTGCCCCGTCTCCGTGCCGTCGAAGAGCCCATCGGCGTCCGAGTCCGCGTCCAGCAACGACAGTAGCGTATCGCCGTCTTCGTCGAGGCTCGGGTTCGGCTCGATGCCGTCGGGGAGCCCGTCGTCGTCCGTGTCCGCGTCGTCCGCGTCGGCGCCGAGAAAGCGTTCCAGGCCATCGCTCGCGCCGTCATTGTCGCGATCCGAAAGCGACCGATCGTCGGCGGCCTGGCCAGCCTGCGGATCCGTCTCTCCGTCGTCTCGAACACCGTCCAGGTCGAAGTCCTCGGAGCCGTCATTGACGCCGCCGCCATCGGTGTCGGCCACGAGCGGGCTCGTGAGGGTGGCGCCCTCGTCCGCGTCGGGCACGCACGTCTCCTGCTCAATGTGGGACTCTGCGCAGGGAAAGCCGAGCTCCGTGCCGTCGCGCAGGGCGTCGTTGTCGCTGTCGGCGTCGAGCGCGTTGATCAAGCCGTCGACGTCGCTGTCACGATCGAACTCTGGTTCGAAGCCGTCCCGCACGCCGTCGCCGTCGCTGTCCGGATCGGCGGGATCGGTGCCGATCAGGAGCTCCACGGGATCGGGCAAGCCGTCGGCGTCCGCGTCGGCGCAGTCGCTATCGCCGAGATCGGTAGTGCCGTCGCAATCATCGTCGACCCCATTGAGGCAGGCCTCGACCCCGGGGGTGGGCGGCACGCCGCTACAGCGCGTGGTCGTCGGAGTTTCGCACACGGGCGTGCCGGCGACGGCGCAGCTGCCGACGCTAATCAAACACGGCACATCGAGGAAGCCCTCGTCGATGGCGCCGTTGCAGTTGTCGTCCGCACCGTCGCAGCGCTCCTCCAGGCCGGAGCCAACGCACTCGCAGCGGCGCGCTGCGCTACAATCGGGGGTGAGGCCTCCGCAATGCGCATCGAGCAAGCAGGCGACGCAGCGCCTCGGGCTCACGCTCGGATCGCAAAACGGTGTCGCCTCGGAGCAGTCCAGATCGAGCGCGCAGCCGTCGACGCTGACCAGCGTTGGGGGCGCGCCCGGTGCGCCGGAGTTGCCGTCCGTCGGCGTCACGCTGAGCTCACCTCCGAGCAACCCGACCGCGGACACCTCGGCTTGATTTTCGATCACGCCGCTTGCCCCAGTGGCGACGCGCACGCGATAGATCACGACGCTGCTCGCGCCCACGTCGAGCCGCCCTCCGAGCACGCCGGTCCCCCCCGTGCCAAGGCGAACAGCGACCGTCTCTCCCGAGGCGTTTCGCTCGATTTCACCGCGATCCGCGTCGGCCCCGTCGCTCAGCGGGCCCGCCCCGGCGCCCGCGGCGATCTGCAGCGAGCCGGGCACAAACGTAACCGCGCGAGGCAATGCGTCGAGCAGCGACACCCCGGTGGCGGAGTCGCTACCGGTGTTCGCGATGCTGATCGTGTATTCGAGCTCGTCACCCGGCCGAAGTGGCGCGCCGTTCACGTCGCGCACCGTCTTCACCGAACTCGTGAGATCGGGCCGAAACGTGCTGATCGAGGTGACGAAGCCGGCGAGCAAGAAGAAGTCGTCGTCGGTGCGCACCTGGATCTGCGCGGTGGTCTGACCGGGCCTCACTCGGTCCGTGACTTCGACCAGGTCGAGATCGAGGCCGCTGGCGCTGCCGGGCTCACCGGACAACTGCGGCAGATCCCCCGGTACGCTCGAGGCGTCACCGTCCAGAGCGAGCCGCGAGCCGTCGAAAAAATTGTCCGAATCGAGCAGCTCGTCAGCACCGGTCAACGGCAGAGTGGGACCGAAACGGAGCGAGTCCCCGTCCACCGCAGCGTCGCCCTCGAACGCCACGACCGCGAGCTTGGCGTCGAACCCCCGAGCAGGCACGGCGAAGCCGGACAGGCTGACGTTGACGGCGTCGCCGTCGGAGACCAGCTCGAAGCCGTCGAACAGCGTGAGATTGCGCAGCGGGTCGGTCGAGAGTTCGTAGAAGACCACCATCCACCAGGCGGCGTACGAAACCTCGCTATCCCGATCGATGAGCTCAGCGATATCGACGCCGCTGACGCGGTAGGCGCCCGCGCCGCGCGCCCGCACCAGCGCGGTCACGTCTGCCGTCGATTGGTAGAATTCGTCGTCATCGGCGAGCAAGCGCGCCGTTCGATCCGCGGACACGCCCGCCGAAAAGACCCCGTCGCGCGAAAGCGTCGCTACGCCGGCATCCGCGTCACCGGCCTGCGCGGACCAATACAAGCGCGCCCGGGTGACGACCGCCCGCGGCGGCAGCGCGAGCAGCGCGACGCTCGAGGCCTGCTCCACGTCCACGCTGGCCAGAGCCGTTTCATCTCCCTCGGGGTCCAAGCCCCAGAACACGTCGGCGCCACTGTCGCCCACGTCGTCTCCGCACTCCCCGACCGCTCCGACGATCGGATCAGGCACGCTGCCGGCGCAATTGTGCGCGAGCACGTTGCCAATGAGCACGGCGTCACCGCGCTGGTCGACGCTGGCGCGCGCGACGACCGCGGCGCCAATGTCCAGCGTTCGCAGCGTGACCACGCTGGCGGCGAGTGCGGGCAGAAAAAACCGTCTCAGCATGGCTCAGTCCCGGCTCCCGCCGCCCCCGCGCCGCACGATACGAAATTGGACGCGCCGGTTATTGCGGCGTCCGACATCTGTGGCGTTGCTATCGATCGGCCGCTCCAGGCCAAAGCCCCGAGACGACAAGCGCTCGGCGGCGACGCCGTGGCTGATCAGCCATTCCACCACAATAGCGGCGCGCTTCTGGCTCAAGCCCAGGTTGAAGGCGGCGGGTCCACGGCTGTCGGTGTGGCCCTCCACGCTGAGCTGCTCGATCTCGGGATGCTCCGCCAGGATTGAAACCAGCGCGGACAACACGGCAGGACTCTCGGGCGCGAGCCGCGCGCTCGAGCTCTCGAACTCGATGCGCTGATTGATCTTGATTTCGCCCTGCTCGATGTGGGCGATCGGACAACCGTTGAGCTCGGGATCTTCGCCCTCTAGGCCGGCGGCGAGCGGGCATTTGTCTGCGGAGTCGTCGACGCCGTCGCCGTCCGAGTCTTTCGGGCAGCCATGCAGCTCCCTTGTCTCGTGCGCGACACCTTTGACTCGCGGGCAGGAGTCCGCACCATCGGCGATGCCATCCCCGTCCTTGTCCGAGAGCGGACACCCGTGCAGCGCGGGGTCAGAGCTCGGAAGGCCCGCCTCGCGCGGGCAAGCGTCCACTTCGTCGACGATCCGATCCGCGTCGCGGTCGGCAGGCGCCACGGCGTCGGCGTCCCGAGCCCGCTTCGGTGCCGCTCGTGCCTTGGTTTCTGTCTCGGGCAGCCACTCGAGCGACGCCAGGAAGCGAAACTGGGGTGAGCCGAGGCCCTCGGTGAGGCCGGAGCCGCCCGCCGCGCCGAGCCGCATCGCCGAGCCCACCTGAAATTTGGCGCCGAGCAGTGCCTCGAGTGGCGTGCTCGCCCGCTGCAGAAAGCCGTCGCCGAAATCGCTCACTACCGTCGAACCATACAGCTCCGGCCCGAGCGTGACCCGTCCATCCGCCAGCCATAGGCCGATCCCAGCGCCAAACGTCAGATCTGTGCCAAAAGGGACCGCTGCAAAATCGCCTCGTTCGGCATGCAACATCACACCCGCATGGGCAGCGTGCGTGAAAACTCCATGGCGGCCCGCCCACATTACACGACCTTCGCCGCGCACCTGGCCGTCACTGGCGAAACGGTCTTCGTTGCCTCCGCCGAGAAAGACTCGAGCGCCGAGGGCGAGCGTGAAGGGGCCCGCGTGCTCGCCGAATAGGCGCAGGTCGGTGCCGAGCCGCAGATCGCCGAGGCCCGAGCCATCGGGGCTCGCGATCAGAACGTTTTGGGCGCTACCCACTTGCGCGAGCCGCCCCGCGCCGCCTTGCGAGTACACGAGCAGCGGCAAGCTGGCGGACAAGCGCACGCGACGAGCGACCACCAGCGCAGCGCTCACGTGGTAGAAAAATTGCCTATCGACGACGGCGACGAGTTCTTCGCCCGAGCCGTCCAGAATCATCAAGGGCTGGTAGCTGAAGTCGGCGATCAGGGCGAGCATAGGACGCGCCGACCCGCGCAGGTCGAGCGAGTCGAGCTCGAACCACGAACTCCCCGGCGCCGCGGGGCTATACCGGTTCAGCGCGAAACCTTCGGTGGTGGGTGCTGCCCGAGAGGTAGTTTCCAGCACCAAGAGAAACACGAACGAGACCAACGCGGCCACCAGCAGGGCTGGCCAGCGAACACGCCTCGAGTGGCGTGCCGGGGGCTGGCTGGATGAGCAAGGAGGTCGGCCTCGCATGGTCCGACTATACGCGGCGGACGGGGAGCGAGCCCACTAACTCCCGCATTGGGCGTTTCACCGAGCATCACTCATCGAAGCACTCGAGTGCCCGCAGCGACTCCGCGCCCGACCGGGCGACGATCACGTGGTCCAATAGATAGAGCCCCACCACCTGACAGGCCTCCACGAGCAGGCGCGTCATTTCGATGTCCGCGGTGCTCGGCGTGGGGTCGCCGCTCGGGTGGTTGTGGACCAATACGATGCCGCTCGCCGCATCCTCCAGCGCGGGACGCAAGACATCGGCCGGGCGCAACGCGCAGCCGTGCAAGCCGCCCTGCGCGATGCGGCGCGCCGATCGGAGTGTGTTTTTCGCATCCAGGCAGAGCAGCCACACCTCCTCGTGGTCCAGCGCGGCCAGCCGGGGCCTGGCCCAGGCGGCAACAGCCTCGAACGACCCGAGCAAGAGCCCGTCATCGCTCAGCGAGCGCAGCGTGACGCGCCTGCCGAGCTCGATGCCGGCGAGCAGGCGCGTCGCCTTCACGGGGCCAATCCCGCGTTGCTGGGCGAGCCGGTGCGGTCCGACGCGAGCGAGCCGCTCGAGCCCGCCCACGGCGCTGAGCAGCGCCTCCGCCACGCTGCCCACCGGTTGCCCCGCCACCCCGGTCGCGAGCAGCACCGTGAGCAGCTCGGCATCCGAGAGCGAGCCCACCCCAGCGCGCAGAACGCGCTCCCGCACGGAGGGTCGCAGCGGCTGAAGCTCGGCGGAAGCCAGCTCGGCAGGGGTATCGGGCGGCGCCTCCAGCAGCCTCACGTTGCGCGTGTTCCTCGTGTTGACCATGTGACTGCCCACGCACGCGCCGTGCCACAGCCGCGCCGCGCTTCAATCGGGCCCTCGAGAGAACGTTGCACCGGCGCCTGCCCGGCGTTCGCCGCGGTACGCCGCAGCAGCCGCGCCCCCACTCAGTCCGAGCGCACGACGGTGCCGGCCGGCAAGAGGTCCGCGAGTTCGCGCAGGGCCGCGTCCACTTCCGCCGCGACGAGCCCGTCGAACGTGATTTTCGTCTTGTACGTGTCGTCAAACCACTTCGGGTACGATCCGATTTCGATGCCAGGATGGCGCTCGACGGCGAGATCCAACAAAGGCTTCAACTCGGTCTCCTCGAGCCGGATGAACAAGGCCCGGCTGACGATTGGGCTCGGCCCCACCAGATGCTCGCGCACGATCACCAACTTCATCCGGAACAGCTCGGGCACGCCGGGCATCACCCAGACGTTGCGCATCACTACGGTAGGCCAGCGCACCTCGGGACTGGACTTCAATTCGCTGCCGACGGGGACGCGCGCCATGAGCAGATGATTTTCGGTACAGCGTTCGCCGTACAGGTCCCGGAGCAAGCCGGCCAGGTGCGGGTGGATCTCCACCGCAACACCAAAACCATCTGCGACGCCTTCGAGCGTCACGTCGTCATGGGTGGGGCCGACGCCGCCGCTCGTGAAAACGACGTCATACGCAGCACTCAGCGCCCGCACTTCAGCGGCGATCGACGCGCGCTCGTCCGCCACGACCAGCGCGCGCTCGAGCCGGATGCCGAGCGAGCGCAACGTGGCCGCCAGCGGCGCGAGGTTCTTGTCCATGACCTTGCCGCTCAGGAGCTCGTTGCCCACGAGCAATAACCCGGCAGTGCGAGCAGAGGTGGGTATGGGGCGAGTCATGGGCCGGGCTGAAAGCGAGCGGGGCTCAATCTGGATCCAGCTCGCGGACCACCGGCTTGCCCTGTGCATCGACACCGAGCAACTCTTCGATGCGGCGTTCGGCCCGGTCGAGAATTTCCTGTGAACTGCGCGCCAGCGTCATCCCTTCCTCGAACAGGGCGATCGATTCCTCGAGGGGTTGCTCCCCCTCCTCCAAACTGTCCACGATCTCCCCCAAGCGCTGGATCGACCGCTCGAACGACGGTAGGGCCTCGGCGCTCGGTGCCGACTCGGGCGCGCTTGCCCCTGCCCTTTCCAACCTGCGGGTCGCCATCGACCGAACCTAGAATGAAGGTCTTGTCATTGCAAACGGATCCCCAGGGTTCCCTCGCCGACCCCAGACACCACCAGCAATCCGCTCTCGTCAGCGAAAACTGGCAAGGCCAAGCCGGGCCCCACCTCTAGCAGGGCGGGCGGCGGAGCCGCATGAGCTCGGCCGGAATCGCCACTCGCGTGACGGATCTCCGCCCACAGTGTCTCCGCACCGGGCGGTGGATCGCCGAGTTCGGCGCCGTCCAGCCCGAGGCGCGCTGCTGAACGCACGGCGTCGCTCGGATCGAGATTGCGGGCAAGGGCCAGCGCGCGCTCGGCGCGTGAGCCGCCCCGAAGGGCCAGCGCGCACACGATGGCGTGCCGCACGCTCGCGTCGGCTTCGAACTCGAAGTGGCGAAGTAGCAGCCCCGTCGCGCCGGGGTGGTCGCTTTCGCCGAGGCCGCGGGCCGCGTGCGCACGCACGATTCGGTCGGGATGATCGAGAAAGCGATCCGGTTCGGATCCAGGACGGGGTACCAGGCGGCTCGACAGGGCGCGGATGGCCAAGGGCGCGGCGGAACCGCGGGCCTCGATCAATTCGCGCAAGCGTTCCGACGGCACGTTCGAACGCCCGCGCGGATGCATCAGCGCAAACGCCAACGCAACACCGAGCGGCTCTGGAGCGGAGGCGAGCAAAGCGCCGGCCCGCTCGAACACCCGAGCGTCGAAGACGAGCGCGTTGTTGGCGGCGGCGAACACGCGCACGGGATCTCCAGAAGCGATTTCGTTGATCGCCGCCTCGGCCCCGCCGAGTGAGGCCGACCAAGCCGCCGCAAAACGATCGACGGCGCCTTTGGAACGAGCCAGCTCGTCCACGCGTCGGGCGAGCGGCCCCATTTCATCGTCTCCGTGGTGCTCTCGCAAGCGCGCCGCCCGCACACTGAGCGGCAGCGCGACGCCGCGCTCGAGCGCGCCGAGCAACGCCGCTCGCGCCTCGACGGACCCGGATCGCGACAACGCATGCGCTGCTCGGAACCCGTGCGCTGGGTCACTCAAACCGCGCTCGAGTTCCTCGACTCCCGGCGCGCCGAGCCGACCGAGCAGCGTCCACCAGAACTCCGCCTCGCTCGCCTGCGTATCTGCACTGCGCACCCGCCCACGCGCTATCTCCGCAAACTCCGGGCGCGGGAAACCGAGCGCGAGTGCGCGCACTTCTGGCGAGACGCCGGGCGCGCCGAGTTGCTTGGCGAGCTCCACCACGGCCTCGGGCTGCCGCGTCGAGATCAACACCCTGAGCGCCGCGCTCCGCAGCAGCTCTGACTCTTGGCGGAGCCACGCGCGAGCGAGCGGCACCGTCTCGAGATCGCCAAGCTCGGTGAGCGCTATCGCCGCAGCGGCGCGCACCTCCACGTCAGCACTGCGCACCCAGTTGCGCAGCGTGTGGAACGCTCGCTGATCGCCGAGCGCGCCGAGCAACCGCGCAAATTCGACGCTCGGTTCACCCGGTTCATCCAATAGCGGGCTGAGCAGCAGCGGCGGATGCGCCTCGAGTGCCAGGCGCGCCATTTCACCACTCGCCCCGCCGGCGTGCAGCGCCCGAGCGAGCACCGATGCGCCCTCCCGCGTGCCGCTCGCTGCCAGCGCGAGCGCGGCGACCTGCGAGCCCAGCCGAAACAGCTCGGCTTCGTCCGGAGCGGCCCCCGCCGGGGCACGCCGGTGCATCAGCGCCGCCAGCGCGAGCGGCACCTTCGGCAAAGCACCCTGGCTGCCCAGAGCCCGCGCCAGCACCAGCGCTTCGCGCCCGCTCAGCCGGCTGCGCCCATCGAGCACGAACGCCACGAGTCGCTCGATCGCCGCCGCGCTACCGAGCCCGGCGAGGCGCCGGATCCCATTCAGGCGTTCCTCTGGGTCCGAACTATCGAGTAGCGCCAACGGCCGGGCGAGACCCAGCCGTTGCTGGAAGGCGGATGCACGCGTTCGGCCTGGCCCCGCCCCCGCTCTGGCGCTCAGTTCAGGCGCGGCACCGAGCAGCAGCCCGAGGCAGACCAGGAAACTCGTGAGCAACCGGCCAGATCCCCGCATGCGGAAGGCACTGTTGCACAAAAATTCGCGCTCGGGTTCGCGCCCGGCTTGCCCCGAACTCCGCCCCGGCGTAGGGCCAGCGCCTCAGATGACCGCTCGAGACCTGCCGCCGCCAGCGGAAGCAACGAAATCCGGGCGCCCCGTGACCATCGCGGTGCCGAAGGGCCGGATCCTGAAGGCGCTGGTGCCGCTCTTGCGCCGGGCCAACATCCCCGCGGATTGTTTGCTCGAGGAGGACCGCCGTCTGGTGCGCACGAGCCCCGACGGTAGCGTGCGTTATCTGCTGCTCAAGCCGGACGATGTGCCGACCTACGTCGAATATGGCAGCGCCGATCTGGGCGTGGCAGGCCGCGACACGCTGCTCGAGCGGAACTACGAGTTGTATCAGCCCGTGGATCTCCGGGTGGGTCTGTGCCGCATGGTGGTAGCTGCACCCATCGGCGCCCCCACACCCGCCGCCCCGCGCGTCGCCACCAAATACCCGCGCATCGCCCAGAAGTATTTCAGCGCGCGCGGCATCCAGGCGGAAGTGATCTACGTTCAGGGTTCGGTCGAGCTCGCGCCGGTGACGGGGCTCGCTGACTTGATCGTCGACCTCGTGGAGACGGGCCTGACCTTTCGAGAAAACGGGCTGGAGGAACGCGAGACCATCTGCCAGATATCGAGCATGCTCGTGGCCAACCGTTCACTCTTCAAGCTGCACCACGAGCGGGTGGCCCCGCTCGTCAGCGCGCTGCGCGCAGCGACGGAATCCGAAGCCGCCTAGTACGCCGGCTCCCTCCTCTATCTTGACCTCGATTCGATAGAATCGAGGCACTACGGCGCTGGCTCCGGCGGCGGGTCGAGCACCAGGCGCGGCAACATGCGCTCCAGCATGCGCGGCCCGATCCCTTTGATGCGCAACAACTCGTCGGCGCGCCGAAACCGGCCGAGGCGTGCTCGCAGCTCCAGGATGGCTGCGGCGCGCCGCGCACCGACGCCGGGCAGCCGCTGCAACTCCTCCGCTCCGGCTCGATTCAGAATCACTCGTCCGTCCGGAGTCTGCGCGGAGCCACCGGGCGGCGCGGGCGCGGTCGGCGCGCTCGTGGCCGGTGGCGATCCGCTGGTCGACGGACAGGGACAAGGACACTGAGGCGCTGCCGCCGGTGATTCAGCGGGACCGCTTGCTGGCGCGGCGTTGGCAACAGCCGCGTCAGTTTCGCCGACAACGGCCGCGCTGGAAGACGGCGGACGAGCGGCCCCGCTCGGAGCTGGCCCGAGCGGGGCTGACAACGTCGAGGCGAGCTGCGAGTCGTGGTGCGCCGCGCCTGGAAGCAATAGCTGTGGCGAACGGCTCGCCGCAAAGCCAATGCCCGCCAGGCCGAGCATCGCCACCGCGCCCGCGAACAGCCTCGCGAGCAGCGGCGCCCAAACTCCACGATTCTCTCCCGATGCAACTGACATGGGGCTCGTCCTCCGATTGCAATCGAACGTTCAGGCCAGGGGCACGAACTGTTCGGCACCGTTCTCGCGTGCGCCGTGTGAACCCGCCGTGTCTTCGCGCGGAACGTAATCGCGAATCTGCATCTCGCCCGAAACCGGAATGGCCTCGAGCTTGACGTTTGTTGAACCGTCAGAGTTGATGAACGCGACCCCGATGCGATTCCAGAACTTCCGACCGTTGCGATCGGAGATGACGTAGACGATCTTCATCTTGCTTGCTTCCATGGTGTGGCTCCCGTGACGCGCCGATCGCAGGGGCGAATTGCCCGAACTGCGCGGCCCGTTCGAGCACACCTGGTGCCGATTCCGTGCCGAGCTGGGCGGCGCCGAAATACCGCGCCCCGCGCTCGCGCGAGCCTGGCCGCCGCCCACAAACGCCAGCGGCGCAACCAGCGCACGCTGGCATCGCTACCGCCCGAGCCGAGGGCGAAGGCACAGGGACGAGCGCGCTATCGACGCGTCGCGGCGGCTCACATGTAGGCGCCGGCGAGTGCCAGCAAATAGCCCGCCAAGCTCACCCCCCAGAGCGAGCCACGAATATACATCCGTTCCTTAAGTGCAAAGTAAAGCGCCGAGGGGACGGCGGGCGGGAGCAACAGCAGCCATCCGCGCCAACGGGGCGCCCGCTGCATCAGGCCCGTCGCGATCGCCAGGTGAGCGGTGAGAAAGCTGGCAAAACAAACTGGCAAGGCCAGGCCCCAAAGGCTCATCGCCCGCTACCGTGCGACGATTTCGGATGCTTGTCACGCCTCCCGGCCGCCCAGCATGAGAGAACTGCGCCGCACTTCGGGGTACCGGCACTCACGGGTGAGTGGAGAAAAGCCGTTTGCCGGCCATGGCTTGTGGGCGAACCCGCGCCAGGTGTTACACTCCAGCGGTGCGTTGGACTTCCTGGGCGATGGCTGCGGCGCTGGGGGCGCTCTGGGCGTCCACTCCACTCCATCTCGAGGTGGCTCGCGCCGGTAGCCTCACCTTTCGTCCCGACGTCATGCCCGTCGACCAGATCAAGCCTGGCATGAAGGGTCACGGTCTCACCGTCTTCGAGGGCACCAAGCCGGAGAAGTTCGGCGTCGAAGTGATCGACGTAATCAAGAACTTCAGGCCGCTCCAGGACGCAATTCTGATCAAAACTTTCCATCCCCGGCTCGACGTGGTGAACGTGGTGCGGGGCATGAGCGGCAGCCCGATCTACATCAACGGAAAAATGATTGGCGCCTATGCCTACGGCTGGAGCTTCGGAAAAGAGCCGGTCGCGGGGGTCACACCGATCCAGAGCATGCTCGAGGATTTGGTGCGGCCGCTGCCGAAATCCCTGTTCGGCTGGCCCCTCGCGGGGTTGCCGGCGAACGACGCGAAGCCGCGGCCGAGCGCCAGGCGCGACCTCGTGCCATCGGACTCGGGCCACCGTTACGCGGGAGACCCGAGCTCCTACGACCTCGAAAGCCACGCCGCGCAACTGAAGGAGCGCTCGGCGCCGGGCACGACCTTACCGAGTGGCTTGCGTCCCGTGTCCACGCCGATCCTGCTCGGCGGGCTCAGTGACAGCGCGACCGCGATGGCGCGCGAGCTGCTCGAGCCCCTGGGCCTCGAACCGCTCCAGGGCGGAGGCAGCGGTGGTGTGGAGCCCGGCGCCCCCGAGCACTACGAAGACGGCGGAGCCATCGCCGTGCAGCTCATCAGCGGCGATGTGAGCGCATCCGGCCTCGGCACGGTGACGCGCGTCGAAGGGGACCGGCTGGTGGCTTTTGGCCACCCGATGATGAACGGCGGAGTGTCGGCGCTGCCCACCGCCGTCGGTAAGGTCTCTTGGGTTCTGGCGAGCGAGTCCGCCTCTTTCAAGATCGGTGCCGGCGTGCGGCCGCTCGGTGCGCTCGTCAACGATCGCCAGGCGTCGATCGTCGTCTCCGAAAAAGCCAAGGCCCCGGTCATTCCCGTGACGTTCCGTATCGACGGCGTTGTCGGTGCTCCGCACCGCGACTGGAAGTTCGAGATCGCGCACGAAAAGTTCATGACACCGACATTCCTGGCCATGGCGCTCGGTGACGCGTTGCAGGCCACGGGAGCCGAGAAGCAAGACGTCAGCTGGACGGCACAGAGCGAAGTCGTGGTGCGCGGCTATGGCAAGGTCCAGCTCGAAGACTTCGGTGTCTCGATTGGCGGCACGCCCGATCCACGGGAGTTCGTGCGATCACACCTGGTTTCATCGATCGGCGGAATACTCAGCAATCCGTGGGAGCCTGCGATGGTGGAATCCGTCGCCGTACGGATCAAGCTCGAGTACGCCCGCGACATCGTACGGCTGCGTGAAGCCCGCGCCGTCGAGACCGAGGTGGACGCCGGGCAGCCCGTGCACGTGGTGCTCACGCTGGTGCCGTTCGCGGGGCCCCCCTTCACGCGCACAATCGAGATTCCAATCCCGAAGCACCTGGCCGACAGCACGGTAAAGCTCGTGATTCGGCCCGGGCACGCCGTGGAGCGAGAAAAGGCCACGCCGGAGAGCCTCGCCGAGTTCGTCTCCAACATGGAGAACCCGATTTACCCGCCCAAGAGTGTGGTCGTTTCTCATGCGAGTGGAGGCGGAGTCGCCTTCAAGGGCCGGGTCGCGGAGAACCTCCCCCCCGGGGCCCTCGACAGCATTCGCCAGCGCACCACGAGTTTCGCGCCGGAATCCTTCAAATCGAATCAATATCACGTCGTAGTGCTCGATGATTTCATGGTCGGCAATGATACCGTCAGCGTAAAGGTCCGGCCGGTCCTGCGCTGAGCGCCTCGCCGATTGACGCCGATCCACTCCGCACCGACCTCGTTTTGCCACGCCTCGGAACGACCCTCACATGACCCACAAAGCGCTTCAACGCCTGCTCTCGTCGAGCTTCGCTCTGCTGTTGATCGGGTTCACCCAAACGAGCATGGCTGTCGGCACGCGGCGCTTCGAGCTGTCCCGCGGCAAGGACTTCCAGGGCGGCGACCTCAAAGGCGTCGCCATCGACAGCAACGGCCGCGTCCACGCCGGCTTGAACTTGGGCGCCATGGCGCTCGCGGAGGCACAAGCCGTGTGGTGCGCATTGCCGCGAACGGACGGCAGCCTGCTGCTCGGCACCGGCAACGAGGGCAAGCTGCTCGAAGTACGGGCCGGCAAGACGCGCGTGCTCGCCGAGACCAAAGCGCTGGTGGTGACGTCTCTGGTCGAAGGCTGGAACGGCGACGTCTTCCTCGGCACGATGCCGTCCGGGGAAATCATGCGCTGGAGCGGCGGCAAGCTATCCACGCTCGTCAAGCTCGAAGACACGCAGCACATCTGGGCGCTCGCGTACGACGCAGCATCCAAGGCGCTGTTCGCGGCGACGGGCCCTCAAGGCAAGCTGTTCCGCGTGGAAGCGAGCGGCAAGGCCGAGGTTTACTTCGACGCTGAGGAGCAGCACCTGATGAGCCTCGCTGTGGCCCCTGCGCGCGGGGAAAGCCGCATCTACACCGGCGCGAGTGACAAGGCGAAACTATACGAGCTGCGAGCGCCGGGCCGAGCCAGCGTGCTTTACGACTTCAACCGCACCGAGGTGCGCTCGATCGTAGTGGGTCCACGCGGCGATGTGTATGCCATCGCCAACGAAATCAAAGCCGGCAGTACCGTACCCTCGCGCGATGACGACGGTGACAGCGGACAGGCCTCGAAGTCAGCGGGCAAGGGCGTGTTGTTCCGCTTCGGCACTGACGGATCGCCGGAACAGCTGCTCGACGATTCGAGTGAACATTTCACGAGCCTCGCCCTGGGCCCGAATGGTCAACCGTATGTCGGCACGGGCGTGAACGGCCGCATCTACACCGTGGACGATTCGCACAACGACGTGCTGATGGCCGACACCGAGGAGCGCCAAGTGGGCGTGATCTTGTTCGACGGCAAACAACAGCTCGTCGCCACGAGCGATCCCGCCCAGCTGCATCCGGTCCGCGGGATTGGCGGAACCGACGCGGTCTGGACGAGCAAGGCCCTCGACGCGGGGTTGCGCGCGCATTTCGGTCAGCTCACCTGGACGGCTTCCGCGCCGCTCGAGCTCTCTACCCGCTCGGGCAACACGCGCCAGCCGGACGATACGTGGAGCGCCTGGAGCGATCCGCTGACCGCGCCGGGCATGACCAAGAGTCCTGCGGCGCGCTACATCCAGATTCGTGCGCGCTGGAACCTCGATCCGTCGGCGACGCTCAGCGACGTGACGTTGCCGTTCGTGACCGACAACCTGCGCGCCGTGCTCACGAGCGTCGAGGTGGATCGCGACAAGGACGACCGCGTCTCCGATGGCGGTGACGACATCGGCAGCTCTGGAGGCCCGGTGAGCGAAGACGCCGATCCGGTGATCAAGCTGAAGTGGAAGGTGGACAACCCGGACAGCGACGAGCTGCGGTACCGCCTGCAATACCGCTTGGCCGGCACCCCCGAATGGCTCGATCTGCTCGAACCGGGGAGCCCTCTCACAAAAAATCAGTTCGACTGGGACACCTCCGATTTCCCGGAGGGCCATTACCGGCTTCGAGTTCAGGCCAGTGACGAGCTCTCAAACCCGCCGGACCGCGTCAAACGGCACGAGATGTACAGCGCCACGATCGTGGTCGATAACACGCCTCCAGCGCTAGTCACGCTCGAAGCCACCGGGCATCGGGTCAGCGGGACCGCTGTCGACGGGGTCGGACCGATTGCGCGGATCGAGATGAGCGTGGCCGGTAGCGGCGAGTGGTATCCCTTCTTTCCGCGGGACGGCATCTATGATCAGCAGCGTGAAGACTTCGACGTCGACGTTTCCGCGCTTGCGCCCGCCAGCCGCACGTTGATCGGCGTGCGAGTCTACGACCAAGCGAACAATTTCGTTGTTCGCCACGTCACCCTACCTTGACCCACTGACGGGGCCGCTCCGCCGCTCCGCCCAATGCGGTCCCTGAACGGTGAGCGCTGGCGCGGCGCGTCTGACGCCGCGCGCCGCTCTGGTACGCCTGATACCACTCGGGTGGGCGGGCCGGCTCCCTCACCCGCGCGAACGTTGGCTACGGGGCCACGCGAATGCTAGGATATCAAAGTTAACATTCGTTTCCGCCTCGGCTGAACGCAACTTGCGCCAACAGCCTCGGTGCTTAGTCCCCATCTTTTTCCTTATTGCGACGTGCCGGTGACACTACCGCGCTTGTATAAATTTTATTTTGCGCTGCTCAGCGGAGCCGCCTTGGCTGCGGCATGCGCCGTTCAGAACGCGACGCCTGACCAGAACACGGTCTGTGCGGGGTTGAACTGCAACCTCGAAGCCGTGGGCGGCCCGCCAACCCAGGACGTTACCGATGATCGCGACGCGCCCGATGCGACGCCCGCGCCTACGCCGGTCAAGCTCTCCTGCGGTGTGGGAAGCTGCGTTCCGGACGATCCGGCAGCCTGCGCAGATCACTCCGAAGGTCCCAAGCCGGGCGAGGGCGGCGAAACGGACGGCGGCACAGGGCTCGACGCCGGAGCCAGCGGCGAGCAGGGCGCCCTGGATGCTGGCGCCGATGGCGGCCGAAATGTGCCCGAGGTGGACGGCAGCTACGTTCGGCCGTCAACGCCAGAGGCACCGCCCAGCCAATTTGCCTGCCACGTTTCCCTCGAAGGCAGCGCGGTCCAGCGGAGTTGTATGGTCGCTGGTACTCAGGGCGCGACAGACGCCTGCACCTCGTCCAATGACTGTGCTCCAGGCCTCGGCTGCGTCGGTCCCGAGCGCCAGGGCACGTGCCTGCCCTTCTGCTGTGCGATTGACGGCGACACCTGCGCAGCGGGTTCGTATTGCGCGGAGCAGCCGTTGCGAGACGATGAGCTCGGCGCGCGCGCGGGCCCGCTGGTTCCCGTCTGCGTGCGCGCGGCCAACT
>JAYWEH010000364.1:0-4182 GCA_043780025.1 Deltaproteobacteria bacterium
GGTAGCCCGTGAACACCCCATCACTCAGCGCCACCCGGCCGTCCCCATCGGAGTCGTGATAGCAGTCGAACGAGGAGCGATCTTCCAGGCGCTTCTCGAAGCTCGCGGGCAGACGGCCCGCCGGATTTTCGGCACCAAACAACACTTCCGCGATGGCTTGCCCGCCGGCTTGCCCCGGATACCAGGCGTGCAGGACGCCGCGCACGGAGTCGATCCAGCGCGACATGTCCACGTTGCCGCCCGCCGTGAGCACGACGACGCTCGCTGGCTGCGCCTGCACGACCGCCAGCAACATCTTCTCCTGTGCCTCGGTCAGGCCAAAATTCCGGTCGTAGCCTTCGCTCTCTCCGATCGCGTCGAAGCCCAGACACAGGATCGCGGCGTCCGCGTCGCGAGCCGCGGCGACGCATTGCTCGAGCTCTTTGACGTGCCCGTCTCGGTGGCACCAGCCAAACTTCATGTTTCCCGTGACGCGCGTCTTGCGCCATTCGATCGAGACCTCGTAACGCCGCCCCGCCGTGAGCGTGGATTCGACGACGTGCATGCCGTTTCGTTCGCGCTCCCAGGTATCGATGACGGGCTGGCCGTCGATCAGGACGCGGTAATGGCCGTTGCGGCAGCGGCTATAGAAAGCGTGCGGACCGCTCTGCCTGGGACGCAGCCCACCACGCCAGCGCACCGAATATTGCTTGGTCGTGATCTCGGGGCTCGGCGCTTGCTTGCCCCAGAAGAAGTTGACCTGGGGATCGAGCCGGCGGAGCGCTGGCGCCCCGGACAGATCGTTGTTGTTGAAGTACTCCGCCCACAATCCAGGGCCGTGCTCGCTTTCGAAGACGCTGGCGCCGTACACCTCGCTGTCTTCCGTGGCTTCGGGCCCGCGCACATGCACGAGCTCGAGCTCACGGCCGCACAGGTCGCGCAAGCCGTCGAGGACGCTGGTGGCATGGAATGGCGTGGTGAGCGCACTGCCTCCGCCGCTGATCACCGCCGGGTGCGCGCCAAACCCCAGCACCGCGAGGCGCCGGATCTCGTGACGGGAAAACGGCAAGAGCGCATCGTTCTTGAGCAACACGATGCCCGCCCGCGCGACGTCGAGGGCGACCTCGCGCGCCACTGGATCATCGAGGGGGATGGCTGGGTCGCGCTGCTCGTGGTCGAGCCAGCCGAAACACGCCGCCAGGCGCAGCAGCCGGCGTACCTTGTCATCGAGCGTGGCCTCGGTCACCTCCCCGCGCGCGAGCGCGGGCACCAGGTGCTCTTCATTCAGCCATTCCGCCCGCGGCATCTCGAGATCGAGCCCGGCGTTGGCCGCGGCGACGGCGCTGTAGGTCGAGATCCAATCCGACATGACCAGGCCGAGAAAGCCCCACTCGCCCTTGAGCGTGCCGTTGAGCAACCCCGCGTGTTCCGAGCACTGCACACCGTTCAAGCGATTGTACGCGGTCATCAACGCGCCCACTCCGGCCTCTTTCACGGCGGCTTCGAACGCCGGCAGGTAGATCTCGCGCAGCGTTCGGACGTCCACGTCCGAGCTCGTGTGGTGGCGCTCGTATTCCTGAAAGTTGCAAGCGAAGTGCTTCACGGTGGCGCTCACGCCCTGGTCTTGCACGCCCCGGATGTACTGCACGCCCACCTGAGCGGAGAGGAACGGATCTTCGCCCGCGTATTCGAAGTTGCGGCTGCACAACGGGGAGCGGTAGATGTTCACCCCCGGCGCGAGCAGCACGTGGACGCCGCGCGCGCGGCAATCCCGCCCGATTGCCTGCCCGAGCCGGTACCAGAGCGCCGGATCCCAGGACGCTGCCGCGGCAATGAAGGCAGGGTACGCGGTCGACGCATCACACCACCAGTGCACACCGAGCGGGCCATCGGCGAGGCGCAGCTCGGGGATGCCCAGGCGCTCGACGCCGTGAATGGAACCGGTGCCCGGCTTGCCGCCGAGCATCAGGATCTTTTCGCTCAGCGTCATCCTGTCGATCAACCATTGGACGCGCTCTTCTATCTCGGGGCTCGGTGGCACGAACCTGCGATCGCGACTCTGCAGCATGTGGCTAGCTCTAGCCGAAGCCACCACCGTTCGACAGGGAGCCGTGAACCCCATCGCAGGCGATTATCGTGGGGGGACAGCTTTGCGACCAGCCGGGCGCCGCTCGGGGCTACCCGCCGCGGGCCTTCGTGCTATGTCCGCCGAGGCAATGCCTGATCGCACGTATACCGACGACGAAGTGCGCGAAATTCTGCGGCGCGCCGTGGGGCAAGAGGCTGAAGCGGGTGGACTGGGCCGCAGCGAGCTCATCGCGGCCGCCGCCGAAGTCGGCATCGACGTCGCCGCGGTGGACCGGGCCATTCTGGAGGTCGAATCCGAACGGGAGATCGAGAGGGAGGTCTCGCAGCTCCAGCAGGATCGCCGGAAGGGCCTCGGCTCGAACTTTACGAGCTTCGCCATCGTCAGCGCCGGTTTGGCCGGGATCGACTGGGCCACCGGAAGTGGCTGGTGGTTCTTCTGGCCCGTGGGGTTCTGGGCCATGAACTTGGCGTTCAAGATCAAGGGGGCCGTGTTCGCCGATCCCAAGGCAGATCGCGAAAGCGCGCAGCGCCTCGTGGATCGCCGGCGCCGGCAGCGCGAACGCGAACGCGAAACGGCAAGCCGGGCCCCCCGCGCTCGCGTAGAGCCCGCTGCAATTTCAAATTCAACGGCCGCGGTCGAGCGCGGAGTGCAGGAGCTGCTCGGCGCCGCGCGGCGCGCCGCCACTCATCGTGTGGACGACGAGCTCGGTGAACGCGCAGGCACGCCGGACGAACCTCACGACGGGGCCGAACAAGGACGTCGCAAAGCGTGATGCGCTGGCTATTTTTGCTGTTGTTCGCCCCGTTGTGGATGCCCTGGCGAGCGATTCGCTGGCTCCGCTTCCATTTTGGTGCGCGCCCCGTGTTGCGTATCGCGCTCTCCGGCAGCTTGCCCGACGTACCTTTGAAGCGGGGTGTGCTCGGATGGGTGCGCCGCTCGGCGGGCGACCCTCACCTGCTCGGCTTGCTCACGGCGCTGGACGAAGCCGGGCGTGACGCAAAGCTCGAGACCATCGTGGTGCGCATCGGTGACCTGGAGTGCGGGCTCGGGCGGGCGGAGGAAGTGCGGGCAGCGCTCGCGCGGGTCAAGGCCGCGGGCAAACGCGTCGTCGTCCATGCCGATCAGCTCGGGCTCGCGGGTTATTGGGTAGCGCTCGGCGCCTCCAAGGTCTGGCTCAGCCCGCAGGGCTCGCTCGACGTGTGCGGCGTGGCCATGGAGTTCACGCTGCTCAAGGGCCTGTTGGATCGAGTCGGCGTTCGCGCACAACTCGCGGCGCGCGGCCGCTACAAGAGCATGCGCGAAATGTTCAGCGCAGAGGCGATCAGCGATGCCAACCGCGAGATGCTCGAGAGCTTGGTGAAGGACCTGCACGGGCAGCTCGTGGCGCGCGTGGCCGAAGCGCGCAGCCTGAGCGAAGAGGCCGTGAAGCAGGAGCTCGATCAGGGGCCGTTTCGCGCGGAGGAGGCGCGCGAGCGAGGCCTGATCGATGCGACGCGCTATTGGGATGAGCTGGAAGAAGAGCTGGACGCCAAGGCAGCGCGCGCGCACCACCTCGACGGTTACCAAAAATGGCTACGCCGGCGCTCGTTCTGGCCACGGCGTGGGGTGCGGGTGGCGCTCTTGCGCATCAGCGGCAACATCCGTTCCGGTCACGATCGGCCGGGGCCGTCCGGCACTCGTTCGACCGGCGATCGGTCGCTCGCCCACGCCATCCACAGCGCGGTCGAATCACGGCGTGTGCGCGCGCTGCTCCTGCGCGTGGATTCACCCGGCGGCAGCGCGCTGGCGAGTGATCTGATGTGGCGCGAACTGACTCTGGCCGCGCAAAAGAAACCGGTGTTCGTATCCATGGTCAACGTGGCCGCTTCAGGCGGCTACTATGCGAGCGGCTTAAAGGGCGTGCCGGTGTGGGCCAATCCAACGACGCTGACCGGCTCGATCGGAGTGGTGGGCGGCAAATTCGAGATTTCGAAGCTGCTCGAGAACCTCGGCGTGGGGCGCGCGACCGTGGCGTCGGGGCCGCGAGCGAACTACCACTCCATCAGTACGCCGTGGGATGAGAGCGAGCTCGCCAAGCTCGAACGCGACATCGACGCGTCCTACGAGTCCTTCGT
>JAYWEH010000365.1:0-9906 GCA_043780025.1 Deltaproteobacteria bacterium
CCACCGGCGTCCGTGAACTTGGTAGCGTTCGACAGGAGGTTCACGAAGACGCGCTCCAGCCGATCGATATCGCAAAACACGAGAGCGTTCTGCACATGCGCAACGAACGACAAATCAATCGACTTGCGCTGGGCGAGCGGTGCAACCTGGGCGAGCAAGGTTTCCAGGTAGGCCACCAGATCGTGTTGCTCCACGCGCAGGCGCAACCGAGACTCTTCGAGCTTGCTCAGGTCGAGCAAGTCGCCGATCAGGCGTGACAGCTTCACGCCGCTCTTCAGGATGGACTGCAAGGTTGAGCGTTGAGCGTCTGACACACCACCCAGGTGCCCGTCGATCAACAAAGTGAGCGGCGACAGCATCAGCGTGAGCGGGGTCTTGAGCTCATGTGTGATATTGGCGAAAAATTCAGACTTGAAGCGATCCAGCCGCTTCAGCTGGTCGTGGGCGGTCTCCAGGTGCGACGTGGTCTTCTCCAGGATGAGCTGATTCTCGATCTGCTCGCGCTGGGACGCATACGCGATCACTTGACCGGTGCCGACGATAATGGCGGTCGACACCAGAAAAAACTGGTTCGACACGGCCGTCAGGACGTCCTGGACGGCATTCAGGAGCAGATTGGGTACCAGAAAAGACAGCACGATCACGGCGTGCGTCGCGACCACGACGCGCGTCGTCCAAACGAAGAGCAGGCCCGTAGCAACGATGGCGAGGCTCAAGCCCGCGTAGTAGGGCGACGCCAAGCCGCCCATGAACACCGTCATCAGGCTGATGCCGAGCGAGGCCAGCACCATGTAGGAAGCGGTGATCGCGTTCGGGTGGTGATCGAACAAACTGCTCCCGACCACGCGAAACATCAGCAAAGTGATCAACGTGATCGCCACGCGAGTTCCGTACAGCAGCCACAGCCACTCGCTCGGTGCGGTCAGAAAATCCAACACACCGAAGACGGGGTACATGCAGATTACGATCCACAGAACGCCACGCAGGCC
Organism: Deltaproteobacteria bacterium; assembly: GCA_043780025.1. Classification (GTDB taxonomy): domain Bacteria; phylum Myxococcota_A; class Polyangia; order Polyangiales; family Polyangiaceae; genus SZUA-265. Next base: position 990 of record JAYWEH010000365.1, read on the forward strand.
ACGTCGATTGCGATTGAGCAACCAAGCCGACCACCTGCGCTCCAGTTCGATGTCTCGGTCTGACAACCTCACCTCAATCGCGAGTCATGGCTACAAAGGGATTCACGCCGGTGCTCTCTTCCAGGATGCGCACGTTCGCCTCGGGCGCGGCGCGCCGCGCCAGTGCCAGAAGCTCCGCTCGCTCGCGGTATTCGAGGAACCAATCGAGATGCAGTTCCATGAACCAGCGGCTCGGATTGGTCGGCACCATGTTGCCGATGTAAACGGTGCCGCCCGGCGCAGCGGCTTCGTACAGGTTTCGCGCCAGGGAGACCCACGTACTCGGCTGCAAGTAGTCGAACAAGCCGCAGGCGTAGATGGCGTCGAACCGACCCGACGTGCCGAGCACCGTGGAGCCGCGCAACAAACGTTTGATGGAATCGTGCAGGTGCACGAGGCGCACGCCACCCGCAAAGCGCGAGCTGATGAGGCGGCTCAAACGCCCGTAGGAATACGACAGCGCACCCTTGTCCTGGTCGAACAGCACGATCTCGAGCGCGCGCGGCAGCTCTCGGCGCTCATCCAGAAGCTCGAAAATCTCCTGGGCCGGGCCGGCCGCGATCGAGAGCACCCTGAGTGGCTGATCTGCGCCGCCGCGATCGAGCAGTGCACTCAGCTCGGCCTTGAGCAAATCCCTGCGGGTACGCACCGCCACCGCCGCGGGTGTCCAAGCCAATGCCATGTTGATGGCCTTGGCGAACAACGTGGGCCCTTGAAAGAGGTCGCCGTAGACCGCGTTCATCACCTCGTAGTCACCGGGGTACCCGAGAGGCTTGAGCAAGGCACGGTGCATCCACCAGGACTGCATCAGGAGGGCGTGCAGGTGACGCACCGAATATTCGCGGAGCGCCTCTCGTTCGGATCGTGAGGCGCTACGCAGGGCGGCGTCGATCTCATTCGAGGCCGTGACGACCTCGCGGGTGAACCCTCCACGAATGCGCTCAATCAACATATCGCGCGCTGGCGAGGTCTGTTCCCCGCGCGTGACGTGCCACGGCAACGATGCCTCGAGGCCGCGGAATTTCTCTTCGGCGTCTTCCAGAAACAGGCGCAGGTCGGCGACCAGCGCCTTGAACCTTTCCTGGCCAGACACCCGCCAGGGAGCACCTCTGAAGGCCAGATCGTCGAATTCGGCGCCGGCGATGCTCGTCTTCACGTCGCGCAGGTGCAACACGTCTTCGATGTTCATCAAGGTGTCGATGAGAGACGCCCCGATCAGCGTGACTTTCTCATCCCGGCGCACCGAACTGACCTTCACGCGCCCGCGATAAGCCTCGTGATCATCGAAGCGCAGCACAGCCTCCTCCAGCACCGTACCCACCTCGGGAGCCGCGTCGCTGGGCCATTCGCAGGCGAAGCCACTCTGCGAAACGTCGCGCAACTCGCACGCGAACCGCTGCCCTTCGTGCAAAACCTCGACCGCGACCCCCATCGCTCCCAGCTCCGAGCGGGGGTAGCGCTCGGGCCGAAAGTAGACGTCCCGGCCCTCCGCTCCTTCGAGATCGGTATAATCGGAGACCCGCTCGGGTGCATCTGAGGCTCGAGAGCGTGTTTGAGCTAAACTGGGCCCCCCCGATCGATCGTGACGAAGAGGCATGTCGCCCTCCGTGGGTCTAGGTGATGTGTCGGCGCCTGAGTCCCCCCACCTTCCTCACTAGTCGCCGGGCGGCCAGTTGTGAACCGCGTTCTTCGGTTTCGCCGATGGTCTGTCTATTTAAGCAGTTGCTCCGTTAATTCTGACGCCCGACGACACAATCTCGCTTTGCACGATTTCACTCTGAAAGAGAGTGCGCTGGCAGTTGTCGAGCTGCAACAGGCCAACTTCGAGGATGCTCAGCAGCTGCTCCACATCCGGTGGCTTGCCGAGCAGAGCGCGCACGCCGACGTTTTCGAAATCCCGTTCCAGCTCCGCGTCGCGGCGCCCGGAGAACGCGATGAGTGAGATCTCGGAGCGCGGGTCGTGTTTCATGATCTCGCGGCATACCTCGACGCCATTCAGCACGGGCATGTGCATGTCGACGAGGACGGCGTCCGGCTCCTTCTCCAACACCTCGCGCAGGCCACACTCCGCCCCCTCCGCCAGGGTCACCTCGAGATGTGGAGCTCGACGCTTGAGCATTCGAGCGGTGGATCGCAGCATCGCAGGCTCGTCGTCAATCACCACCAGACGCACCGGTGCCTGTAAGCCGAGCGGTAGGGCCATGCCGTTGCGCAACATCAAATGCACGAGCGAGAGCGCCGCGATCTCGAAAGTTCCCCGCGGTGCGGCTCGGGCGCGCAGCGTACCTTCAATTACCCAGGTAGATACCGTACTCGGGCAAACACCGAGGGCGCGAGACGCCTCCAGCAGCGGCAGGTAGTTGCACTTCAAGTGAGGTTCCTGTTCCCCCCCGCAGAAAAACAGCGACGGGCACTAATGCCCCGGTGTGGCTAGACGACCCGACTTGGAAAAACATTATCGCCCCCAAAAGCGCGTCCCAGCGAACCGCCGGCTGGCCGCTGCGCTCTGGCGTGCGGTCGCTCGGAGCCGTGTGCACTCTCCGAAACATCAAGGCAACACCGTGGTCATGTAGCGCCAGGGGACCGCCATCGAAATTCGCCGTCCGCGGCGAGTTAGCACACCGACTGCTCGCCGCACGCTGCATAACACGAGCGGTTGAACTCAGCGCGTCACACACCGAGCAGTTCGCGAGTAACGGTCGACTTCGTCATCAGGTCAGGGTAGCCACCCGAGGCATGGACCCCCAGTACGCCGAAGTGGCCAAGCTGATTGACCATTCGCTGCTCAAGCCGACGCTCACTGACGACGAGCTCGACGCCGGAATCGAGCTCGCCCGTGACCTAGGCGTGGCCAGCGTCTGCATCCTTCCACACGCGCTGGCCCGCTGCGCAGAATTGCTCGCCGGCAGCGGCGTCCAACCCAGCACCACCATCGGCTTTCCCCACGGCGGGCACGCCACACGTGTGAAAGTCGCTGAAGCGCGCGACGCGGTGGCGAATGGGGGCACCGAGCTCGATATGGTGGTGAACATCGGCAAGTTGCTGAGCGGTGACTACGCCTACATCAAGACTGAGGTGGCCGAGGTGCTCGCCGTCGCACGCGACGCGGCGAGCAAGCTCAAGGTCATTTTTGAGGTTTGTTACCTCGCACGCGAACACAAACTCGCCTTGTGTGAAATCTGTTCGGAGCTGGAGGTCGATTGGGTCAAGACCTCGACAGGCTTCGGCAGCGGCGGAGCCACCGGCGAAGACGTCTCGCTATTGCTCGATCACACGCCTCCTCAGGTGCAGGTCAAAGCCTCCGGAGGTATCCGCACGCTCGATCAAGTGCTCGAGTACCAGGCGCTCGGCGCTACGCGCGTGGGATCGAGCGCGACACGGGAGATCCTCGACGAGCTGAGACGCCGGATCGGCGCGGCCGCTCAGAAATAGAAGCGAACGCCGAGGAATGCCTCGATGTCCAGGCCGATGCCAGGCACCACGTACAACGCGGGCGCGAGCTCCAGGAAAACCTCGAGGAACGAGGGCTTTCGAAACGTCAAATCGAGGCCGACCGGCATGCGCGCTGCCGCGGCAAACCCACCGTCCCCCACCCACACACGGCCGCCCGCGCCGATGTGCCAATCCAAGTTGGCGGCAGCTCCGGTGACCAGCGGGTATTGCCAGAGATAGTCGGCATTCAGGCTGATCACATCGAAGGCGGCATCGTCGCAGAAACGCCGGTCGTCGTAGCGCCGCGAGCAACGAAAACCGTAGCTCCAGAAGCCCAAGCCGAAGTCGATCGCGTTCTCACCGCCGACGAAGACCTTGCCGACGAGGCTCGTGGGACTTCCAAACGCAAATCCAAGCCCAAAATCCCGACTTCGTCCGACTTCGGTTGCAGACGCCTCGGATACATAACCGAAGCCGATGGCAATGAGACTGGTGATTAAAGAAAAGCGCTTCACGATCTGCAGGTTAACGGCTCAGCGGTGATTTTTCGATACGCCTTCTGAGATCGTAGGGCGACCGCGGGTGAGGCACGCTGCCACGTCTGGAAGATTCCAGACGGACACAGCGTAGGATCACTGGCGGTGGAAGTGCCGTAACGGTGACGCGTAACAGGGTAACGCGTGACGCTTGCAACGCGAACGTAAGTGTTGATAATTACATAAAATTATCGTTGGCACGCCGGCTGCTCATAGAGCCCCCATGCCCCAGCCGTCGGATCCCCCGGTACACGATGACGCCGCGCTCATCCCCAGCTTGCTCTCGGATGACGAAAAGGCGTGGCGCACGTTCCACGAACGCTTTTCGAACCGCCTCCAGGGGGTGATCAGCCAGGTGACGCGACGCTTCCCGCAGCTCACCGGCACCGATCATGTGGACGAGATCTACGGCACGCTGTGCCTGCAGCTCCTGAGCGACGACAAGCGCCGCCTCAAGAGCTTCGATCCGGGCCGTGGAACACCACTCGGTTCGTGGTTGTGCACCCTGGCCCGCAACAGCGCGCATGACTTCTTGCGCAGCCGCCGTCGCCAACCTTGGCTCGGCAGCTCCGGCTCCGACGTCACCGAGGTCGAGCCGCCGAGCGAGGAGCCCGACGCCTTCAGCATCTGTTGCTTCCGCGAGCGCGCCCGTGTGATGTCCCAAGTGATGCAGAGCCTATCGGTTCGCGATCGAGAATTTCTGGACGCCTACTTGTGTGGACTCGAGCCCGAACAGATCGCCGAGCAGCTCGGCATCAGCGTGAGCACGGTGTACTCAAAGAAACACAAGGTGCTGGCGCGTCTGGAGAAGCTGATCGCCAACTGAGCGGTGTCCTCGCGAGGCGCCCTCTCACTCCAGCGCCTGCGCGCGCGGGGCGCCGCGGCACGAAACAAACGTCGTGGTGTCGCGCCGTAGCCCGCTGCCGACGAAGCGCAACTTGCGGCGTTCCGTCACGGAGCAGTCCTTGACCAGCTCGGCATTTCCAATCCGCTGCTCAGGCGTATCGGCGACATAACACCAGCCCTCGATGCCTCGCGGGCTCTCGTCCTCTCTGCACGCACGCAAGGCTTCGTCGGGGTCAGCTGCGGCGTCTTGAACCTGGAGCACCTCGCATAGGCAAGCGTTTGCGCACTCGCGATCGCTCGGCCCACACGCATCGGACGCGCTCTCGACCAAGCGCTCTCGCACGTCGCGCTCGACGTCGTCGTCGGGCGCTTTGCGCGCGACCGCGGCGTCGCACTCACACGCCCCGGTCGGCCTTGCCACGGCTTCGACCAGCGTACAAGAGACGGTGCCGTCGTCCTCCGTGAGCAAGCTGCGCGGCAAGCAGCGATCCCCGAGACGTTCCTTCAGGCGATCCACCACCGCGTCCATCGCCGGACGGTAGCCAAAATCCGGCTGCGACATCGCATCGACGTTGCGCGCACAGATCGACGCGACGATGGAGTTATCGCCGTAATCTCGCAGCACCTCGAGCTCGCGCAAGCCGGGATAGGCCTTGGACCAGCGCTGCAGCGTGGTCGGAGCAGTCTGGCCCGGCCGTTCTTCGCAGAGCGGCCGATCCAGGTCGTCGGCGAAGCAATCGCACTGTTCCATGGGACCTTTCAGCGCGCAGTCGACGGGCTCCGGCAGGGGGAAGATACAGGCGTATTGCAGGTCCATGGGGGTCGCCTGGGGGAGATCCTGCGCCGTGTCGTACTCGCGGCCGTTGATGGGATTGGCGGGCGGTATGTCCGGGCGCTCGTATTGCGACTCCACCATCCAGGGGTTCCCCGGCGGAGTGGCGGGCGTCGGTTGCCGTTCGGCTCGCCCTTCTGCCGCGGCTCGCCACGGCACCCCGGGTGAGCCCACGATTTGTGCCCACACATCGTCGCGATGGAGCTCGGCGGCGGTCTTGAAACGGAGCGTCGTGTCCGGATTGGCGAGCGGCATCTGATTGGCATCTCGATCAGACGCAATCGCCTGCCACGGCACGCCCACGACCCCGCCCAGAAAGACGAGCGAGCGATCCCGCCCGCCGGCGAACAGGGGATTGGGGACGCGGTCGTTTACGGGGCAACCCTCGGGGCTCAAATCGGGAGTGCTCATGCACAGCTCGAACTCGCGCAGGGCGTTGACATAGCGAGCGGTCGGATACAGCAGGTCCGCGCCGAAGCGGCGCTTTTGCTGAAAACAGCGCAGATTGGCGCCGTCATCTTCGGGAGCCAGGCGGTTTTCGCGGATGCCCGCTTCGGCATCACCGGCGCAACTCGCGTCGTCACCACAACCGTCGGGGGGACGATTCCCACACGGGTAACAACACTTCGCGTTGGGATCCAGCGCGCAGGCGGAGGAGCCGCGCAACATCGGCAACGGCGGCGCCTGGGTCGAGCTCCCGACGCTGGCAATCCGCCAGCTCGAGCCTCCGACACGAATCGAGCAATCGTTTTCGTCGCTCAGCATGATGACGCCCACGAGCGAGTCCGGACGCAGGAAGGCTTGCCGCTGCGCCAGCAGGACCTCGTCGAGCTCGACGTTACCGGCTGCGTCCGTGGCGTATTGCACGCAGCCGCGCTCCGTGGACTCGGAGCCGGGGCACGGTACGCGCACCAAACGACGGTACGGATACGGATCGATCAAGAAGCGATACCAGGACTCGAGCGATGCTTCGAAGCCACAGCCGCGCTCGCCCACGCTCTGCACCATGCGCTCGAACTTGCGCGTAAAATCTGCGACCTCCCCGCCGCGCCACTCCAGGAACCCCGCCTCGTTCGCGCCGATGCTCGCCCCGCGCTCCAGGCTGCCCATGAGGTGTGCCATGTCGGCAACGTCCGGTACGCCGCTCGCGCTACCCGTGGGCGGACACGGTTGATCCGCGCCGACGTCTCCCAAGCTGGACGAGATCACCGCCACGTTGATGTCGGTGACGGGATTGAACTCGCGGGTCTGGCCTTCCGGGCAGATTTGACCTGCGGCGGGCGGAGAGCGCACGACCCCGCCGTCGTCGATGCACGGCGGATTGACCAGGCGTTCAACGAGGTCTGGCACCGCCAGGCGCAGGATCGACTGCTTGTCCGCCATGGAGGCGGAGTTGTCGATCATGAACAGCAGATCGATCTTGTCGACCGCGTCGCGAGGGATAGATTCAACGAAGAGGTTTGTCGAAACGGGAGGCGGCGCGCCGAGCGGGCGATCGAGGCAAGCCCCGAGTAGAGCGCAAGCGAGGATTGTCGCGCGAGGCAAACCTCGGGCGAGCACCGGCGCGAGCGAGGCACGAGCCCCAAGAGTGCGTGGACGCATGGGTTGGTACCTGCTCTCGCTGGAGCAGGCTCCTTTCTGGAGCGGTTCCTAGCAACCGCCGCGCCAAGTGCGAAACCCGCGCCGAGCCGCCGTTTTGGGCTCAACTCGCCGTAGCCGAACGGCAATTGAGTTGGCAGCACCTCGAGGCGCCTGCCAACTCACGTTGAGCGATGAATGCGCGCGCCCCCGAACGCGGCTCGTCAGCGAATGATTGTCAGCGAATGATTGTCAGCGAATGATTGTCGGCGGCACAGGAGGGCGGCTGTCAGGCACGACACAGGCTGAAATGTCGAAGAACATGAACGCGAGCACGCGCTCTTGCGGCGTGAGCCCCGACGTGATGCAGCCCTCCGGGAAGGTGATCGTGAGGTCGGAGAAATCGTCAATGAGCGGCTCGCCGGGTGACACGTGGATGTCGCTCAGCACCACCCGCCCGCACTGATCTTCCTCCGACACCCCCAAGGGCGTGTTCGCGGAGATGTATTGAACTGACGCGGGGTCCTCCGTCGCAATCCAGCGCTGCGCGTACTCCGGATTTTCGCTCGCGATGTTGTGCGTGGCGCCGCGGATTTCCACCTCACCCGGCTCTTCCGTGGTGGCCGTGTTCACGAGCCACTGGGACAGCGCTTCCCCCTTGGGAAAACTAGTCACCACCTGCGCCGACAATTCACCCAAATTCCCGTCGTCCACAAACTCCGCCAAATCGGGGAATGGGGCCGGACCGCGCTGGAACCAGATCGATTGATAGTGGGAAGCAAACATGCGGCCCCCCTGATTGACGTAGTCGAACATCGCCTGATAAGCGGCCTCGGGCTTGTCGTCGCCGTCGTCGCGACCGCCGCACGATAACATCACGATGTCGTATTGTGAGAGCGTTTCCAGATCGGACCACAGTTCGTCGGCGGGCGGAAACGGCTGCCCTCCGAAGTCCTCCGCGAACGCGTCAGTGCCCCGTTGCCCCGCATACATTTGAACGCGACCGCCTCCGCCGGGAGCCGTGAATTCGGATGGATCGATCCCCAACTTCCGGATCAGGCACTCGAGCGCGTCGAGCTGACCGGTCGAAATGGCGATGTTGGGAAGATCCCCTTCGGCCTGGCGAGTGGGCAAGCGCAAGGTCTGATCGGGAACGGGGTTCTCAGCGCAGGCGTTGACGGTGCCGATATTGAACTCACGCCGCCAGTCCCCCACCTGAATGACCAGAGGAATGTTCTCACCGACCGGCACGTTCTCGAGCACGAAGCGGCCCGCGGCATCCGTGAGCGCTGACACGAGCGGTGCGCCGGTCACCTCGCAGATGCAGCTGGCACCCGGTGTGAGTGGTGCCAGCTCCGCATCGGGCACGTAGACCATCGCATTGTAGAGGGGCAACGCACCGGACGGGATGTAGACAGTGCCCGAAACCGCCGTGGTCCCCCCGTCGGGACACGTCACCTGGCGTTCGATCAAACCCCGGCGCTTCAAGGGCACGACCGGCGGAGGAACGTCCACCACGGGTTCGTCCGGATCCAGAAATAGACCATCGCTTGGCGGCACGCTGGGCGGGTTCATCGCCGTGGGCGGGGGCGGCAGGCCCGGCGTTTCCTCCTCTGCTGGTGCGCGCTCTCCGGGCGGAGCCGTTCTCTCAGCG
>JAYWEH010000366.1:0-22769 GCA_043780025.1 Deltaproteobacteria bacterium
GGTGCCGAAGTCTACGCGGCGCTAGGAGCAGCCGGTAACATCTCGTACCATTCCGCGGTGGCGTCCGGGAGCCACTGCGCCGCCAGAGCGGAACACCAGGAACCATTGCGAGAGCACTTGCGCAAGTTCCTGCTCGGGACCGGAAATCAGCCGAACGTGCTCACCGCCGCCAGCGCCACCACCGGCAATCTGGCGGAGTGGCGCACCTGGAACACGCTCTCTCTCCAGTAGGCGCTCACGTGCCGCTAACCGCTGCGCTCTGAGTGCGCGACGAAATACGCTGCCATGTTCCAATCGGGCCAGCGTGCCTGCGTCAGTTCGAGCGTGCGCCGCGTCCAGAAGGGATCACCCGGCTTCGGCACGCCGAGGCTCGCGAGCTGCTCAGGCGTCGCATGGTTGAAGACCCGCTGCCACGGGCGATTGTGGCCGGATTGCCAGACGTGAAAGCCGATGTGGTCACTGCCGGCCGCCTTGTAGCCCACCGTGAGCGAAAATCGGCGGCCATTGGGAATGGTGAGGTTACTGCCTCGGTGCATCGTGTCGATGCTGTGGGCCACGAGGGAACCGGCGGGCACCTCTACGGCGCGTTCCAGCTTTCTGAGTGCCGGCTGATCGTGCTCGCTCGGTGAGATCACCGGTCGGCCCAGCGCCGCCACCACATCCGGCTTAGTCACGTAGCGCAGGGCGCCGTGCTCCTTCGTGACGTCCGTCAGGTAGATGACTAAATCCACGGTCCGGTGCGCGGGATCTTCCGAGGGTGCGATCAGCGTGTGGTTGCCGAAGTCGCAGTGGAAATCCTGGTCGTAGTCGGCCTCACCCGTGTACTTGGCCCACGTGTGCGATTGGTACAGGCGCACGTCGCTCACCCCGAGCAGGGCTCGGGCGAAGGCGATCAAATCGGGATGCAGCGATATCAGATTGAGGGCGCTCGACGCCTCGTAAGGCAACACATGGATGTTCTTGAACTGCATTCCGTGGCTGGCGCGGCGGACTTCCGGTTCGAGCTGTTGCGCGACACCCACCCCCTCGCCCTTCCCAGCGTCCCGGTACAGCGCCTCGAAATCCTGCAAGACCGGCTCATATTCGGACCTGGAAAAGAAGCCTTCGATGACGACGAAGCCTTCGTCTCGCCACTGCTCGACATGTTTTGCTGAGAATCGGTCGGGTGCGGAATGCATGCTGGACTGTCGGGTCTTTTCGGCAACTCGCTCGGGCCCCGTAAAGATTGCGTAAAACCAGCCGTCTGTCGAGATCGCCAAAACGGCGCCCGCTGGATAGCGTCGGTTACTGGACCACGCAGCTCGAATAGGCCACCCGGCAAGGTCGAGTCGGTATCGCCTCTTCCCCCGGCCGGTATTCGCGCCTAGCATCTCGCATGCGCTCGAAGTCGTTTACGTCGCGCGAAGTGCGGGGGGTGGTCGTCTTCGTGCATGGCACCCAGGCGCCCACGGACGATGAGTGGGACGAAGTGCTTCAATTCTATCGGGGGAAGCCGGAAACGGCGAGCTTTCGTTCGCTCGTGTATACCGCGGGCGGCGCCCCCAACGCGACGCAGCGGGCGCGCCTTCGAGAGCTGGGTCAACGCCGCGCACGCATCGCCGTTCTAACGGCTTCCGCCGTCGCGCGTGCGGCGGGTGTTGCCGTCGCCTGGTTCAATCCACTGATCAAGATTTACGGGCTCAAGGACACCCAGAAGGCGCTCGACCACCTCGACGTGCCGCCAGCGCATCGACAGGAGCTCCTGCGGGTCATCACAGAACTCCAGGGCAGCCTGGGCATTGCGCCAGCACACATGACGGACGGCCTTTGAACGCCGTCGGCGCGGCGGCCGCCGCGCTCTCTGTCCTCGCGACGGTGCGCTGCGCTCCGCCACCCGCCGTCCTTCCTGCTGCAACGAGTGCAACGAGCAATACCAGCGTGACCGCCACGACAGCTCCCGGCTCCTTCGAGGAGCGCGTCCCTCTTTTGCTCTGGCCCGCCGGAGCTCCGGGCTCCACCCACTTGGCGCTGACGGAGACCATCACCGAACGCAGCAAAGATCCGAGCCGGCAGGATCGCATCGTCACCGGCATCACCCAGCCGACCCTGACGATGTTCGCCCCAGCGCGCCCGAACGGCGCGGCGCTCGTCATCGCCTCGGGCGGAGCCTATCAGCGCCAGGTCCTCGACAAGGAAGGCAGCGAGGTCGCGCAGCTGCTCGCGCCAGAAGGCGTCACGGTGTTCTTGCTACGGTATCGCTTGCCCGCCGAAGGCCACCAGCAACCGAGCGACGTTCCACTGCAAGACGCACAACGCGCGGTGCGCCTGGTGCGCAGTCGCGCCAAGCAGTTCGGCGTCGACCCGGGCCGCATCGGTATCTTGGGATTTTCCGCCGGCGGGCACCTGGCTGCATCGCTCGCCGTCGGTTTTGCAGAACGCGTCTATGCTCCGCGCGATGCCATCGACGCCGCCAGCGCGCGCCCCGACTACGTCATCTTGCTTTACCCCGTGATCTCGATGTTGGGCCCCCTGGCACACGCGGAATCAAAGCAACGGCTGCTCGGTGAGCACCCGAGCCAAGCGCTGGCAACGGCTCGCTCACCTGAGCGACACGTCACGCTCTCCACCCCGCCGACGCTGCTCATCCTAACCGATGACGACACCGCCGTGTCGCCACTAAACTCCATTGCTTTCTACGACTCCCTGCATCGAGCCGGCATCTCGGTTGAAATGCACGTCTATCCGCGGGGCGGCCATGGCTTCGGCATTCGCGGCGCGCAGGGTCAGTCCGTCGCGGAGTGGCCTCGAGTCATGGCGCGCTGGCTCGCGGCGCTGGGCGTGACGAAGTAGACCGCATGAGACGATGTTTTGGGGCCGGGCTCACACTGGCCGGCACAGCACGGCGCATCGGGGCACTCGGGCGCGCCACACTGGCCAGCGGCGCCAAAGCCGCGTAGCATCGGAGCCATGTATTACGAGATATTCGGCCAGTTCAAGAATTCGCTCGGTCAATTGGACAAGTGGCTCGAAGCCGCCGCCACCTTCGCCCAGAGCCGTTCTTTCGATTCCAATCTGTTCGTCGGCCTGCGCCTGGCGCCGGATCAGTTCGCGTTTGCCCGGCAAGTCCAGGTGACGTGTGACACCGCCAAGCTCGCAGCGTCGCGGCTCTCCGGCAAGGAAGCGCCGTCGCACGCCGACACGGAGGCCACGCTCGACGACCTGCGGGCCCGCGTGCGCTCCGTCATCGGTTACCTCGAGAGCTTCTCTGCCAAGGATTTCGAGCGCGCCGCGGCGCAGGTCGTGACCCAGCCGCGCTGGGAGGGCAAGGTCATGAGCGGTGCGGACTATTTCCGCCAGCATGCCCTGCCCAACTTCTTCTTTCACCTCTCGCACTGCTACGCCATCCTGCGCCACAACGGCGTCCCGCTCGGCAAGCGCGACTACCTCGGTGCGCTCAATTTGGTGGCGCCGTAACCGCACGCTCCAGCAGCGCCAGCGCCGCAGCCAGCAAGAACGCGCCAAGGCCGAGCCGCAACGTTGGAGCGACGACAATGCCGTGCCCGGCTTCGAAATCGGCGTCGAACTCACGACGGGCTGATGCCTACTCCGGGAGAGCGCCGCTACACTGCGTCGACAGCACGTCACAGGCCGTCGCCATGCTGGGCGTGGGCATGGCGCTGAGGTCCAGGGGTTGGTCACAGGCCAAGGCGCCGAAGGTCTCGGCGTAGATGTCGAGGAGCTCCGTCATGCACGTTTCATATTGCGCAACGGTGATGTTGCAGCCCGCAAATGCGGCTGTGCCGGTGGGTGCGGCCGGACCAACCGGAGCCGCAGGGGCGCTCTGGCTGTCGGTCTTGCACTGAATATAGGTGTCATTGCACATTTGGACTTGCTGGGGTGTGGGCGCCGCATTGCCGCCGATGGCGGCCGAGGACAAAACGCCCGCGAACTTGCACGCACCATCCAGAAAAGCTGCGCCCGATTGGGCTTGCAAGACACCTTCCCCGAGCTGTTGCACCTCCGCGCTGGTCAACATGCTCAACATCTTGGAGTCATCCACGCCGCTGTTGACGGTACTGCCCATGCCACCGCCGGGATTCGTGCTGCTGCCTCCGTCGTCATCGCCACAGCCGAAAGCCAATGCGCCCAGAGCCAAGGTCAGATGAAGAAGGTATTGATTGCGTTGCATGATGTGCTCCCGGTGGTCGGTATCGTAGGCGGCTAGGTTGCAGGACGAGCTCCTCGCCAAATTGCCTCGTACACCGATCCCCGGCTTTGTTACAGCGGCGTTTGCGCGTGCGAGAATGTGGCATCGAGACGCACACGAATCTCGGCGCGTTGCCGCGTCCCGCGTGTAGAATCCCTGCGTGCAGAAGGTCCGTCGCCGCCTCACCCGCCTGCTCGCGTTCGTCTTCAGGCATCCGTGGAGCATTGGGCTGTCGCTCGGCTCGCTCTGGTGTTTCATCGAGCTGTCGAGCGAGTTGCACGACGGTGAGCTCGGACCCGTGGATGACGCCGCCGCAGCCGTCGTGACGGCGTGGCGAGGGTACCTCGACTGGCCGATGTGGGTGCTGACGCAGGGTGGAGGCGGGCTCGGCATGGCGCTGTTGGCCATCCTGGCGGTGCTGGTGACCTGGCTCCGCGGGCGCCGCACCGAAGCCCTTTTTCTGGTGATCTCCACACTCGGCACGTCGCTGCTCAATTTCGCTCTGAAGCTCGGCTTTCAACGCGCGCGGCCCGATATAAAATCGCTCTATTTGATCGACACCCCCAATTCCTTCTCATTCCCCAGCGGTCACGCCATGGGATCTGCAGGCGTACTCGCGAGCCTTGTCGTGGTCGCGTTCGCCAGTGGCCTGCCCCGCCGATACCGCGTGCCGGTGGGTCTCCTGGCGGCCAGCGTCGCGCTCGGGGTTGCGCTGTCGCGCGTCTACTTCGGGGTGCACTACCCTTCCGACGTGCTGGGCGGGCAACTCGCCGCCTGCGCCTGGGTCAGCGCCGTGACCGGCGTGTTCTACCCACGCCTCTTGCCGGGTGAACAGTCCACCCAGCGCACGCATGACACAGTGGTCGACATCGCCGATCCGGACAGCTGACGCGCCCGGGGCAAACACGAGATGGCCCCTGGCTATTCGCCGGCAGTCGCGCTTCAATCACCGCGATGCTCAAGTTCCTGCTCGGCCTGATCGCGCTCTTGCTAAGCGAGCTCGCCTTGCTCGTTTGGCTCACGCAGCGGATCGGCTGGTGGGTCACGGCCGCCATCATGTTTGTGGGCGGGCTCGCCGGCGCGAGCCTCGCCAAACGCCAGAGCCGGCGTGTTTTTCGAGACTGGCAAGCCGCTTTGAGGCTGGGTAAGCCTCCCGCTGCAGGCGCGCTCGATGCCATGCTGGTGCTGGCCAGCGGCGCGCTCTTCTTGCTTCCGGGTCTGCTCTCGGACGTGCTCGGGTTGCTTTTGCTCTGGGCTCCCGTGCGCGCAAGCGTGGCCGAATACCTGCGCCGCTTCTTCGAGGTCAAAGCGTCGAGCCAGGGCTTTGGCATCCACCGAGCCGCTTCCCGGCGCGGTACCGAATCGAGCGTGCTGGACACTCACGGGGAAGCCCTCGAAGAAGACGGCAGCCCTCCTCGGCTGCAAGCCGGTGGCGAAACCAGCACGGCTCCGCACCCTCGCAGGCCGTAGGCGGCCCCTTTCACGCGATCGAAGCGTTTCCACGCAACGTACCCCGGCCATTTGCACGCCGTTGCACCGGCGCGGCCTGTTTGCGGCCGAATGATCGATTCCGAAACGTGGCGCATTGATGTCGAGTCGGGTGAGTCGGTCTTGCCTCCGGAGGTGATCCGGAGGTGGAAATCGTTTGTTGATTCGCGGCCGAGGCAAGCTCGGAGCCGGTCGGCGTGACGCAACTCAGGAAATGCGCAATGTCATGGTTCCCCAAGCCGCGGAGGCGGCTGGATGGTTCGGTCACGCCGCATCGGCGCTAGGGCCTTGCGGAGCGTTTTCGGTGTGGCTCATGGCGTGCCTCCCGCTTCGCGATCTGTCCGACTACGCGCGCGAAGGAGCAGGCCCAGCCGGAACCGGCGGGCTAGCGTCACTCGCGCCCGCGGCCAATGGCGGGTCGAAGCCGGTGCCCCCGGGTTCCGTTGCCGGAGCGAATGGGGAGCAGTTCCCGGGAAAAGGTACCCCGCTGGACCCCATTGGGGCGACGGGCGGCTCCAGCAACGCAGGGCCCGACCCCACTTGCAGGGGAGACTGCCCAATGCCCGACGCAGATCCGCCCGACGCGGCAGCTCCCCCCGCCCCCGATGCCGGATCTGAGCCCGAACCGGAGCCAGTCCCGCTCGCTTGCGCGTCCGACGAGGCAACGGGACCGAACGGGCGTTGCTACCTCGGTATAGCCGCGGCGCTCACCTGGGACGCCGCACGCGTCAGTTGCCAGGGCCGTGGCACCGATTGGGATCTCGCGTCGATCCGCAGCAGCGCCGACAGCCAGTTCATTCGTGGGTTGCTCAGCGGGGAGGCCTGGGTGGGCGGCTCCGACACGGTCAGCGAGGAGACCTGGGCCTGGGTGTCCGACGGCTTCGAGTTCTGGCAAGGCGAGGGAGCGGCTGGCAACGCTCTCAATAGCGCCTTCGTCAACTGGTTCGAGGACGAACCGAATGGCTCGGACAGCTCGGATTGCCTGCGGCTGCTGCCCGATTCGACCTGGGCTGATCGCGAGTGCGAAGAGCCCCTCGCCTATGTGTGTGAGGGTCCAGCCGGCTAGGAAACTCGTCGAAGCGCGCGACGTCCGCAGAGCGGCCGCACATTGCAACGAAAGCGCCTTGGAATCGCGATCGATTCGGGGTTTTGCGACATCTACTTCGGATGCTGGCGCGCCTTCGATCCGCCCTTTCAGCTTGTTTTTTGCTCACCTGGGCCGTCGCGACCGCGCACTGCTCTGCGGGTGAGGGCGACTCGGGTCGTTCCAGTCGGGTCGGTGAGCCGTCTCCGTCTGCGCCGGAGCCCCGCACTGACAATCCGCTCAACAGCACCCCTCCGGCCGAGGGTAACCCCCTTTTTGGCGGGGACGATCTCGCGCCGGTCGTAGCCCCGAATACCCCGGTCGCCGCCTCCCGTTGCACTCTCGAGGGCAAGCCGAAGACGACGGTTCGGGGCACCATCTACGACCCTGCGGGCCGGCTGCCCCTCTACAACGTCATGGTCTACGTGCCGAGCGAGGCGCTCGATCCGATCGCCGAGGGCGTGACGTGCGACCGCTGCGACGCAACGGCCTCCGGCAAACCGGCAGCCTCGGCGCTGACCGATCCCGCAGGGCAATTTGTGATGGAGGACGTGCCGGACGGAACGAACATTCCCTTCGTGATCCAGATGGGCAAATGGCGGCGCCAGATCACGCTGCCCAGCGTCTTGCCGTGTCAGGACAACGCGTTCGACGATCCCGATCAGTTTCGCCTGCCGCGCAGCCAATCAGAAGGTCATCTGCCGAAGATCGCCATGGTGACCGGACGCGCCGACAAGCTGGAAGGGATGCTGCGGGTCATCGGCGTCGCCGACTCGGAGTTTAGCAATCCCGACGGCCCCGGGCGCGTGAACCTCTACACGGCCGGTTACCGATCCATCGCCTCGTACGTCGATGGCACAGTCCTGCCCCCCGCCGATCAACTGCTCGACTCCGTCGAAGTGCTCTCCCGGTACGACATGGTCATCATGTCGTGTCACGGTGAGAGCACCGAGATCGGCTATGCCCAGCCGACGGCGCAAAAAGAGGCCGCCAAGGCCTACGCCGATCGCGGCGGGCGCATGTTCGGCTCGCACTTCCACTTCAGCTACCTGCGTGGCCCACCGGGCAGCAACAATCACTTTGTCACGCCCTTTCCAGACGTTGCGACCTGGGATAGCGACACAGGCCCTACCACGTTCAACATCGAGACCGGCTTTCCCAAGGGTGAGGCGTTCGCACAGTGGCTCCTGAACGTAGACGCCTCGACCACGCTGGGCTCTATCGAGCTCGAGAGTGTCGAGGGCTCAGCGGCTTCGTTGCTCACGCCCTACACCCAGCCCTGGATCTCCGCCACCAACACCATCCCCTACTTTTCGATGAACATGCCGGTCGAAAAGCTCGACACCCCAGACGAGCAGTGCGGCCGCTTCGTGCACACGGGCATTCACGTCTCCAGCGGCAGCAATGACCCGTTCCCCGCCGGCAGCGCTGACCGCGAGCTCACGCCCCAGGAGAAGGCGTTCGAATTCTTGATCTTCGACCTCTCCGCTTGCCCCACACGGTTCGACATTCCGCCTGCGCCACCGGAAATCGAAGTCATCATCCGGTAGCTCCTCGCTTCCGGCCACCGCCGCGCACGTTGCAGAGCGCCCTGCACGTCGCTCGATTCGAGGCGAAACGGGACCGCTGCGCGGCAGACGGCCACGCCTGCGTAGTCTCGTACGCTGCGGAATGTTTCTTGCTGCTGATTGCTCGTGCTTGCCGGAAATCTTCCTCGCGAACGAGAAAACGCAGCAATTTGCCACGTTTTGGGTGTGACGCCGTGGCGCATGCCCCCGTGAGACACTGCCCCCTGCTGGCGCCAAAGGGACCCTAATATGACGAACGATGACCACACCGAGCTCGAGCGTCTCCGACGTTTGCGCCAGGGCACAAAGGTCGGGCTATCGGCGCTCGAGAAACTTCGAGAGCGGGGGCCACAGGATGATCTGGAGCTGCGCTCGCTCACAAAGCTCGATCAGCGGCTCGTCGATCGCATCGCGTGGATGGAGCGGGCCGAAGCCATAGCGGCCGAGTAACGACCCCGGCGTCAGTACTCGCGATGTCGCGCACGACGGAGGCGTGGGCCGAGGGCCTCGCGCACTTCGGCGGAATCTGGCACAGGTTTACCCGCCATGCCCCCCGCGAGCAGCGCGAAACCCCGAACGAGCCAGGCCGAGGAGCTGGCTCGCGTCCTCGGGGTGCTCGTGCCGGTGCTCGATATCGTCGATACGCCGGTGGAGACGCCCGAACCGCCCGCGTGGTGTCGCGAGCGCGGCTGGCTGGAGTTCCTTTCGAACCTGGATGACGAGGACCTCTTCGCGAGCGAATGCGGCGGCTTCGCTGCTCTGCTGGCAACGCGGGCCAACGCACCTGCCGAGCTCATAGAGCTTTCCGTTCGAGTGGAGCAATGCACGCGTCTGCCCGCGCTCGGCACGAGCGAGCTCGCGTTACCCGCGGCGGCGTTGCGTGGCGTCAACGCGCGCAAGCGAGGACAGCTCGGCGCGCTGCTCGGTGCCCTGTCTCCGTTCGCGGGTCACGCCGAGCGCATCGTGGACGTTGGTGCGGGCCGCGGCCATCTTTCTCGGCTGGCCTCGGAGCTCTTCCAACGTCAAACACTCGCCCTCGATCGTGACCCCGCGCTGCTGCGGAGTGGCATCGCACAGAGCGAGCAGCAGGCAAGCCAAGGGGGCGCGCCCCCTGTTCGCTTCGTCGAAGCCAACGTAGGTCGAGATCGACTCGAGCTCCAACACAGCGACTTGGCCGTTGGCCTGCATGCTTGCGGCGAGCTCGGCGATCGCCTCGTCGTCGCCGCCGCGGCCGCGCGCTGCGACGTGGCGCTCGTCTCGTGTTGCCTCCAGAAGACCAGCGCCCCTCGTCGCTTGCCACTCTCACACGAGGCGCGCGGTTTCGGCAGCTTTGCTATTCGCAAGAGCGCGCTCGGCCTCACCAACCTCACCCCGCGCGAAGACGGCGTCGAAACGAGCATGGCCGCGAATCTCCGCGCACGGGAAGCGCGGCTCGGGCTCCGCTACCTGCTCCGCGCCCGCGGGCTCAACGTGGCAGCGGGCGAGGAGATGCGCGGCGTCAATCGGCGGCGAGCGCAGAGCGGCTTCGCCGACCTGGCCGGCCACGCCTTTGCGCTTCGCGGATTGCCTGCTCCCACCGAGCTCGAGCTCCGCACTTTTGCCGGCGCCGCACAGCGCGATTACGCCGTTATTCGCCGGCTCTCCCTGCCGCGCAGCCTGCTTGCGCGCCTGATTGAGCTCGCCATCGTCCGCGACCGCGCCACCGCCCTCGAAGAGTCAGGACAGGCCGTCAGCGTCGCCCAGCTTTTCGCGCAACGCCTCACGCCGCGCAACACCGTCCTGTTCGCTAGCGCCGACCCCGACCGCCTGCCACCTCTCTGCGCCGAATGATTACTCGTTCCCTCCGGGGCACTATGTCTGGACGCTGCTGGATGAGCGTGAGACTCTACGCCCAATGGCCGACCACGAGCGAATGTTCTCCGCGATCTCAGCGTACGTGTCCAAGCACAGCCACGTCGAGCTCGACAACGACCTCCAGTCCGGAACGATGACCGTGGTGTTTAAGAGCCAGGTGCCGAGCGAGGGGCGGCTCGTGGCTTTGAGGATCTACGGAACTCGCAACGTGGAGATCATGGTGCAGGGCGTGGTCGAATGGCGCAATTTTCGCCGCGTTGCCCAGGCCTACTCGGACGCTCTCGCCTTGCTCGACTGCTTCCATCTGATCGAAGTGGAGCCCGCCGACCCGGACGAGTCCTATGGCAAGGGTCGCGGATTGCGCATCGCCGGGACCGCCGCGCGCGAGTCGAAGTAGCTCGCGGGCCGTGATTTCAATCTTGCGCGTCGCCCAGGCCGCGTGCCTGCCGCCGGTACGCACCCGGAGGAACTCCCACTTCGCGCCGAAAAGCCACGCTCAGCCGCGCGGAGTTCGAAAAACCGCTGCGCTTGGCGATCTCGGGCAGCGGCAGTTGGGTCGCCGAAAGCAGCCGCCGCGCGACTTCCACGCGCGTCCGGCGAATCTCCTCGATCACCGTACGACCGAGGTGGCGCCGAAAGTGCCGTTCGAGCCGCTGCCGGGACACGCTGATTGCATTTGAAACGATCGGCACGCTCAAGCGCCCTCCGGCATGTTGCCCGATCCATGCCACGGCCGCTGAAACCAGCGAATCTTCGATGGCGAACGTGTCGGACGACCGCCGTACCACCACATCCAGCGGCTTGACGCGCACACATTGGCCCGCGATCGGGCCGCCGCGCAGGCCCGTCTGAACGAGCTGCGCGGCACTCTCACCCACGCTGCGCCAGGGCACGGCGATGCTAGAGAGTGGAGGCGCCGTGGTCTCGCATTCGAACGTGTCATTGTCGACGCCGATCAACGCCACGTCCTCGGGCACGCGCAGGTTGGCGGTGCGGGCGTAACGGGCGACCATGCGCGCCCACGCATCGCACATCACGAAAATGCCGCACGGCTTCTTCAGCCGCGAAAGCCACGCCATGATCGCCGCCGGGTGCTCTTCCGCGCTCGAAGGCTGCGCCGCGTCCGACCACCAACCGGGCTCGAGCTGAGCGCCCAATTGAGCGGCGACTTCCCGAAAACGCCGCTCGCGCAGGACACCCCAGGCGCCGAAGCGGAAGGTGGTCAGATTTCGAAACCCGCGGCCGAGGAGATGTGACACGGCGAGATCGGTGATGCCGGTTTCGTCGACGAGCACTGACGCGATCCCCTCGGCACAGCGATCGGCATTGATGGCAACGGAGACGCATCCCCGCAGTGTCTCTGGCCAGGGGCCCGAAAACGTCGGCCCGATCACCGCTGCATTCGGCCGCAACTCGCCCGCGAGCCGCTCGAGATCTGCCCCCGGGCGGTAGTGCAGCACCGTCCACCCCTGCTCATCAGCCACGCGCGCAAAGCCGCGCACCGTGCCGCGCGACCAGGCAGCGGAAGAATCGAGAGAGAGCAAGACACGCACCCCACCTCGACCCGGTTCCAGCTGCATGGCGCAGACGCTACCACGGGCCCATGGACTTGGGGAATCGTGCCGGCCAGCCGGCGCTTCGCGCGCTTCTGCGCCGGTGGGTGGCCGAACCGTTTCGACCACCCCGCAGCACGCCTTCCCTCAGGGAATGGTGACTTCGAAACTGACGGAGTAGTTGGCCTGAGCCATGCCCGTGAACGCTCCAACGAAGGGATCGGAGTCCTTCAGCAGCCCCCAGCGCGGGGAAAACCCTGAGATCGCCGCACCGTCACTGGTCGCCGCGTAGCCGAGCGTCGAACCTGCCGGCACGTCCGCGGCGCAGGTGATCTGCACCGTGTCGTCGTCCAGGATTTCCACTGACTCGATCGCCAGACGCGTCGCGCCGGAACGCACCTCGAAGCCGCTGCCCTGCGCCCATTCGGTCAGATCGACCTGATGCGGCTTCGGCAACACCGCGTCCCAGGCGAGCGGCGGGACTGGCACGTGAAAGTCGACGGTGATCACGCGGCCCGTGCGCGTGACGGTGTCCCCGAGCGGCTGGAGCGGCTTCCACGGTTTGCCGAGCACCACGTGCGAATAGAAGACCTCGGCATACTTCTCACCCATCAACTCGTAACCCACGGGCACCAGGTGGGTGAAATCGGGCGCATACGGGTATTGATACTTCGGACCCGTGCACACGATCTTGTCGGGGTGGTCGAGCGACGCCCGCCACTGCAACGTCGTGCTGATGTCGATGTTCCTGGGCGCCTGACCCGCCACGTACATGTAGATGCCGTGCTGCTGCGAGGTAAACAGCGGGATCGTCTCCGTCTGGCCCGTGATCGCCTTCAGATCGGCGTTGTAGTCCGTCCAGAGTTGCACCATGGCGTTCGTGTAGTTGCCGTTCCCCGCGTCGCTTTCCCCGTGCGTGAGGAAGATGCCGCCGATGCCGTAGGTCTTCTCCGCGGCGAGCCGCTCGATGGCGCGCGCCTCGAACAGCGTGGCCGCGTAAGCTCGCCCCATCGTGCCGTTGGTCGTCACCTCCACCGCGGCCTTGTTGATGACCGTCATGCCCTGGCCGCTCTCGCCCACGGCGGTGTGAATCGAGACGAAATCGGGGAGGCCACCCGCCTTGGCGAGCGCCGTGATCTGCGCTGCCATGGCCGCGTGCGGCGACTCACCGTACATGTTGCCGGGGTACGCGCTCGGATAGCCCACCGCGAACGGGCGGAGCGGCTCCGTGAGCGGAGCCAGCGACAATGCGGCATCCTCCGAATTGAAGGGCGGCACCGTCACCGTCCCGAGGGACAGCTTCAGATTGTTGTCGACCGGCATGGTCGCCTTGGGCGTGATGTTGCGCGCCTCTGCGCCGACAGCCAGGCTCTGCCCGGTGCCGATGATGCCCGTGTAGTCCCAGCGCGCCGTCGGCGTGCCGTCGATCGGGAGTGGCCCCGATATGCCGCCCTCGGTGCCGCCTGAACCGGCGTTGGTCGACGCGCCGCCGCCCACGCCGCTGTCGGCGTTTCCGGTTTGCCCACCGGCGGGCGGCTCTGGATTCGCCGCCCCGCTGCCGCCGCCCCCACAGCTCGACCCGAGCGCCGCCGCCAAGATCGAGTAACCAAGCGAAGAAAGACCGTAGCTCGAGCGTTTCATGGCGGGCAACGTAGCAATTGCTCGCCCCGATGGGAAACGTTTCCCACGCGATAAAACGCCGCGCATTTTCAATCCGAGAAGACGATTCCAGCACTAGACACTGCCTTCGCCGCTGGCCGCGTCGGCTCTACTCAGTCGGTGCCGAGGGGTCCGCCATATCCGCCGCCCGAAGGGGTGGATATGGCGATGACATCGTCGGCGTACAGCTCCGTCTGTTCGGAGGAGCCGAGCACCTCGCACGAGCCGTCGCTGCGCTCGACCCAGGTCTTCCCCACCTCACCGGCTCCTCCGCCCGCGAGGCCGTACGGCGGCACACGGCGCCGATTCGACAGGATAGCGGCCGTCATGGGCTCGAGAAAGCGGAGCCGCCGTAGCGCCCCATCTCCGCCGCGGAATCGGCCTCGGCCGCCGGAGCCCGCCCGGATCGAATGCTCCTCGACGCGCACCGGAAAGCGGAGCTCGAGCACCTCGGGATCGGTGATGCGCGAGTTGGTCATGTGGGTCTGCACGGCGGCCGTGCCATCAAACCCGTCACCCGCACCGGAGCCGCCGGCGATCGTCTCGTAGTATTGGTACCGATCGTTGCCGAAGGTCAGGTTGTTCATCGTACCCTGCGAGGCCGCCATCACGTTCAACGCGCCATACAGGGCGTCCGTGATGCATTGCGATGTCTCCACGTTGCCAGCGACGGTCGCGGCGGGAGGCTTGGGGGAGAGCATCGAGCCTTCGGGGATGACGATGCGGATGGGTTTGAGGCAGCCTGCGTTCATCGGAATTTCGGCGTCCACGAGCGTCCGGAAAACGTACAGCACCGCAGCGTGAACCACGGCCGGGGGCGCATTGAAGTTAGAGGCGAGCTCGGCGCTCGTTCCGGTGAAATCGACGCTCGCGCTGCGCGCCGAGCGATCGACGCGGATCGCCACCCGGATCACCGCACCGTTGTCCATCCAGCACTCGAAGCTGCCGTCCTTTAGCGTATCGATGGCGCGACGGACGCTCTCTTCCGCATTGTCCTGTACGTGCTGCATGTACGCACGAACCGTCTCGAGGCCGAAGTGCCGCACCATCGCGAGCAGCTCCTCACGCCCCTTCTCGCACGCGGCGAGCTGCGCGCACAGATCGGCAATGTTCTGATGAGGGCTGCGTGCCGGGTAACGCCCTGAGCCTAACAGCGCCCGAAATTCGGCTTCCCTCAGCTGACCGTCTTCGACCAGCTTGAAGTTGTCGATCAAGACACCTTCCTCCTCGATCGTCCGCGACATGGGCGGCATCGAGCCCGGAGTGATGCCACCGATATCCGCGTGATGGCCTCGGGCGGCGACGTAGAAGAGCACCTCGTCAAAGCCTTCGTCGAACACCGGCACGACGACGGTGACGTCCGGCAGGTGCGTGCCGCCGGCATACGGATCATTGAGCACGTAGGCGTCACCTGGGCGCATCAGCCCCGTGTTGCGCCGCATCACCACCTTGATCGACTCGCCCATGCTGCCGAGGTGCACCGGCATGTGCGGCGCGTTCGCCACCAGGTTGCCCTGCGCGTCGAACAGGGCGCAGGAAAAATCGAGCCGCTCCTTGATGTTCACCGAGTGGGCGGTATTGGCGAGCCGCCGCCCCATCTGCTCGGCAATCGACATGAACAGGTTGTTGAAGACCTCGAGTAGGACGGGGTCTGCTGTCGTCCCGGCCGCATGCACGCTCTCACGCGGCACGTAGCGCTCGAGCACGAGATGTTTCTGCGGCGTAACGCGAGCGCGCCAGCCGGGCTCGACCACGGTGGTGGCATTCTGTTCGGTGAGGATGGCGGGGCCGACGACGATTTGGGCCACTCCCAGGTCGTCACGGCGGAACACGGGAGCCGCATGCCAGCTGCCACCGGCATAGAGGCGTGTCTGAGCCGCGCTCGCGCCGGCGGCTGTCGGCACCCGCGCTAGTTCCGGTTCGGGCGTTTCCATCGCGCCGATCGCCTCGACGGACAGCGCCTCGATCACGATCTGGCGGTCCGGCATGAGGAAGGCAAAGCGGGCACGGTAGGCGGCCTCGAACGCACTCGTCATGCCGGCTTCGTCCTCTACCGCTACGCCCAACGCCGTGTCTGTGCCCTCGTACTTCAAGAACGCGCGACGGATCACCCGGATCTGCTTGGGGAGTACGCCCTGGCTTCGGATCTCCGCTACCGCTGACTCGCTGAGCCGCTCGAGTTGGTCGTGCAGCGCTGGCAGTGATGACGCCGTCAGTCGCTCTTCGAACGCTTGCTCGCGCGTCGCCGTGATGTCGGCCATGCCCATGCCGAACGCCGACAGCACGCCGGCGAAGGGATGGATGAACACACTTTGAATACCGAGTTCGTCCGCCACCCGGCAAGCGTGCTGTCCGCCAGCGCCCCCGAAGCTCGCGAGCGTGTACTCGGTCGCGTCATGCCCGCGTTGGACCGAGATGACCTTGATGGCGTTGGCCATGCTCGAGGTGGCGATCCTCGAGAAGCCCTCCGCGACCTGCTCCGCCGTGACGTCGCGCCCTGTCGCCCGCGCGACCTCGCCCGCCAACTCCGCGAATCTGGCCCGGACGATCTCGAGATCGAGGGCTGCGTCTCGGGCGGGCCCAAACACTCTGGGAAAGAACTCGAGGTGTAGCCTGCCGAGCAGCAGGTTGCAGTCCGTCACCGTCAGCGGACCACCGCGCCGGTAGCAGGCGGGGCCGGGGTTTGCACCCGCGGAGTCGGGACCGACCTGGAACTTCTGACCGTCAAAATGCAGGACGGAGCCGCCGCCCGCGGCAATGGTGTGGATGGCCAGCATCGGCGCCCGCACGCGCACGCCGGCCACCAGCGTGTCGAACTCGCGCTCCGCATCGGCCAGGCTCTGGCCCGCGAAATGCGAGACGTCCGTCGACGTCCCGCCCATGTCGAACCCGATCACTTTGTGGAAGCCTGCCGCGATCGAGGTGTGCACCATCCCCACGATGCCCCCGGCGGGCCCTGACAGGATCGAATCCTTGCCTCGGAAGCCCGAGCCTGCGGTCAATCCCCCGTTCGACTTCATGAAGTAGAGCGGCGCTCGTTCCCCTCCCCGTTCGAGCTCGGCTCCGACCTGCTCGACATAGCGGCGCAGCACCGGCGACAGATAGGCGTCGACCACGGTGGTGTCGCCGCGCGACACGAGCTTGACCAGCGGACTCACCGCGTGCGAGGCGGATACTTGCGGAAAGCCCACGGCGCGCGCCAGCCCGAGGGCTCGCTGTTCGTGAGCTGGGTAGCGCCAGGCGTGCATGAACACGATTGCCACCGAGCGGAATCCCTCCGCGTATGCCTGCGCCAGAGCCTGTCGCGTACCCGCCTCGTCGAAAGGAACCACGACCTCGCCGCGCGCGCCGACGCGTTCGTCGACCTCGACGACCTTGCGATACAACATCTCGGGCAAACGAATCTGACGCGCAAAGAGCTTCGGCCGGTTCTGATAGGCGATGCGTAGCTGGTCGCGGAAGCCCCGCGTGATGAGCAGCACGGTGGGCTCGCCCTTGCGCTCCAACAAGGCATTGGTGGCCACCGTGGTGCCCATCTTCACGGCGTCGATCGCGGCGAGCGGCAGCGCTTCGCCCGCTTCTAGTCCGAGCAGCTGGCGTATCCCGGCGATGGCGGCGTCCGGATACGCTTCGGGATTTTCCGACAAGAGCTTGGCCGTGACGAGCGCACCGTCGGGGCGCCGAGCCACGATGTCGGTGAAGGTTCCCCCGCGGTCGATCCAGAATTGCCAGCCGCGCGCGAGCGGCCCGGACGGCTCATCAGGCGCTGGAGCTTCGAAATGATGCATGTTTTACCTCAAATGAACCGCAACGGCGCCGTCAGAAGCTCGACATGCGCGACACGCTACCCAATGTCACCACTCAGTGGAGCGATGAAGCTCAGGTTCACGCGTCAAGGTCGACGCGAAAGACGATGTGTCAGGGGAATGAGCAGGTCAACATCATCCCCCACACCAGGTCCTCTGCGTTCGACCAGGCCATTTGGCCGCCAATGAGCGCACCCGAAACCCGTCCAAGCAATGGGCGCGCGGGACGGATGGTGCGCGTCCGCCGGAGGCTGAGTAAGGTCGGTGCGTGCGCGCGGCCATCGTGATCTCGATTTCGACGATGCTGGCGAACTGCGCGAGCAGCTCGAGCACTGGCCCGGCGACGTCGACGGGCGAAGCTTGCGCGCGGCAGCTCGCCCCCCGATCCGTCCCGCGCCCAACGCCGCAGCCCCAGCCTCCTGTTGCTGCTCCACCGTCGCGCCTCATCGTACACGCCGAACTACCGCTGGCGAAGCTCGGCGCCGAATTGGAGCGACACATCGCGCCGCAACTTGCCAGCGGAAGGAACGTCAAGATCGGCCCCGCGGGCGTGCTCAACTACAGCGTCGACCGCGGTGCCTTCGCGCTCGCCATCGCAGACGGCAACCTCGTCGTCGAAACGCCGGTTCAAGGACGCGCAGAGGCTTGTTCGGGCAGGCGTTGTTATGCTGCCTGTGAGCCTCGAGCGCTCGTGCGCGCCGAGATCCCGCTGTGGCTCCGTTCGGACTATCGCTTCGACCGCTCGCGGGTTTCGCTGGAGTTCACGACTGGCTGTAAGGTGCGCGCGCTCGGGGGCATGCTGCGCGTTGACATCACGCCGATGCTGAAGTCGGCACTCGCGCCACAGCTCGAACGGGTTCGGCGCGAGATCGACGGGCGCCTGCCCGACGTGCGCGGCGCGGTCGAACGAGGGTGGCGAGAGTTGTCGAGGCCGCGCGAGCTGCCACTGGGCGGGTGCGTCGTGGTCGAGCCCCTCGGCTTCGTGCAGGGGCCGATGCGGAACTCCAGACGCACGGCGCACGCGCGCTTCGCCCTATTGGCCCGCCCTGAGCTCCGCACCGATTGCAGCGAACGGAAACCCAACGTGCCGCTGCCGCCGTTGAGCGCCGATCCGGCGTTGCCGGAGGAGGACACCCTGACGCTCGGCATGGAGCTGCCGCTCACGAGCCTGGCTCGCGCCTTTGAGGCAGCGGCCCCCGAGGCGGGTGCCGGACCCCGATTTCGCGTCGTAGAGGCGGAGATCGAAGCGCGCGCGCAACGCGTCGCCGCCGAGCTCACGCTGGCGGGAGAGCTATGCGGCGTCGTCGCGTTGCAGGCCGAGCCCAGCTTCGCAGGCGAAGCAGGCTTCATCGAGCTCATGGCGGGAAAATTCGAGGCAGCAGAACGCGACCGAGTCCGTACGGCGGGGCTCGACCCGGACGTGCTCGCCCGGGAGCTCGCGCGCTCCCCACGCCTGGCAGCACCCTTCTCCCTACCGATGCTTCGCGCTGCGCCGCCCGCGCTGGCGTCGATGTTTTCGGATCCTAAATTTTCGCTCAGCGCGCGTGTGTCGTCGTTGCGCGCAGCCGGCGCGGCCGCGCGTCGCACGCACCTCATAGCGTGGGTGGAAGCCCGCGGCAGCCTCCTGCTCGTGCAGAAATGAAACACGTTCGCAGCGAAGCGCGACTAGGGCGCGTCACGCTGTAAACTTCCGCCTGCTACGCGCATTTGGCTTACGTATTCCGAGTGAACCCCGTGAGCGGATACAGCGTTGCTTGACGCTATGGCGCCGAGACGCTACTCGGTAGCTCTGCTGAGCCATGCCGAGCGCATCTGCAACACCTGGCCCGATAGCGATCTGCTCCAAATCAGTCCGAAGCGCGTTGCTCGGCTTTCTCGTGCTCTTGATCGGCTTTGTTCTTCAATGGAGCGCTGCTGTTCACAGCAGCGCTGCTGTGGCTGCCCTTGATGCTGGGCTCGGGCTGGCTCGTGCCAGTCAGGGTTTGGAAAAGCACTCGTCGTGCGATCTCGATGACGCGAGCGGTACGAGCCATGGGGCTCCGGAAGAGACATTACCGCCCTCGAGCGAGTCAGCCGAAGAGGCCGACGCGCTCAGCCCGGACGCCGAGGACGTCGGGCTATACCTCGCCGAGCCGTGGCTCGGATCAGCTCGAGTGAGCTGGATCGCTTTTCGAGAGCAATTGCCTCCTCGCTCCATCGACTCCTCGCCGCAGCCGCGCCCCGTAGAACGCGCTTAACCGTTCGGCTCCGTGCGTTGAGCCACGCGCCCGCTGAGCGGCGCTCGTATGGCTCCACCATTTCGTGGTGGGCCCAAAGCCCGCCGAGACGTGGCTCGTTCTTCAACCTTCAAATTTTTCGCGGTGACGCGGAGTGACGGAAGCATCGTCGCTCGGCGTGCACCGCGTCCATTTTTAGGCGCCGCCGATCGCAGAACCCCGCGCCCCCCATGCTACGAGCGCGCCTAACTGCGCCGCGACCCGCCGTAATGGAGTGTCAACATTCAGCCGAGAGCCTAACCAAAACCGGCGGCCCTGTCATGCCACTGCGCTCCCCTCTGAGCGGGGCGGGCGCGCTCAGCGTTGCGTGATGTCGGCGGTCGTAAAGATGCAGGACTGCCCGTCGGCGCCACTACCGTTGCGCGTGGGTTCAGCCCCCGTATCGTTGCCGGTGTAGCGGTCACACACGCCAATTTCACCGAACAGCGTGATATTCTCGAACTCGGCCGTGTCGCCCAGATTGCTGTTGATACCGACCAGCACCGACCCCTCTCGGGCGGTGATACTTCGGAGCACGATGTGGCGCGCGAACTGCGTGCCGCAATTGCCGCAGGACCGGTAGAGCTTGCCGAAGTCTTCGACCACGAAGTCCTCGATCGTCAAGGTGCCGGCGCCATTGTGCTGAAACACCTTGTCGTCGGCGCTCCGCGCCCCGCCGCAGCGGATGCTCATGTTCTGATTGCTGGAGTTGCCGCGGAAGGTAGCGGCGTCTTCGCCAACGTCTTCCCACCAGACATTTTCGAGCGTGCAGGCACCCTGGCAATGGATACCGTCCGCCGCTGGGCTGCCCAGGATCACGTTTCGCAGGGTCGCTCCCGGCGCGAGCTCGAACAGGGCGTCCTGCCCCTCTTCCTGGCTGCCGTTGCCAAGCGGGCCAATACCCGTGAAGCGCATGAGCCCGCCGTCGAACGTGCCGGACACCTCCAACGTCGCCGAGACGTCGCGATTACCAGTGGCCGCGGGCCAGGGGTTACAACCGTTGGGCTGGGGTTGTTCGTCGTCGCTCTCGTCGCCGTCTGAGTCGCTCTCATTCGAGGCGCCAGCAGCATTCGAGTTCGGATCGTCTGACGGCGGGACGAATGGTAACGCCGACGGGTCCCCTTCGCCTGGGACCGTAGCGCCGTTCGAGCTCCCTCCAGCGCCCGTCGCCGGGGGATTTGTATCGAACGGCGGCGGGCCCATCCCGGGTCCCTGGCTGCCCGGCTCGGGGAACGGGGGGACGATTTCACCCGTGTCTGAGCTCGGGCTCTCGGCGGAGTCACCACAGGCTCCGAGAAGGAACGGGACCAGAGAGCATGCAAGCCGTGCACGGGCAGCACGACCGAACCGGATTTGTCTTTTCATGAGTCGACTTCAGGCGAGTTGCGTCGGACTCGCACTATGCGCGGCTCGGGGCCGCAGATCGATCTTTCGCGAATTCCCGTGCGGTTTCCGAAACGAAGGCGCCCCAAGTGGACGCGTCCCGGCCTTCGTACGACCTCTTGTACCGGTCTGATACGGCAGAACCGGGCTGGAACCGCTCGTGTGGGCGCCGGCTTGCCCGGGCGAGCGAATTTGAAAGCAAGAACCGGAGTGTGGACCTGCCTGGGAGTGCCTAGTCATGGGCTCGGGCGCACGAGGTGCCCGTTCGGCAAAGGATCACCAAAATGAGTTCATTACGCGGCAAGGTCGCCATCATCACGGGCGGAAATTCTGGAATCGGGCTCGCTGCGGCGCGGCTATTTGCCGCGGAGGGCGCGCGGCTGGTGCTCGGTGCACGGCGGCGGGAATTGCTGGACGCCGTCGTGGACGATATTGGTGCCCGGGGAGGAGTGGCTACGGCCCTGGATGGCGACGTGGGTGACGAGGGTTACTGCGAACGCCTGGTCAACCTGGCCGTGGACCGCTTCGGTGGCCTCGACGTCGCCTTCAACAACGCGGGGACGCTCGGCGCCATGGGTGACACGCCGAGTGTTTCCGCGAAAGCCTGGGACGACACGCTCCGAACTAACCTGTCGAGCGCCTTCTACGGCGCGAAGTACCAGATCCCGGCCATGCTGGCGCGCGGCGCCGGGTCCATCGTTTTCACCTCGACGTTCGTCGGATATTCTGCCGCCTTGGCGGGTATGGCCAGCTACGCAGCGAGCAAGTCCGGCTTGATCGGGTTGACGCAAGCGCTGGCCGTGGAGTTTGGCGCGCGCGGCATCCGCGTCAACGCGCTGCTCCCCGGCGGCACAGATACTCCGATGGGAGCCGCCGTGGCCAACACCGAAGAGGCACGAGCCTTCGTGCGCGGGCTGCATGCGCTCAAGCGCATCGCTTCGCCAGAAGAGATCGCACGCTCCGCCTTGTACCTGGCCTCCGACGCCTCCTCTTTCACGACCGGAACCGCGCTACTGGTTGACGGTGGTGTCTCCATCGCGCGAGCCTAGCAACCATGCGGCGCGCACCCGTAACAGCACTCACGACCGCGGACCCTCGCTGGGCCCGCGTCGTCGGCCGCGAGGCGTGCACGGACTTCGTTTACTCGGTCCAGACCACGGGCATCTATTGCTGGCCGTCCTGCCCTTCGCGGCGCCCGTTGCCGACCAACGTCGTCTTTCACTCGACGGCGCTAGCCGCAGAGCTCGCCGGCTTCCGGCCCTGCAAGCGCTGCAGGCCCGCCCAGGCGCAGTCGGCCGCGGCAGCGTCAATCGTCGCGATGTGCAGGTTGCTGGAGGAAAGCGAAAACTCGCCGAGCTTGCAGCAACTGGCCGCACACGTGGAGCTGAGTGAGTCCCATGCGCACCGGATTTTCACGAAGGCCCTCGGGGTCAGCCCCAAAGGGTACCGCGAGGCGGTGCTCCGCGAGCGGGTCCGTGATGAGCTCGCTTCGAACGCCAGCATCACCCGGGCCATCTACGCGGCGGGGTTCAACTCCGCCGGGCGCTTCTACGAGCGCGTCGAGCGGATGCTAGGCATGTCTCCGACGCAGCACAAGGCAGGCGGAAACGCGCTCGAGATTCGTTTTGCCGTGGGCGAATGTTCGCTCGGTGCCATCCTGGTCGCCGCCACGGCGCGCGGCGTGTGCGCCGTTCTGCTCGGCACCGACCCGGACGAGTTGGTCCACGATCTGGAGGGCCGCTTTCCGAAGGCCGAGCTCCGCCCCGGAGGCAGCGGCTTCGACACCACCGCCGCGCAGGTCATCGCCATCGTGGATGCGGCGCCGGGCACGGTCGCAACGGAGCTGCCACTCGATGTCCAGGGCACGGCGTTTCAACAGCGCGTTTGGCTCGCCCTCTCGAAGGTCCCGTACGGCACGACCATCACTTACTCC
>JAYWEH010000367.1:0-4149 GCA_043780025.1 Deltaproteobacteria bacterium
CGTTCGGCAACGAGCCATGCCCTGGAAGGCTGTCGAGCTCGAGGCCGCGGGTCGACTTCGATTGCTCTTGATGGAACTGGTCGTGGACCGCTCCGAGCAGCTTGCCGATCTCAACGCGGATCTGGCCCGGAGCAACGAGGACCTCGATGCCTTCGCCTACGTAGCGAGCCACGACTTGAAGGAACCGCTGCGCGGCATCCACAAGTACGCGCACCAGTTGCTGGAGGACGCGACGTTTGCGAATGCGGAGCAGCAGAGCAAGCTGGGCAGCCTCCTACGCCTCACCGTTCGCATGGACAGCCTGCTCGATTCACTGCTCCATTTTTCGCACGTCGGGCGGACCTCGTTGCAGTTGGTGAGCATCGATCTGAACGAAGTGCTGGAGGAGGCGCTGGAGGTGGTTGAAGCGCGGCGCAGCGAGCGAGCGACGGACGTAAGTATCCCTCGGCGGCTGCCGCACGCACGTTGTGACGCGATGTGCGCCCGCGAAGTGTTCGTGAACCTGTTGTCCAATGCCATCAAGTACAGCGACCGACCGAGGCGGCGCATCGAAGTCGGCTACCTCACGGCAGACGAGCTTGGGGAGCGCGGACAGGTGCCACCTGCGCTCTCCGACCAGACCGTGTACTTCGTTCGCGACGACGGGATCGGCATCCACCCGAGACACCAGGAGCAAGTCTTCAGTATGTTTCGACGTCTCCACGGCCGTGAGGAATACGGCGGCGGCACGGGCGCTGGACTGACCATCGTCCGGAAGCTCGTCGAGCGCCACAGGGGACAGATCTGGCTCGACTCCGCGCTCGGCAAGGGCACGACCTTCTTCTTCACCTTGGTGGGACGCGAACCTTGAACGAGCACCCGCAAGCGACGGTCTTGGTTCTGGAAGACTCCGACGATGACTTCGATACACTCGAGAACGCGTACCGAAAGGTCGGCATGACGAACCGCGTGCGACGCGCCGTTAACGGGGAGACATGTCTCGATCTGCTTCAGCGGCGTGACGCCGAGCGCCTTCACCCTTCCCTGTTGTTGCTCGACCTGAACACGCCGGGTATGGACGGCAGGCAGGCGCTCGCCGCCATTCGTGCCGACACCGCACTTCGGAGCGTACCGGTGGTCGTCCTGTCTACCTCCACCAATCCGCGTGACGTGGACTACTGTTACGCGCAGGGGGCGAACGCTTATCACGTCAAGCCGGTGCGCTACGCCGAGCACCTGCAGCTCCTGGCGGACATATTCTCCTATTGGCTGGTCGTCGCGGTGCTGCCTCGACGCAACGAGGCTACGGCGTGACGCGCGCGACGGCCGGGCCGGCGGAGCAACGCTGGAAGGTCGTGGTGATCGACGACAGCCCCGACGATCGCGCCGAGGTACGGCGCTTGCTCCTGCAGGGGTCCCAGCGGCGGTACGACTTTGTCGAGGCGGAGACGGGCGCCGCAGCGCTGCGGGCGATCGTGGGTTCGCCCGGCGCGGCGCCGGATTGCGTGATTCTGGACTACCATCTGCCGGACGCGGACGCACCGGAGCTGCTGGCGAGCCTGGCCGGCAGCGACGACATCGTGATGTGCCCGGTGGTGGTCATGACGGGTAGTGACGACCACGAGTTTGGGCGAGCCGCTTTGCGTGCCGGCGCTCAAGATTTTATCGGCAAGGCATGGATGAAGGCCGGGAGCCTGACGCGGACGGTCGAGAGCGCCGTCGAGCGCTGGGCCATGGGGCGGGAGCTGAACGAGCGCGGTGCCCGCCTCCGTTCGGCGCTCGAGGGGGCTGAGCGTGGGGCCGCGAAACTGCAGGCACGCGAGCTCGAATTGCGCGAGGCGCTGGACCAGGCCGAGGCGGCCGTGCGCGCGCGCGACCAGTTGGTCTCCTTGGTTTCGCATGATCTGAAAGGCCCATTGAACGCCTTGCTCCTGGGGATTGGGATACTCGAGAGTTCCGAAGGTATGCCAGTTCCAGAAGTCCTGATCCGGATGAAGCGGCAGGCGCAGCGCATGAACAGCATGATCGACGACCTCCTCGATGGCGCGCAACGCCAAGCGGGCAAGCACCTCGAGCTCCAGCTCGCCGAAACGGATCTCGTCCAGCTCGTTCGCGGCCTGGCGGCTGATCATCAGCCCACGGCACCTCGCCATCGCATCGAGGTACACGCGGCGACGGACGTATTGCTCGGGACCTGGGACTCGCGGCGGATCGACCGCGTGGTCAACAATTTGCTCTCCAACGCCATCAAGTACAGCCCCTCCGGAGGGAAGGTACGGATCGACTTGGATAGCGCCTTGCACGCCAATGCGACCTGGGCGGTGTTGCGAATCCAGGATGAAGGCATTGGGATTGCCGTTCACGATCAGGCGCACGTCTTCTATTGGTACTCTCGCGCCGACAACGCACGCGAGACGGCCATCCATGGTACGGGTGTCGGCCTTGCCGCCGCGCGCGATATCGTGGAGCAGCACGGCGGGTCGATCTCGGTCGAGAGCGAGCCAGGCAAAGGCTCCACCTTTACCGTGCGACTACCGACCAGCTCGCCTCTGCCGTTGCGCCGTTCGGAGCCTGCGCCAAAGAACACGTCGATGCCCTGACGAGACGCCACGGGCTCAGCGGAGCTGCAAGGGTAGGCTGCCCCAGGCGTGAACGGAGTGGTTGAGCCAGCGCTGCGGCGTACTCGAGAGCTCGAGGTGTTCCACCTGGCGCCCAAGAGTAGGGCAGCTTGCGGCCCTACGGGATGGCACAGCCCGCGAACTCGGTGGGCACGCTGGTGGTGCGGAACGCCAGCGGTGCCGGCGAGTCATGAACGCAGTGCCTCATCGACAGCGTGCTCGCTGCCAAGTGGTGCTCCACGTAGGGCAAGTGGTGCTCCAAACGAAAAAACCGGCTAGGGCAGCGCACTAACCAGCTAGATTTGAAAGGAGATTTTCGTGGGCGCAGTAGGACTTGAACCTACGACTTCAACCGTGTGAAGGTCAGAAAGCGTAGTTTCCGGTCGTTTCGCCCCGATCTACATTTCAAAAAAGCCCGATAAATCTGAACCGAGGCGTTACCGCGCGTTCCAACACGTTGCGCCAAAGTGGGGAGGAAAGTGGGGAGGGGGACCCCCGAGTGGGGAGGGTAGGGGGAAGGTGCGAGTGGGGAGGGTTCGCCCTTCAGGGTTTCCCCCAAAACCGTCAAAACAGAGGCTCCTCCAGCCGGAGGTGGACAGCGGGCAGGTTGTTGGCGCGGGCTAGGCTCCCGATGACGCGAGCGCGAGCGGCGTCGGTTTCCCGTCGCGCGTTGGCCCACAGGCCCGCGTTGGACAGTGGCCGAACTCCATGGCCGGTATCCGTCCAGCAGCAGACCGCGAAGAGCACGTAGCCCCTGGTCCCCAGCCGCTCGTGAGAGAAGAGCCAATCGACCGCAGAAGCACCGAGCAGCCCGTGGGCGCTCCGCGTGCCTGGCCGACCTCGACCCTCGCAGCACCCGATCGGCAATGGCGTCTGCTCGGACGTAGTCCTGCTCGATCTCCTCCTCATCTCCTTGATGTTCAATATCCGCAGGACAGCCTTCTGAAGTTAACGCAGACTTGTGCTTGGTCGGTCGTGCCGGGGTTGTAACTGCCGTCGAGCATCAAGGGACCAACTTGCGTGTTGAAGTTTGCTCCCGCTTCATTGGCTGAAACCATCCCAAAGTTGTGCAAGAGCTTCGGCTCTCCACCGTTGATGCGGAACATGGTCGCAACGCGAACATCGCTCCGTGCGAAAGCGCAAGTCTTCTTCAGATCCACGCATATCCGCTGCTCTCCCTGCGGACATGGTGTCCATTGGGCCCTGCCCCGCGGTATCTCGTCCGGACCCCGCGTAATGCTACAGGTGAGCTTCGGCCGAGCGCTGAACGACGCGACGCCATGGTGGAAGAGGCGAGGTGGAAAGAGCGGAGGATTGAAGCATGTTCGCGACACTCTTCCGTTCATAATGACGGTCCGGTCGCTCCAGGAAAATTGAGGGTTTCCTACCATATCTCGCGTAATCCCTTCCCTGCGCGTTCCGAGTTCGGTGACCGAGCAATTGTCATCGAACGCCCAGCGGAATTTGTCAACGCGTCTGAGACAGCGATCTTTAGAATTCTATGAAGCAAACGCTATGGCTGCTGCAGCCAGCGCCTCGTGTCGCGGCGTAC
>JAYWEH010000368.1:0-4136 GCA_043780025.1 Deltaproteobacteria bacterium
TTCAACGATCCGAGCGCCTTCTTCAAGGCCTTCCGGCGCTGGACCGGCGTGACCCCGAGCGAGTATCGGCTGTCGCTGCCGAATGAGGCGGGCTGAGCCCCGAGGCGGCTCGAGGCGCCGCGCAGCGGCAGCCCGGCCCCCCAAAACCAGCGTTCGATGCGGCGTGTCTGCCGAGGACAATCGTCTGGCGCCGGGAGCACTGCGTCGGTTTTCGTGATCGCGCAGATTGAGAGCCGGTGACGACGAGGTCGCGCGACAATCCGCGGGCTGGCAGCGTTGCCCCAAGGAAACACCATGATCTCGAATCTGTCCCGCATGTTCGGCTTCACTTGTCTCGCCCTGCTGTGCGCCTGCTCGGGCGACGACGAAACCACTGGCGACGCCTGGGGCGAGAAGGAGGCCCACCCGATCGCGGTCATCGAAGACCGCCTCGACGCCACCAACACGCAGGACTGGGACCGCTGGGAGGCGCTGCATACGCCCGACGCCATCCGAACCGCACCGGAGCTCGCGGAGCCGCTAGAGGGCGCGGCCGCGATGCGCGCGGCCATCCCGCGCCGCGGCTCTGCTGGAAGGGTATCGAGGTGACCAACGAATTTCAGGAGTACGCCGCGCGCGTCTCGCGCGGCGAAGCGCTCGAGCCGTACCGTGGCGCCGTCCTGGCGGGGCAGAGCGCCAAGTTTCCCTGGAGCGTGGCACCCGAGCGGCTGCTGCTCCCGCCCGCGCCCGCTTCGCAGCGACCGTCGCTCGCGCCGGTGTCCGTGTCCGTGCCCGTGTTCGTGCCCGCCTCGAAGCGCGCGCTGTATCCCGAACGCGGCCGTGCGCTGGAGACGACGCTGTGGCTTGCTGGAACGGTGTCGTCGATCATCGGTGTGCTCGGGGTGGGTGCCGGCGCCAGCAACGCGGCCAACAACGGATTCGACGACCTCGCCTCTGATCCGGGCCAGTTCGCACAGAAGTCAGTGGCTGCGGCGGCCTGCGATGAGGCGACAGGCTCGAGCCTCTACGACGCGCCCGAGCTCGCCAGTAGCATCGGCGAACGGCAGCTCGCCTCGCTCGCGGTGACGAAGGAAAAAGCTGTCGCCAAGGCCAGACCCGCGGCGGCCGCAGGCGCGTCCACGCGCCCGCTCAGCCCGCGCCGGTTCTCGGCGCGTCCAGCGAGCGCGCCGACGTCCAGCGCGCCGCGTCTGATTGTTCCAGCGGAGCCCGTGCCCGCCGCTGGCGAGCTTTCACGCGGCGTCGTCACGTCGGCACGCCCCACCAAGCGGGGCGACGAGCGTGCGCCGGGCGACGGCGGCTAGCTGTTCTCGGATCGACCGTCATTCTGAGCACCATCCAGCGGCTAACACGGAAAACGCGATTTCACGAACGAGCAGCGGCCGATTTTTGCCGGCGACGAGCTAGCCCGAGCAGCGCGCCAAGCATCAGCAGCGACCCGATCGGCTTCGTGCGCCCGA
Source organism: Deltaproteobacteria bacterium (assembly GCA_043780025.1). Lineage (GTDB taxonomy): Bacteria > Myxococcota_A > Polyangia > Polyangiales > Polyangiaceae > SZUA-265. The sequence continues at coordinate 1,458 of JAYWEH010000368.1, forward strand.
GGCCGGATGGCAGCGCGCAACCACCCTCACGATGCTTCGAGTGCCTCGAGCGCATGGCAATCATTCTGCTTAGGCACTTCGAGTGCCTCAGCAGGCGCACTCAGCCGGCAAAAAGGGCACTTCTTCTGCTCGGACTGCACATCTCGAGCTCATGGAGGCACTAGAAGTGCCTCGAACGTATGCGGCCGAGACATTAGAGGCACTAGGAGTGCCCTCGGCACTCGCCGTGTACGAGTGGTTTCGCACCGTGGTCGGACGAGTCGACCGCCCGGCATGACCGTTACATCTTCGGCGGAGGATCGGACGACACGCGGGCTCGATCAACGCGCTCGTGCGCCCGACTGGCACGCACGACCTCTCGGACGGCCGCAACGACGAGGTTCGGTTCCTCCACGTGAATGTAGTGGCCACTCTTGGTTGTGACCACGTGGGCGCTGTTGGACGAGAGCCGCGGGAGCTCCGCTTGCATCTCGCGCCACACCTGAGCCAGGCGTGTATCGAGCTCTGATGGTGCGGATGCCTCCTCTTTGCCGGCCGTGAGCACGACCAGAGCCATGTCACCGAGCGTCCGGCTGGATCGGCGGACGTCCACCATGCCCTCGACGAAAGTATCGAAATCGAACCCCTCGGGGCTCTTTTGAAGGTTCGTCTGAAACTCGCGCAGTTGAGCCTCGGGAAGCAGGCTCCAGAAGCGGCTGTCCTGTTCCTCTGTCGTGGCATCGACGAGCACGAGCCCGACCACCTCGTTCGGGTGCTCGCTGGCGTACAGGCGCACGCCGAGACCCCCGAGGGAGTGACCCACCAGCACGTATTGCCCACCCAACGCGGCTGTCTGGAGCAGTGACGCGAGCTCGCTCACCATGGCTCGAAGCCGATGCTTGCGCGGCGCCGAGGTACTGCGCCCCAAACCGAGGCGATCGTAAGCGCAGGCGCGCGTGAAGCTCCCCACGTCCGGCAAGACCCGGCTCCAGATTCGTCCATCGCTGCCCATGCCCGCATCGAAAATGACGACGGGAGCCCCCTCGCCCACGCAGTGGAGATACAGCGAGTGCGCGCCGATATCGACCAGGCCGTCGAAGTCTTCGACGCGATGTGCTGCCTGCGGCGTCGGCTCGGGGCGTTGGGCATGGCAAGCGCTCAGCGCCAGCAACAAGGCGATTCCGTACCACGAAGGCATGCATCGGCTATGTGCGATCAATTTGCCGTCGTTTCAACTGCAACTCACTCGGTCGGCCAGGTGTAGACGTCCGCCGCCACTCGACCCTACGCTGGCGATCACGCCGTTACCGGGCATCCTTGGCCTTTGGTGATAGAGTATCGAGATGGCAGTGCGATGGCTGAAGCGGCGTTTTCGAGATCGCCGGATGTACGAGGTGTCGCAGTCGTGCTTCTGGCGGTGAGCCTCGCGCGATGCAGCTCGACTCAGCCGGGCATGGCCGTGTCGCCCGAAACGTGGGAGGCATCGAGCTCCGTGCAGAAGACGGTCAAAGGACCGTCCAGAATCTCGGTGGAAATAGCGAACGCCAAGCTGGTCCTCATGTACTGGGCGTGGCTGGGGTGGCGGCTGGCCGTTACGATCGAAGATCGCGGCGACAACTATCTGGAGCTCGTGACCCTGCTCTCCTGAGCGGCAATGGCTGCGTAGTCGCCGTACTCGGCGTTGGCAGCCGGCTTCGCGTCATCCGCGCACCTTGCATCCACGATTCGCGAACACTTTGGTGTCCGCCCCTCCGATGTCCTCACACCCCAAAGTCGACCCGCCATCCGCCTGCTCTGAGCCATCGAGGCGACGAACTAGGTTCAGCGCTTCTCACTGTCGAGCGCGGCCAGATGCGCGGTTGGGTAGAGGGCGCCCCTACGGCAAGTCCACGAACGATCCCAGATATCGCGGCTCGGTAGTGTCCTGTAACTCGCGTTACAGGACACCAGTCCACCCTTCTCAGTCGCAGCGCGGCACGAGCTTCCAAGACGCTGCCGACCCGCTCAAAGACGTGAAGGCGTCTCCACTCACCCCGAGGAAGTCGTTGGACCCCAGGGCGAAGTAGAAACGGTTGCCGACCACGGATCGGGCGCGACCCGCGTTGCGGTGCGCGGTGTTCGTCGCGCTGAAGCACTGGCCTGCGGCCCCTTGGACCTCGAAGCTCACGGCCTGGCTGAGGATGCTCGCGCGGCCGGTCGCGTCGACCGCTTGCGCGCGCGCCGTGTAGGCTCCGGGTGCGAGGCTCGTGAACGAAACGCTCCAGGGGCTCGGATTGAAGCTCTCGGCGCTGCCCACCACCAGGGATCCCTGGCGCACGGTCACCCTGATCCGTTCGATATCGTCGTTGGGATCGGACGCGGTGCCCCGCACCGTCACGCGACCGGCGTCCACTGAGACCTGAATGGAGTCGATGGTCGGCGGAGCGGGGGGGAGGATAGTGACCTCGACCGGTCCGGTGATCTCGCTCGTGAACCCCGCCTCGTCGAACGCTTGCGCGTAGACGAGATGGGTTCCAACCGGCAGCCCGGGAGCGACGGCGCTGAAGACCTCCGTGCCGCTCGCCGGTAACACGAACGGAATGCCGAACACCTCGAAGGTCAACATCACCAGGGCGACATCGCCGTTCGGATCCGACGTGACACCGTTCACGACGGCGAGGTTGCCGATGACGCCGACTTCCATGGCGTCGACGCTGGGCG
>JAYWEH010000369.1:0-22565 GCA_043780025.1 Deltaproteobacteria bacterium
ATGCGCTCGATCCGAAATTGAGGGTGTGATGCGGGCAGGCGATTCGAAGCTCGAGCAGCCGGCCGCCGCAGCCCCGCGCGCACCGTTGCTCAGTGTGCGTGATCTCTCGGTCAGCTTTCAGACGGCGGCGGGCACCGTACGCGCGGTCGACGGCGTCAGTTTTGACATCTTTCCCGGTGAGATGTTGGCGCTCGTGGGTGAATCGGGATCGGGCAAGAGCGTGACCGCGATGAGCATCCTGAGGCTGATCGAGAGCCAGGGTGGCACGATCCACAGTGGTGAGATCAGGTTTGAGGGGCGCGACGTGCTCGGCCTGGAACCAGCCCAGGTCCGGCAAATTCGCGGCAATCGCATCGGCATGATCTTCCAGGAGCCGATGAGCAGCATGAACCCCGTCTACACGCTGGAGACGCAGATCGCCGAGCCGCTGACGGTGCACCGTGGCTTGTCGTCGGCGCGGGCGCGGCTGGAAGTGATTCGGTTGCTCGAACTCGTGGGCATGCCCTCCCCGGAGCGCCGCGTGGACGAGTATCCTCACCAGCTGTCGGGCGGCATGCGGCAGCGGGCCATGATTGCGATGGCGCTGGCCTGCCGTCCGAGTCTGTTGATCGCTGATGAGCCGACCACCGCTCTGGACGTCACGGTGCAGGCGCAAATTCTGGAGCTCATTGGCCGGCTGCAGGGGGAACTCGGCATGTCCGTCTTGATGATCACCCACGACCTCGGCGTGGTCGCTACGGTGGCTCAGCGCGCGTTGGTCATGTACGCGGGCCGTGTGGTGGAGCAAGCGCGCGTGCTGCCGTTGTTCGAGAATCCGCGGCACCCGTACACCGCCGGGTTGTTCGAGTCGTTGCCTCGGCTGCACGTCGGGAGCGGGGGCGAGACACCCCGCTTGCGGCCGATCGAAGGTAGTGTGCCCGACGCTCTCAACTTTCCACCGGGCTGTCGCTTTCATCCGCGCTGCCGCTATGCCTTCGCGCCCTGTCCGGAGCGGGTGCCGGCGCTGCGCTCGTCCGACGCGGGCGACCCAGAGCGCAGAGCGGCGTGTTTCCATACCGAGCAGCATCCGACTTTCCGTTATCTGGAGCCGGACCAAACCGGCGTCGCGAGCGGCTCGCCTCGCGAGCCGGAGGCCCCATGAGCGCCAACGAGCTGCTTCGAGTGGAGGGGCTGCGCAAGTACTTCCCCGTCACCCGGGGTGTCTTCGGCAAAACCGTCGGTCACGTCCGCGCCGTCGATGACGTATCGCTGACGATCGGGCGGGGCGAGACTCTGGGGCTCGTCGGTGAGTCCGGCTGCGGCAAGACCACGACGGGCCGGTCGATCTTGCGTTTGATTGAACCGACCAGCGGTCGCATCTGGTTCGACGGGACGGAGATCAGCGCGCTCAGCCAGAAGGAGCTGCGGCCTTTCCGCCGGCGCATGCAGATCGTGTTTCAGGATCCGTTTGGCTCGCTCAACCCGCGCATGCGCGTGGTCGACATCGTTGGCGAGGGCATCGAGCAGCACGGCGTCGCCAGCGGTGCTGGCGTCGAGGCGCGCGTGCGCGAAACGCTCGCTCAGGTGGGGTTGCCCGGGCGCGCGCTCAATCGCTATCCACACGAGTTCTCGGGCGGCCAGCGCCAACGCATCGGCGTCGCCCGTGCGATCGCCGTCGCGCCCGATCTGCTGGTCTGCGACGAGGCCGTCTCCGCGCTCGACGTATCGATTCAGGCGCAGGTCATCAATCTGTTGATCGATCTCCGCCGCGATCTGAATCTGTCCTATCTGTTCGTGGCCCACGACCTGTCGGTGGTGCGGCACCTGTGCGAGCGCGTGGCCGTGATGTACCTCGGCGAGGTCGTGGAGCTCTCGCCGTGTGCCGAGCTGTTCGCAGAACCGGCGCACCCCTACACCCGCGCCTTGCTCTCTGCGATTCCGATCGCCGATCCACGCCAGCGCCGGCAGCGTGTCGTGCTCGAAGGGGATGTGCCGTCACCGCTCAATCCCCCCAGCGGTTGCCATTTCCATCCCCGCTGCCCAGCGGCGCTCCCGCGTTGCAGCGAGGGCGAGCCGCCGCTCGTGCAGCTTTCGCGAGGGCGTTCTGTGCGCTGCGTGCACGCTGAAGGCCTCGAGCAGGATCCCGATTGGTATCCTCAGCTCGACCAGCGCTTGCGCGCCGCCGAGCGGGAACGCGCCGAATCCAAGCCGAAGGCTCCGCTGCGCCTGCCGAGTCAGAGCGAGCCTGCGTTTGCGGCCGAATCGAACGCGCCGGTGGCCGCTGCCGGGGCCACCGCGCCGCAGCGTCGTCGGCTAGATTGGTTTGCGAGCAGCGCTATTGCAGCCTTCGCGCTGGGCCTCGGGTGCGTACTCGTAGGGCATTGGGGATGGGGTATCGTGCTCTTGGGGGCGGGCCTCGCGTCGGCTTCGGAGAGCCGCCGGCTTTCGCGCTGGGCGGAGCGCCGTCGTTGGCTCTGGCTCGCTGCTGCGGTTGTCGTCTTCGCCATCGCGTCACGTTGGGTGGAGCCGTTCCGTTTGGCAATGCGAACCAAGCGGGAGCTCGCCTGGCTCGCGGAGGAAGTGGCCGCCCACGCGCAGAATGCGGGGGCCGCACCTGAGGCGCTGCTCGAGCTTCGCTGGCGCACCATCGAACGGTTTGGGGCAGGCCCGCCGCTAGATCCGTGGGGCCGGCCGTACTCGTACGCCGCCTACGAAACGCGCCAGGGCTTCGAGCTCCGGAGCAACGGGCCCGATGGGCTTGCCGGCTCCGACGACATCGAGCAAATCAGAGATTTGGTGGAGCGCCGCTGAGCGGGTTCGTCGGCGGCTCAGCGCTCGCAGCCCGAGGGATGCGGGTCAGCAACACCAGGAGCGGCATCGAGGTTCGACCCCCTCGGCGTCGCTTGCAAGGCGTGAACCTCGACAGAAAGCGTCGGGCTCGCGGCCCGCGACGAGGTGTCCGAGAGCCGCCCATCGGCGGCTGAAGAGCTGGCGGGCTCGTCGAGCGATGACACGGGACACTCGCGCGAATCGCGGGCTCTGCAATCTTCGCTGGCCAGGCTTTCGCGGGGCGGGAGCGGTGCAACCGCCAGGGCCGAAGCCTGAGCGCTCACCGCATGGTGCGCCGGTGTCGCTGCCGATTCGAGGGCCCGCGACCCGTGGCTGTAGACAAAGATGAACATGGTCGTCATCGCCACCACGCTGAGCGCGAGCGCGCCGACGCTGAGCATCAGCGCGCGCTGGCTCATGTGTTGATGCGCGGGTGGGATGACAACCGTCGTGGCCCCCACGGGTTGGCGGCAAAAATCGTCGTCTTGCGCCGCCTCGCGCGAGCTCTCGTATTGGCAATACCGGTCGGCACGAGGATTTCCGTTCCTCGACAGAGCGACCCAGGTGGGAGCGCTCTCCAACTCGGTTTCAGCGGTCCCGAGGCCCGGGGCGCGACTGGATCGCAGCGCCTGGACGAGCTCGGGTGCCGGCTCCGACGCTGCCGCCGCTTCGCCTGCAAATGGCTCGAGTGCCAGCGCGAACTCGCGCACGTTTTCATAGCGCCGCTCCTTGCGCCGCATCAACGCGCGGTCCACGACGGCGGCGAGTCCCGGGGGCAAATCGGAGCAGATCTCGTCCAGGCTCACCGGGTCTACGGATACGATGCGATACAGGAGCTCCGAGCGGTCGCACACATGCGGTGGCCGACCCGAGAGCGCTTGGTAGAGGATGACACCGAGCGCATAGATGTCGGCGCGCGCGTCCAATTGGCGCTGATCCGTCAGCTGCTCGGGGGCCATGTATCCGACGGTCCCGATCAATGTGCCTTCATCGCTGAGGTCGAGCCCATCCCGCAGCTTGGCCACACCGAAGTCGATCACCTTGGCTATCTCGCGCCCATCGCCCCGATGCGTGATGCAGATGTTTGCTGGCTTCAGGTCGCGGTGTACCAGGCCGCGGTCATGTGCGAGGGATAGCCCTCGACAGGCGTCGATGATGATGCGCACGGCACGCGTCGGGGACAGGCGCGGCGTGGTCGCGAGCAGCTCGCGCAGATCCTGACCGCGCACCAGTTCCATCACCAGGTAGGGCGTCCCGTCGGCGCTACCGTAGTCGAGCACCCCGATGATATGTTCACTGGCGATGGACCCCGCCGCCTGTGCTTCGCGCAGGAAGCGTTGGACCATGCTGTTGCGGCGGGCGTAGTGGTCGTGCAGGAACTTCAGCGCGAAATGCCGCCCAACCACCACGTGGCGCGCCTCATAGACGGTCCCCATGCCGCCGCAGGCAAGACGGCGCAAGATGTGATACTTGCCGTCAACCACCTGACCGATGCGGCGGTCGCTCGCCAGCTCGGGGCACGCACCGACGTGGTCGTGACCGCAGCTCACGCAGGGGACTTCGGCCGCCGGCGAATGCTCCATCAGCGCCCGCACCTCCCGAGCGAACCTGAAAGGGCGCACCGGATCCGCGCTTCGCGCAGGACAGATACTGCCCGAACGGCTCGAATCGGTGTCTCGTCTTTGTGCACGCCGTCGACCTTCCTGGCGGGGTGAGCTCCGCGATCGCAGTGTAGCGCTCCGCCGAACCATCCGCATGCGCGAACACGAGGGATGCTGGAAACGGCACCACTCGCCGCACGCCGAGGCGTGTAGGCTGGATTATTCTCGCGCGGGTGCCAGCCCCGTGGTGATTGGACAGCTTTTGAGGCTCGTTCGCAGGCGGCTGTCGCGGTGGGCGAATGTCGGCTCGAGGCGCGCTGTTTTTTCAGGGTAGAACTTTTCACTGATCTCGATCGCGATGCGGTCTGCCGGAGCAGGTGTGCCGCTTGCCGGTGCCCGGGCTCGGTGAAAACGCTCTCGTCCTTCGGCTCGGCTGAAGGCATTCGAGGGAACATCAGGGCACCTGTCGTCACGACGAGCGAAGGAGTGGAGCTCGAGAGCCTTTTGGGCCTTCCGTGGTCAGTCGGCACTGGGCGAACGGCGCGTTTGCGGATACCTGTGTGGGCCGTTTTCCGAGAGCCAGAACCGTCCATGACCTCAGAACATCCCAAAGCCGAGCCGTCCGCCCTCCGCCGCTTCCGTTCCCGCGACTGGTTTGACGATCCGAAGCACCTCGACATGGTCGCGATCTATCTCGAGCGCTTCATGAATTACGGCCTCACCGCCGATGAACTGCTCTCCGGCAAGCCCATCATCGGCATCGCTCAGTCCGGCAGCGACCTCAACCCGTGCAATCGCATCCACCTCGAGACGGTCAAACGAGTCCGAGAAGGCGTGCGCGAAGCCGGTGGGATCGCGATGGAGTTTCCGCTGCACCCGATCTTCGAGAACTGCCGGCGCCCGACGGCCGCGCTCGACCGCAACCTCGCGTATTTGGGCCTTGTCGAGATCTTGCACGGTTATCCCCTCGATGCCGTCGTGCTCACCACCGGTTGCGACAAGACGACTCCTGCGCAGATCATGGCCGCGTCGACGGTCGATATCCCGGCCATCGTGTTATCCGGGGGGCCCATGCTGGATGGCTGGTACGAGGGCGACCTCGTCGGCTCGGGCACCGTGATCTGGCGCTCGCGCCGCAAGCTCGCCGCCGGTCAGATCAACGCCAAGCAGTTTCTCGAGGCCGCCGCCGCCTCGGCCCCGTCGCTCGGGCACTGCAACACCATGGGCACGGCCTCCACCATGAACGCCGTGGCGGAGGTTCTCGGCATGTCCCTGCCGGGGTGCGCGGCGATTCCCGCTCCGTACCGCGAGCGCGGGCAGTTCGCGTACCTCACCGGGCGCCGCATTGTCGAGATGGCTCACGAAGACCTGCGGCCATCCCAGATCCTCAGCAGGGCCTCCTTCCTGAATGCGATTGCGGCGATTGCGGCCATCGGCGGGTCCACCAACGCGCAGCCCCACCTGGTCGCGATGGCGCGCCATGCCGGCATCGAGATCACGCCCGACGACTGGATGAAGTACGGCCGGGACGTGCCGTTGCTCGTCAACATGCAACCCGCGGGCAAATACCTCGGTGAACGCTTTCATCGGGCGGGTGGCGTCCCCGCCGTGCTCTCGGAGCTACTACGCGCCGGGCGCATCGACGGCGCGGCGCTCACCGTCACAGGTCAGTCGCTCGCTCGCAACATCGAGGGGCGGGAGACGGTGGACCGCGAGGTCATCAAGGCGTACGAGCAGCCGCTGCAGCGCGACGCCGGTTTCTTGGTGCTAAAGGGCAACCTGTTTGACTTCGCGATCATGAAGACCAGCGTGATTTCCGAGGAATTCCGCGCCCGGTATCTCTCGAAGGATCAAGCGTTCGAAGGCCGGGCGGTCGTGTTCGACGGCTCCACCGACTATCACGATCGCATCAATGACCCCGCGCTCGGCATCGACGAAAGGACGATCCTCGTCATTCGTGGTTCCGGCCCGATCGGGTGGCCCGGCTCGGCTGAGGTCGTGAACATGCAGCCCCCCGATGCTTTGCTCAAACGCGGCATCACCAGCTTGCCGACCCTGGGGGATGGCAGGCAATCGGGCACGTCTGACAGCCCATCGATCCTCAACTGCTCGCCGGAGAGCGCGGTGGGCGGCGGGCTCGCCTGGTTACGCACGGGAGATAGGGTCCGCATCGACCTCGCGGCAGGCCGCTGCGATGCACTGGTGAGCGACGAGGAGATCGCTCTTCGCCAACGCGAGCCCGCACCGCCCATACCGGAAAGCGCCACGCCCTGGCAGGAGATCTATCGCTCCACCGTGGGCCAGCTCGATCGCGGCGCGGTCATGGAGCTCGCGGTCAAGTACCGAGGCGTCGCGAACAAGACACCGCGGCACAACCACTGACCCAACGCGAGTCGCTCTCGAGCGGCGCCGCAGGCGACGCCAGAAACAGCAACAGTGGCATCACCTGCAAGAGTGAGAACGGTCTACGTCTCGAGCCATTTCTCGAGCTCGGCGACGGCGTCCTTCTTCAGTGTGTAGTCCTTTTGATTGGCGTGACAATCCCCGCACTTCAGCGAAGAGCCAGCGGCGAAGGCTTTGTTGACCGCTTCCTTCATGACCGCTTTGGCCGCTACACGCCCGCCGCTTTCGCACGCCTCTTTGACGCGCGGGATGCTGAAGCGCGCTGCCTTGCACGCGTTCGCGCCCTTGTATCCGGTGACGATGGGCTCCTCTTTGGGCTCGGGCTCCTCCACGTCTTCGGGGCGCTTTTGCGGCGGGGAGGCCTTTGCCTTCGCCTTCATGGCGGCGCGCATTTCCTTCGCGAGCGGCATGGGTGAAGCGGGCTCTTCCTTGGGCTCTGGCGGCGGAGCGGGCGCTGGAGGTTCCTCCTTCGCCTCGGGTTCCGGCGCGGGCGCTGGTTCGGGGGCTGGCTTGGCCGGCGCACGCTTCTTCTTCACGGGCGCGCTTTCAGCGACCGGCGCGTCGAGGTCTACTTCGCCGGGGCCCGCCTTTTCGTCGTCGCCGTCCGCGGCGCTCGTCGTGGGTGCGTCCTTGTCGTCGCCCTCACCCCACACCACTTTTGTTGCCTCGGGTGGCTTGGCCATTTCCGCGGGTGCACCGCACCCGAGAAGTGCGGCGCTCAGGCCGAGAAGGCACGGAAACGACGCCGACATCCAGACGCCGAGGGGCCGGAGTTTGCTCGGGGAGTTCATGATGCGCGGATGTTATCACGCTCCGGACAGGCTGCAGCATGCATCGGCTGCGAATGCCGGGCGTCAGGGTGACGACGGCAACGGCATGCGAGGGCGGTCGGTTTTTTCGTCGCGCAGCCGTCGCAGCTTCCGACCGTACCGGCGCGAACGCCGCTCGTCCGCGTACGCACCCACGAGGTATGCGAGAAACGCGATGGTGACGACGATGATTTCCAGAGCCATGGTGTTCTTCTGAGCTCGCGAGCTTCAGCCCGCTTTGCGCTCCCGCGTCTTACGCGGTGAGGCTTTTTTTACTGGTCTTGCCTTGCCCTCCTTGCCCGCGGCGGGGACGGCTTCGGCATCTTCGGGGGCACTGGCTCGAACTGGGCCTTTGGCAGGCGTCTTGGCCTGTTCGAGGCTCTGCTTGAGGGCTTCGAACAAGTCGATGACCTGGGCGCGCGGCACTTCGTCCGCGACTTGAATCTGCTGGCCCGCGGCTTTCTGCTCCACGGCCGCCATGACGCGGTCGGCGTATTCGTCCTTGTACTTCTCGGGCTGGAACGTGTCCGTGGTCAGCTCGGCGATGAGCTTCTCCGCCAGGTTCCGCTCCACGTCTTTGAACTGATAGGTGGCGCCCGTGTCCACCTCTTCAAAGGAGCGCACCTCGTTGGCGTAGAACATCTGATGCAGGAGCAAGCCGGCCTTGTAGGGTCGCAGCAACACGAGTTGTTCTTTGCCTCGCGCAGCCCAGCGCCCGACCGCCACCTTCTTCGTGTTCTGCATCGCTTCCGTCAAGAGCCGGTAGGCCTTATCCCCGCCCTTGTCGGGACCGAGATAGTAGGTCTTCTCGACGTGCAGCAAATCCACGCTCGACAGCGGCACGAACTCGACGATGTCGATGCCGTTGGAGCGTTCCGCCTCGAGCGCCTTCAATTCTTCTTCGCTGAAGACGACGAATTGGCCCTTCGCATATTCGTAGCCCTTGATCAGGCTACTGCGGCTGACCACCTCCCCCGTGGAGGGAGTGATATATTGCTGCTGCACCCGGGTCTTGGTCTCCGGATGCAGGAAGTTGAAGTGAACCTGTTCCGACGAGGTCGCGGTGAAGAGCTTCACCGGTATGGCGACCAGGCCGAACGAAATCGTTGCCGACGAAATGGCGCGGGCGGGCATGCTGCGTATGCTAGCGGACGGCGCGCACATTGACGAAAAGTTCTGCAGACGATCTCGAGCTGTATCGGGACAAACGGGACCCGACGCGCACCAATGAGCCGTTTGCCGCTGAACGCATAAACAGGGCGCTCGAGACCTGGCGAGGCGATTTCGTCGTCCATCAACACGGTGCCCGCCGCATGCATTTCGATCTGCGCCTGGAGATGGGCGGGACGCTCACGAGCTTTGCCGTTCCGCGCGGACCGAGCCTCGATCCCGCGGACAAGCGGCTGGCCGTGCAGACCGAAGATCATCCGATCGAGTACCTCGACTTCGAGGACGTGATTCCGGAGGGCAACTACGGCGCCGGCCCGATGATCGTCTGGGACATCGGCCGTGTGCAGTACCTGGAGCACGCCGCCGAGGTCGGAGAGAGGGAGGGCAAGATCGACTTTCTGCTGTTTGGGCAGAAATTGCGCGGTCGTTATGCGCTGGTGCTCACCGGCAAGGGTAAGGAAGCGGCGGGCGGGCAGCGCCAGTGGTTGTTGCTCAAGAAGCCCGACGCCTTCTGCCGCGTGGGGGAAGACGTCACGGAGCGCCAACCGCACAGCGTGCTCTCCGGTCTGCGCATCGGAGAGCTCGCGGGCAAGGCGTCTGTCGCTCAGCAGCTGGAAGACGAAGCGCGGAAGCTCGGGGCGCCGCGAGGCAGTGTAGCGACCGCCGATCTGGCGCCCATGTTGTGCTCGACGGTCGAAGGCAGCTTGACCGAGGCCGCGCGCCTGTACGAGCTAAAGCTCGATGGCGTTCGCATCATCGCGCACAAGCAGGGTGATTCGGTGGCGTTGCGCTACCGCAGCCTGCGCCCTGCGGCGCTCAGCTATCCCGAGGTGGTGCGGGCCGTGCGGGCACTGGCGCCGCAGCGCCTGGTGCTCGACGGCGAGATCGTCACCTTCGACGACAAGGGTAGGCCCTCGTTTCAGCGGCTCGCACCGCGTATCCACGCGGTCAAGGCAGCGGACGTGACTCAGGCTCGGGCGACCTGCGCCGTCAATTACGTGGTTTTCGATCTGCTCGAGCTCGGGCCTTACGATTTGCGGTCTTTGCCGCTCAACGAGCGCAAACGGCTGCTCAAGCGCTTGCTGCCCGGGCGCGGCATCATCTGGGCGCTCGACCATGTCGAGGCCGACGGCAAGCCGCTGTTCGATTGGTGCCGCCAGCAGGGGCTCGAAGGCGTCGTTTCCAAGCTCGCCGCTGGGCCCTATCGGCCTGGGCCGGTGCGCACCCGCGATTGGATCAAGCTCAAGTGTGGGCGCGAAAATGAGTTCGTTGTGGTCGGTTGGATCACGGGCAGAAAATCGCGGGAACGTCTCGGCGCGCTCGAGCTGGCGAGCTGGGACGGCGCAGAGTGGGTGTATCGCGGGCGAGTCGGTAGTGGCTTTTCGGACGCGGCAATAGGCGACGTGTTGAGACGTTTGTCGCCCCTGCGCTGCGCCGATGATCCCGCCGTTGGTGAACCGATGCCCTACCAAGGGGAGCGCATTTCGGTGGAGCCGGCGCTGGTGGTGCGCGTCGAATACCTGGAATGGACACCGGACAAGCGGCTCCGCATGGCGGTTTTCCTCGGCATTCGCGAGGACATCGAGCCCAAGGACTGCCGCGCGGCCCCCGACGACGAAACTCCGCTCAGCGAGGAGGAAGCAGGCCCGACCCGCCCGGCGGAAACACCACCAAGCAGCGAGCCAGCGGCACAGCCAATCCGCGAGACTGCCGCGAAAACCGAAGCGTCACGAACCGCTCCGGTGCGCGCGCCCGCCGCCGCCGAGGCGAAGAGCCGAGTCACGCTTTCGAACCTGAAGAAGGTGTTTTGGCCCGACGAGGGCTACACGAAGGGCGACTTGCTCGACTACTACGCGGCCATTTCGGACACGCTATTGCCCCATCTCGAGAACCGTCCGGTGATGCTGGTGCGCTATCCCGATGGAATCACCGGCAAGAACTTCTACCAGTGGAATGTGCCGCGCGGCACACCCGAATGGCTGCGCACGTTGCAGCTCCGCGACGAGGAACGCGACGGCAAAAATGTCGCCACGTTCCTGGTCGACAGCGCGGACGCCTTGCTGCACATCGTAAACCTCGGCTGCATTCCCTTGCACGTCCTGGCCCGTTGCAAGGACACGCTCGAGGAATGCGATTTCTTGACCATCGATTTCGACCTCGGGGAGCAGCCGCTGCATCAGGGCATCAAGCTCGCCTTGTCACTGAAGGAGCTGCTCGCGGAGATCGGCCTCGTCGGCTATCCGAAGACCTCGGGGCAATCCGGTTTGCACGTCTTGATCCCGATGGGGCCGGGTGTTTCGTTCGATACAGCGAAGGCCCTCGTCGAGCTGATCGGTCGCCTTTTGCAGGCAAAACACCCCGACGTGTCGACGATGGAACGCCGCGTGGGCGAACGGGGCGGACGCGTTTATATCGATACGGGTCAGACGGGCCGCTCGCGCACGATTGTCGCGCCCTATTCGGTGCGGGCTTATCCCGGCGCCAGCGTCTCCACACCGCTGTATTGGGAGGAGGTCCACATGGCGCTCGACCCGCGCCAGCTCACTCTATTCACGGTGCCAGCTCGCGTGCTCGAACGGGGCGACCCCATGGAAGGCATGCTCGACGAGAAGCCCGACATCCGAGACGCGGTGTCGCGACTCGGGCGGCTCCTGCCCGCCTCGCGCTGACATTGCCAGCGCTTTCATTGGAACCAGCGTACTAGTCGAAGCAGTCTTCGATCACGCTAGTGGCCGTCTTCGCGTTGGCAACACACGTGAGCGAAGCCTCGGTGATGCGCCGGCCCACGCAATCGGATAGTGCCCGATCGCGAAATGCGGTTTGCGCCTGCTCGACCTCGACGCTGAGCTCCGCCTCCGGCACGACGTTGGCGAGTTCGAGCTCAGCGATGCGTTTGACGATGCGCTGGCAGTCTTCCGCGCTCGCCTTGCGGCCGCAGCTCGATAGGCAAACGCAAATCGACACCAACCCAGCCGCGCGCATCCCGAGCGCACGCCACCTCGCGCGGCCGTCGGCCGTGGCTTCAGAGCGCCTCGGAGCATCCATGCGGGTCACCTAACAACGCCGTTCCGCTTTGGCCAGGGCTCCGCGCCCGGCCCTCCAGCTGCGAACGGTCCAAAGGCCAGGCCTGGCGTGTTTCTTGACGTCCCAGGGCCGAGGCGCAAGCATCTAGATGAGATTGTCGAAAACTGGACACTTGTCCAGCGATGGTTAGTCTCGCCCAGGGAACGATGGCCACCAACGCCGCAGAGAACCCGAACACGAAGGCAGAAGACTACCTGCGCAAGGCTTCGCAGGCGGAGTCTTCCGGCGCGCGCGCGAAATACGCCACCCGCGGCCTCGCCAAGGTCGGGACGGACCGCACGCTCAAGGCGATGTTGTTGCGGCAACTCTACCTTTCGCACATGGAATCCGAGCGTTTCGAACGCGCCAGCGAGGTCGCGCGCGAGGCGGTCGAGCTCGGGGTCATGCCGGATGTGGCCTGCCAAGATCTCGCGCGCGCCTATCTCGGCTTGGGTCGCCAGCGCGAGGCCGTCGACGAGCTGCGCCGCGCTAGCCGCCTGGGGCCGGCATCGCGACGCTCATTTCACCTGTGGACCCTGGGCAGCCTGCAATATTTCGGCGGGGATCCCGCCGCGGCGGTGGTCGCGTTCGAGCGCGCGTTGCGCTGGGGCACGACGGCCCGGCCGCTGTATGCGGCGCAGCTCCATTTGGCGCGGCGGCAGCTCCCTGCTTCGGGCGCAGGCGCCTCCGCCGAGCGGGCGGTGTCGCGCGAAGCACGCGAAGCCGAGGAGGCGGCTGGAAAAGAGCTCGAGGCGCTACGCCAGGCACTCGAAGCCGCCCCTTCAGGCCAAGGCTACGGGCGATTGATTCTGGGGGAGCTCGCGCACGCCGCGGGAGAGCGGACTTCGGCGCGCGAGTATCTAGAGGAATTCGTGAAACGGACCCTGGCGGGGCGGCTTGCGCTGCGTGTCGGGTTACGCGCGGAGCTCGAACGCGCCCGAGCCTTGCTGGTGCTGCTCGACGCGGAACCTTCGAGTGACGTGCCGCCCGGCAAGGCCGAGGTGAAAGGGTGAACGGCGCTGATGGTGGTTTTGCGGAAGCGCTAGCGCGCGGCCCGCTCTACGCGGCGCTCGCTGCGTTTGCCAGCGGGCTGTTGGTGAGCTTCACGCCGTGCGTGTATCCGATGGTGGCGGTGACCGTCAGCGTGTTCGGGGCGCGCAATGTCGCGAGCCGTTGGCAAGGTTTCTGGCTTTCAGCCGCGTTTGTCGCCGGCATCGTGCTCGTGTTCGTGCCGCTTGGCGTCCTGGCGGGGCTCACGGGGGGGGTCTTTGGCAGCATCCTGTCGAGCCGGTGGGTGATCATTGGCTTGAGCGCGCTGTTCTTGGCGCTGGCCGCCTCGATGTTCGGCGCGTTTGACCTCGATTTGCCGGCGGGTTTGAAGAACCGTCTGGCCCAGGCGGGGGGTTCGGGTTTCTGGGGAGCCCTGGTGCTCGGGATGATCTGCGGCCCGATCGCGGCGCCCTGCACGGGCCCGTTTCTCACGGGCATCTTGGCGTGGATTGCGCAGACGCAGAGCGCCGTTTGGGGCGCGGGCTTGATGGCGGCCTTTGCCATCGGGCTCGGCGTTCCGTTCTTCCTCGTGGGTGTCTTCGCCGTTCAGCTCCCGAAGAGCGGGCGCTGGATGATGCACGTGAAGAGCGTGATGGGGCTCGTGCTGATCGTCGTCGCTTTGTATTTTCTGGCGACGGCGTTCCCGGTTCTCTCCGCGCACGTGGTGCCGAGCGTGTCGTTCCTCTTGGGTTGCGGCGTGGTCAGTGTGCTCGGGCTGCTGCTCGGCGCTGTCCACCGCTCGTTTGAAGGGGCCACGGCAGGCGTCCGGCTGAGCAAGGCCGCCGGTATCGTGTTGACGTCGGCCGGCGTGTTTTCTCTGCTGATGGGGTGGATCGCGCCGGATCGCACGCTCTCCTGGGAGGGCCCTGGGGCTCTCCCAGGCCAGGCCACGCTGACCGAAGCGGTCCGCAAGAAAGCCGTGGCCGATGCGCGGCCCTTGCTCGTCGACTTCACCGCGGCGTGGTGCGCCGCTTGTAAGAAGATCGACAAGTTGACGTTTACGGATGCGCGGGTACAGCGCGAGGCCGGGCGGTTTTTGGCGTTGAAAGTGGACGCCACGGACCTCGAAGACCCACTGGTGGACGCGACCATGGACGAACACGTCGTGCGCGGGCTGCCCACCGTGATCCTGTTTCATTCGAACGGCGCGGAGGCACACCGCTTCACGGACTTCGTGGACCCGGCCGAGTTCCTGCAGGCGCTCGAGCGCGTCAATTGAACGGCTGAGCGCCTGCGGCCTCGGGAGCCTTCAATCCCGGATGTGTTCGGACAGGTAGTTTTCCTTGCCGAGCTCGGAGATGAGGTGAAGCTGAGTCTCGTGCCAGTCGATCGACTCCTCCTCTTCTTTGAGGATGCGCTCGAGCAGTTCGCGGGTGCCGTTGTCACCCGCGCTGACGCACAGAGCGATCGCGTCGTTGAGGCGTTTGTAGGCTTCGAGCTCGAGGGCCAGATCCAGTTGGTGCTGCTCGACGGGATCTTCGCCCACTTTCACCGGGCTCAGCCGCTGCATGTTGGGGATGCCGTCGAGAAACAGGATGCGGCTGATCACCACGTCAGCGTGTTTCATCTCCTCAATCGACTCTTCACGCTTCTTCTTGGACAGTGAGGGATAGCCCCAGTTGTCACACATCTTGTGGTGAATGAAATACTGGTTGATCGCCGTGAGCTCCGCGGTGAGCACATCGTTCAACGCATCAATTACTCCAGCATTTCCTTTCATCACTACCTCCAGGCGCGCGAGGGTTGTGAACGCAGCGCCTGGCCCAGACTAGACCTGCCCGCCGCGACTCACAACCGAGAGCAAGCCGAGCGACGCTCGTAATCAATTCTTCTCATCCCTGGTCCGAGCCGCCCGGAGCCGCCGCGGCAGGCGTTCCGAGTCGAAACTCGAGCGCGCGATCAAGGGTTTCTGTGTGCCGAAACGATGTGGAAGTCAGTATCAAACCTGGCGGCCGGTACAAAAAGGGCCAATTTTGCGGTTTGCGAAGCGTCGTGGCGATTCTGTATTGAATCCGGTTATCATTACGCTACTCTCATGAGAATTCGGGTTTCTACCGAATCCTTTTCGACTCGGTTTCCTCACATGATCGTCTGCCACTGCCGCAAGGTCACGGATCGCGAAATCAGGCGCTGTGTGCGCGCCGGCGTCACCAGCCCCTGTGCTGTGTCCGACGCCTGCGGAGCAGGAGCCGGGTGTGGCGGCTGTAGGCCATTAGTTAATAAGATCGTCGAGTCCGAGCTGCAGTCACAGGATCGCCTGCTGCCCCTGCTGCAAGCGGCGAGCCTCGTCGGCGTCTGACATGGAATCCCGACGGGGGCCGCTGGGCTGGTGGGGTCCGGCCGCTGAGGTCGGATTGGCGTGAAACTTGAGCTGCGCCTGGGTTTCGAGGCACGAATCGAGTGGCCATGCCTCGCCTCCAACGCACCTTCTCCCCCGTTGACGGTTCCCTCTACGTGGAGCGTCCGCTCCAGAGCCTCGAAGAGCTCCAGCAGAGCGTCGAGCGATCAAGGCGAGCCCAAGCCGGCTGGCGCCAGGTCCCAGTCGCGGAGCGCGCCGCGCTCAGCCAGCGATTCGTGGAGAAGTTCACAGAGAAGCGTGACGAGATCGCGCTCGAGCTGACCTGGCAAATGGGTCGCCCGATCCGCTACACGCCGGGCGAGGTACGCGGGGTGGCGGAGCGAGCCACCTATATGGCGGAGATCGCGGCATCCGTGCTCGCGGACGTCGATGTCGGCGACAAGCCCGGTTTCCTGCGCTTCATCCGGCGTGAGCCGCTCGGCGTGGTGTTGGTGCTGGCGCCCTGGAACTATCCGTATTTGACCGCGGTCAACGCGGTCGTGCCGGCGCTCATTGCTGGCAACGCGGTGATCTTGAAGCACTCGGATCAGACACCCTTGTGCGCCGAGCGGTTCGCCCAGGCGCTCGAGGCCGCAGGTTTGCCGCGCGACGTGTTCCAGGTCGTGCACGCGGATCACGGCGCCATCGGCGAACTGATCGCGAGCGGCTCGGTCGATTTCGTGGCGTTTACGGGCTCGGTGGCGGGGGGTGACGCGGTGCAACGCGCGGCGTCCGTGCGGCGCGTCGGCGTGGGCCTCGAACTCGGCGGCAAAGACCCGGCGTATGTGCGCGCTGATGCGGATTTCGATTCGAGCGTGGAGAACCTGGTCGACGGGGCTTTCTTCAACTCGGGCCAGTCGTGTTGCGCGGTCGAACGGATCTACGTTGCCGAGCCGCTCTTCGATCGCTTCGTGGAAGCGTTCGTGGCGCTCACGAATCAATACAAGCTGGGGCGACCGCTCGATCCCGATGTGACTTTGGGGCCGCTTGTGCGCTCAGGAGCAGCCGATTTCGTGCGCGAACAGACCCGCGAAGCGGTGCTGCAGGGCGCGCGCGCGCTGATCGACCCGAAGCGTTTCCCGGCTGACGAAAAGGGGACGCCGTACCTCGCGCCTCAGGTGCTGGTGAACGTGAACCACGACATGCGCGTGATGAACCAGGAGAGCTTCGGTCCGGTGGTGGGTATCGCCTCGGTACCCAATGACGACGCCGCCGTGCGCTCGATGAACGACAGCCGCTACGGCTTGACCGCGTCCATCTGGACCGCCGATCTCGACGCCGCGCAAAAACTCGGCGATCGGTTGGCCACGGGCACCGTGTTCCTGAACCGCTGCGACTACCTCGACCCCGCTCTGGCGTGGACGGGCGTCAAAGATTCCGGGCGAGGCTGCACGCTATCGCGCTTCGGCTACGACGCGTTCACCCGCCCCAAGTCGTTCCACTTCCGCCGCCCCACGAGCTGACCGCAGAAATGCCCGCGATCAAATGACAACGAGCGAGGGGAGTGCTCACCTCGCTCGTTTCGTCCTTCGACAGGCTCATCTCTCTCCGGAGAACCGCCTGTGCCGAAAACCGGCTGTCTGAAAACCGGCTGTCGGAAAACAGCGCGGTCCTACGGAACTTGGCCGCTCACTCGATGATGCGTTCGCGCTTGCGACGGCGACGAGCGGCCTCGGCGATCTTCTTGCGCTTCTTGATCGATGGCTTCATGTAGTGCCGTCGCTTCTTGAGCTCGCGCAACAGACCTTCCGCGGCCAGCTTGCGCTTGAGGTGCTTGATGGCACGTTCAACCCCTTTGCCGTCGACGACGACCTGGAGGGGTTTGCACTGTACGGATTCGCTGGGGTTCGCCAAGGGACCGGGACATTCGCAGACAACGTCACGAGATGTAAATCGAGAAAGCGCACTTTCGGGCCCAGGAATGGCGCAAAATGTGGCGGGCCACGGGGCCTATTGGCTGCCGAGGCCCGGCGTTGCGGGAGACGGAAGCATGCGGTGGACGAGCTGGGTTGCCGCCACGACTCCGATCGGCAGCAGCACGACTCCGGCCAGCGGGATCCAGGACACCGCGGCGAAGCACAAACCGAATCCGAACACGGCGCCGGGGTGGCCGCGCAACAGCCGAAGCCGCGCGCGCGCCGAGAGGCCACGCAGGCTGAGAGGATAGTCGAGCAGGTTCCACGCCACCGTCAGGGCGATGAGCACCACCTGGAGCGCGACGACGAGCGGGAGCAGTACCGGGACGACGAGACCCAGGACCCACAGCGTGAAGAAGGCCGGTGCTGCCAGCGCAAACGCCCACACCTGGGCGGAGAGCCCGGCGCGAAACTCGACCCAGAGCGGCTGTGGGGGCGGCTCGGGTGCTCCGAGCTCGCGTTCACGCGCCCGGACCAGGTGCTCGAGCGCCGGCGCGCTGAGCGTGGGAGCCAGAAAAATCGCGAAGAGACACGCGGCGTACGCGCCGAGCGCGCTCGAAAGCCAGCGCAAGGCCACGCTCGCGCTCGGCGCGTACCAGCTCGATGTATCCGGCATGAGCGCGCGGCTGAGCCAGGGCCCGAGCTCGGCAAAGGCGAGCCAGATCAGGATCGCCGAGACGACGAGCACGATGCTCGCGGGCAGCGCGGCGGCAGGCCAAAGGCGGGGTTTCCCCGCGATGAATCCAAAGGCGCGGGGTAGCGACATCGCGGCGTCGAGGAAGCGGGGAGCCCGTTGGTTCGTGCGTTCCAGCGCGGCCATGTTCGACGGCACACTGCTCCGCGCTCAGACCGTTTCGATGATGAGCGCCAGACCTTCGCCGCCGCCGATGCACAACGTCGCCAGACCTCGCTGCAGCCCGCGCCGCCGTAACGCCGACACGAGACTGACTACGATGCGAGCGCCCGAAGCCCCAATCGGGTGCCCCAGCGCCACGGCCCCACCGTGCACGTTGACGCGCTCTGGATCGATGCCGAGCAGCTCGTTGCAGGCCAGCGTGACGCAGGCGAAGGCCTCGTTGATCTCCCACAGGTCGATGTTTTTCGCATCGAGCCGAGCTCGCGCGAGCGCGCGGCGGCTGGCCTCGGCGGGCGCGGTGGTGAACCAAGCCGGTTCCTGAGCGAACCCGGCGTGAGCCACGATGCGCGCGAGCGGTGTGAGCCCGGCCCGCTGAACGGCGCCGGCGGAAGCGAGCACCAACGCAGCGGCCCCGTCATTCACGCTGGAGGCGTTGCCGGCGGTGATCGTGCCGTCCGATTCAAAGGCGGGCCGCAGCTCCGCGAGCCGCTCCGGATTGCCCCGCCCGGGCTCTTCGTCCTCTGCCACCTGGAGCGCGGCACCTTTGCGTTGCGGCACCTCTACGTTCACGAGCTCATCTTTGAACCAGCCTTCCTTTTGGGCGCGGCGCGCGCGCGCATAGCTCTCGGCGGCGAAAGCGTCCTGGCGTTTGCGGTCGAGGCCATACTTTCGCGCGCACAGCTCGCCAGCGCGCCCCATGTGAAAGTCGTTGTAGGGATCCCAGAGCCCGTCCTTGATCATGCCGTCCGTGACTTCGCCGTGGCCCATGCGCAGGCCGGTGCGGGCGCGCGTCAGGTAATAGGGCGCGTTCGACATGGACTCCATGCCGCCCGCGACCACGAGCTCCGCGTCGCCGAGCAGAATGCTGCGAGCGCCCGCGATGATCGCCTGCAGGCCGGAGCCGCAGACTTTGCTCACGGTCGTGCAGGGGACCGAATTGGGCAGCCCCGCGGCGAGCGCGGCCTGGCGCGCCGGAGCCTGGCCGATGCCCGCCGACAACACGTTACCCATCACCACCTCGTCGACCTGTTCGGGCAGCAGCTTGGCTCGCGCGAGCGCCGAGCGAATCGCCGTGGCGCCGAGCGCCGGCGCGGCCAGGGGCGAAAGCGCGCCGAGAAACGCGCCAATGGGGGTGCGGGCGACCGAGGCGATAAACACGGGGACCATGCGGGCAGTGTAGCTCACGGCCGGGGCAGGCGGGAGAGCCGCTCGGCCCCTATTCGAGCAGGGACAACAGATCGTCGCGCGTCAAGCCGCCGGCTTGATCGGCGTCACCCAGTGCGGCGTCCGCGATGTTGCGCTTGCGCTGCTGCAGATCGACGATGCGTTCCTCGACCGTGTCCTTCGAGACGAGTCGATATACGAATACGGGTCGTTCCTGGCCGATGCGGTGCGCACGGTCGGCGGCCTGATCCTCGACCGCGGGGTTCCACCACAAGTCCATCAAGAACACGTGGTCAGCTGCGGTCAGATTCAGCCCGGTGCCACCCGCCTTGAGGCTGAGCAAGAGGACGGGGGGGCCGGATGCCGACTGAAACGAGTTCACGACGCTCTGGCGATCGCGGGTGGAGCCGTCGAGCCTCCCGTGCGCGAGGCCGGAGCGCGCGAGCTCCGGCTCGATCAGATCCAGGAAGCTGGTCCACTGCGAAAAGACCAAAGACTTGTGGCCTTCGGCGCTGGCTTGCTCGAGCGCGTTCATGAGCTCCACGACCTTGCTCGAGGCGGGTACTGCTTGGCCGGGTGCACGTTGGCCGGGCACGAGCGCCGAGTGACAGGCGGCCTGGCGCAAGCGCAAGAGCAGCTCCAGTGCCTGAATCACGCCGCCACCCGCCGCGAGCCGCTCGAGCACCTCTTTTTGGGTCGCGGCTCGTATGGCGTCGTACACGGCTCGCTCTTCCTCGTTCAGCTCGCAATCGAGCGTGAGATCGGTGCGCGGCGGTAGCTCGCGAGCCACTTCGCTCTTGAGCCGCCGCAACAAAAACGGCTTTATCTTTTGGCGCAATGCGGGCGCGGCTTCGGCGCGACCGTCCGCGATCGGGGTCGCGTATTGGTCCTGGAAATATTGGCGACCGCCGAGCAATCCGGGGTTCGTGAAGTGGAATTGGCTCCACAACTCTTCCAGCCGGTTCTCCACGGGAGTGCCGCTCAGCGTGACGCGGAACTCGGCCTGCAGGCGATAGGCGGCCTGAGTCACTTGGCTGTCGGGATTCTTTATGTTTTGCGCCTCGTCGAGCACCACTACCTGCCAGGCCTGGCCCGCCAGGAGCTCTTGATCGATGCGCAAGACCGCGTAGGTGGTGATGGTCAGATCCGCCGCAGCGTCGAGCGCGCGTTTGGGACCATGAAATAGGTGGCAGCGGAGGTTCGGGCGGAAGCGCGCGGCCTCGTTCTTCCAGTTGTGGAGCACGCTGCGCGGCGCCACGATCAGACAGCGGCCGCGCAAGGCCATCAGCGCTTGCAGCGTCTTGCCGAGGCCCATGTCGTCGGCCAGGGTCGCGCCCAGGCCGGCGTCGCGCATGAAGCTCAGCCAGTTGACGCCGGTGCGCTGGTAGTCGCGCAACACGGCAGTGGATCCGGCGGGCAGTGCTGCTTCGGGAATGGCCTCGAAGCCCTCGATCAATGGCGCGAGCCGCTGCAAGTCGGCGGGGGGAGCGACGCCGAGATCGCCGCACAGCTGCACGAGACCGGGCAAGGCATGCGCGGGCAGGGGGCCGTCGAGCTTGCCGCGTTTCGCGTTCAGCAGATCGAGAACGCGCCGGCCGTGCCGTTCGAGCCAATTCGCCGGCAACGGAGCCCAACCCCCGTCCTGGAGCGGCACGAGGCTTTGGCCGTTTTGCCACGCCGACAGGACCGCTTCCGCGCGGGCCTTGCGTGACCCTGCTGCGCCTTCCACCTGAAATTCGATCGACAACTGGCCCGCCTCGAACCCCACCTGGGCGTTGAGCGCGCGCCGTTCGATGAAACCCTCCGGGCGCCGGCCGCGGATCTCGCCGCTCCAGGCATCGAGCCGCGACGCGAGTGCCGTGGCGGGTTCGCCATTGACGATCATGCGGCTGCCGGGCGTGAGGTTGAGCAGATCCTTCAGGCGCCGCACCGCGCGGCGTTCGGCATCTTCATCCCGGATTGGCACGTCGCCCGAGATGTGGACCAGCTGATTGTTGTCAACGCGCGCTCCCGCACCGTAGACGAGCGTGGCGAGCACGCTGAGCGTGTTGCCTTCTTGCTCCACGTCGAGGGCGATGCTCGGGCGAATCGAACGCGTCAGCTTGGGCAGCTTGTCCGTGCGGATCTCGACCTTGAAGCGCTTGAGCAGTTGCGGGATGACGTCGATGACCAGCGTGGATACGTCCCGCGGGCCATAGGTGCGTGCGCTCGGCAAGCGTTCGAGGGAAGGGCCGGTCACGTCCGTGTTGCCGAGCACGTACAGGCGTTCGCCGCATAGAACTACCCCCGGCGCGACGATCTTGGTGATCCTCGGGTCCCGCTCCAGCACCACCTTGAAGCCAGGCTGGGCGTCCACGACCAGGCCTATCGGGTCGAGCGGCTTATTGTCGATACTGACGGGTGTACCGTCCAGCTCGACGTGGGGTGCGTCTGCCAGCGCCATGAGCACGCCGCACAGGCTCTCGCCCCCGAGCGGGCCGTGCAGCTTGCTGCCCATCAGGCGATCGATGGCGATATCGCTTTGGCTCGGCGTGAGCCGGCGTACGTCGCTGGCGCTCGACACGATGCCCGCGACACTGCGTTCGAGCAGCTCCGCCTCGCCGCTCGGCTTTTGCACGAAGCGCTCCAGGATCAGGTGATCCCTGGCGCTCTTGAAGCGATAACACAGGTGCGAGCCGGAGCGGCTGTCGGCCGGGAGCGTCGAGCCCTCCTGGTGCGCCCGGCGCACCGCGATGATGGCCGCGGCGATGTGCTCGCAGCACGGCGCCTTGCTATCGCAATCGCAATCCCATTCCTCGTCCTGCGGATAGAGCGTGACCTTCGGCGCGACCACACGCGTGGGCGTGCGCACGCGGCACACGATCTCCGCCTCGTCGTCACTGATGCCGGCCACGGCCGCAGCCCGCACGAGCTCCACGGCCTGTGACCAGACGTGGGCTGGACAGGCCTGGCGAATGGCCTTGAAAGTCTCTTCGACGCTCATTGGAGGTGCGCTGTCTGCGTGTGGCACATAGCAGCCCGGCCACCTTCGACGCAAGGCGCCGCCCGGGCCCGAGCAGGGCTTTGCGGCATGGCCCTGGCGTGCTCAGTTGACGACGTGGACGGGCGTGCCGTCGAGGAAGCAGCGGAAGTTGTCCGTCGCAATCTCGAGCAGCCGCCCACGCGCCTCGGCGCTGGCCCAGGCGATATGCGGTGTGATCCAGCAGTTGGGCAAGCGCGCGAGCGGATGAAAGGCTCGAGGGGGCTCCACTTCGAGCACGTCCAGATGAGCGGCCGCTATTGTTCCCGCAGAGAGCGCGCTGGCAAGTGCCGCTTCGTCGACGAGGCCACCGCGCGCGGTGTTGATCAAGACCGCGTTCCGCTTCATCAGCGCCAGCGTTCGCGCAT
>JAYWEH010000370.1:0-22560 GCA_043780025.1 Deltaproteobacteria bacterium
TCGAGCGCGCGCCCCAACTCCGAGAAGTTCTGCTTGGCGCGAGCCAGGATTCCGTCCGCGCCATCCAGAATCGCGCTGGCCCAGAGCAAGATGCCGCCCCACAACATGCCGGCATCGCCACCCAGCCACCAACAGACCGCGGCGACCGCGCCGACCAGAATGGATGCGAGCGTGACCTGGTTCGGCGTGATCGAGGTGCGGAAAACCAGCGCCACGAACGCGTACGCCAAAGGTCGATTGAACCAGAGGTTGATCGGGTCCTCGACGTCCCTCGATTTGAGGAGGGACGACAACGGAGGCATTCGAGCGGTCGTCAACCCGCTCCTCTTAACATCGATCGGCCGCCTTGACGACCGCCCCACGGACCGATGGCGCCCTCCACCCACCCCGTGCTAAGCCCGGACCTCCCGTGTTGTTGCCGAAAAACTCTCTGCGTGCGCTGGGCCGGGGCGCGCTGGCGCTGCTCCAGGTCGAACGCCCCTTTTTGGCACAGCTGGTGGTCACGCGCCGGTGCAACCTGGCCTGCGGTTATTGCAATGAATACGACGACTTTTCGAAGCCGGTCCCGACCGATGTGGTGAAGGCCCGGATCGATCACCTGGCCAAGCTCGGCACCGTGGTGGTGACCCTGACCGGTGGCGAACCGCTGCTGCACCCCAAACTGGACGAGCTCGTCGCGCACGTCGTCTCCCACGGGATGGTCTGCACCACGATCAGCAATGGCTACGCCTTCACGCGACGCTGGATCGATCGCTTGAACAAGGCGGGGCTCACGCTGGTCCAGATCTCGATCGACAATCTCGAGCCCAACGAGGTTTCGGAGAAGTCGCTATCCAAGATTGAGAAGCGCCTCGTGCAGCTGCAGCGGCACGCGAAATTCGGCATCAACGTCAACGCAGTGCTCGGCAGCTGCAGCCCGGAAGCGACGCGCACCCTGGTCACGCGCGTGGAGAAGCTCGGCTTCTTCATGACCGTGGGGCTCTTGCACGACAAGATGGGTCAGCTCGATCCCGGGCTCGCCGGCGCGGAGCTGCCCGCCCTCTACAAAGAAATGCGGGGCCGCAGCAAGAAGAGCATCTTTCATCACGTCGGCGAGGGCTGGGAAGACGCGATGATCGAGAAGCGCAACGTGCCGTTCCGCTGCCGCGCGGGCGGGCGCTACCTCTACGTGGACGAGCACGGCACGGTCTCGTATTGCAGTCAGCGCCGCTCGGAGCCGAACATTCAATTGCTGGACTATACGTCCCAAGACGCGAGGGAAGCCTTCGAGACCCCGAAGGGGTGCGAGGCGTCTTGTACCATCGCGTGCGTGCGCCGCGCTTCGGCACTCGACGAGTGGCGCGGCCAGCATCGGCCCGCTCGGCCTCCGCGGTCGCTCACTCATCTGCCGGTCATCTAACGGGCGCGTTGACTCGCTCTCGCACGTGAGTTATCCGTGCGCTGGGCTAGCGGCCCTGGGGCTGGGGCCCCGGCCAGAACGCCTTACGACAAATTTTGGACGCGCTGCGGCTAGATGATCAAGGGTGCTCGCCCGCCCCGGCGGCAAACTCGCCGCGCTGCTCCTTGATCGGCTTCCAACGCCCAAACGCGCCCGTTCCGGCGCGGCGCGGGACCCGACAGCACCGGCGCCTCGGAACGTTGCTATGGGTCGCGGGGGGGCTCGCAGCCTGCTCGGCTCCTCAGGGCCGCACCGCTGAACCGGAATCCACCGGTAGCAGCGACGGGGAGAGCATCGCGGAATACGATATCGCCCGAGACCTCTGGCTCAATCGGGCCCAGCCCCGCGAGGCGCTGGATCACGTGCTGAAAGCGATCGCGCTGGATGATGAAAATAGTGAGGCTTTACACCTCGCCGCGCTGATCTATCTCGACTTCTGCCGCCAAGGGGCTGACGCGTGCCGGCTCGAAGAGGCCGAGCGCATGGCGCGCTCCGCGCTCGAGGTAGACGCAGAGTTTCGCGAAGCCCGAAACACGCTAGGCGTCGTCCTGATTCATCGCAAGCAATACGCCGAGGCGGTGGGTACTCTGCTTCCGCTCACCCAGGACATGCTGTACCGAACCCCTGAAAACGCTTGGGGAAATGTGGGCTGGGCCTACCTCGAACAAGGCGCCTTGCACGAGGCGGTCAATGCCCTGACTCGCAGCATCGCAGCCCAACCCGACTTTTGCGTCGGCCATTTTCGGCTGGGTCTGGCGCAGGAACGGCTCGGCAACGCGCCGATCGCGCTCGAATCGTACACTCAGGCGCTCACAGTCGCCGGGGGGCGCTGTCAGGGCCTTCAAGAAGCGTACGCCGGCCGCGCCCGGCTGCTGACGGCGCTGCGCCGCACGGACGAGGCTAAGGCCGATCTTCAAACGTGCGTTCGACTTGATAAGCGGACCGACGCTGGCAGAGAATGCCTCGCCCTCCAAGCGCAAACCCCGGTAACGCCCCCCTAGCCCCGAGCCCGAGAGACGAAAAATTTCTATGGAGTCCGTCGGACAGTATCTGCGGCGTCATCGAGAAGCGCGCCGGATGAGCTTGGAGGAGGTTGCGCGCGCGACACGCGTACCCACGAAGAGTATGGAACGCATCGAAGCGGGTCAGTTCGACGAGTTGCCCGGTGAAGTGTTCGTGCGAGGGTTTCTAAAGGCGTATGCGCGCGCCGTCGATCTGTCCGCTGACGAGGTGCTCGCGCGCTACACGGCGAGCCGACGCATGGCCTGGGTCACACCGCTACCGATTTCGAGCCCGCGTCCAGCGCGAGGTGGTCGGTTTGGTGTCGCGATCGCCTTCGTGCTCTTGCTGTTCCTCTTCGCTCTGGCCCTCAGCATCGTGCTCAAGCCGCGCAGTCACGAAATGCCGCAAGAGCTGTCGTGGCAATCGTCCGAGCCGGTGCCTTGCGGTTCCGCCCCGTCGACGCTGCACCGATCTTGAGATCGGTGCCCTCGCGATGGCTGCCCGTCGCCGCACCACTCGCCACCATCAGACGTTGGCCTGCGTGTTGCGACGCACCGCCTACGGTGAGTCGGATCTGATCATTGGATTGTTCACCGAAGCGCTCGGGCAGGTGTCGGTGCTGGCGCGCTCCGCACGTCGCAGCCAGAAGCGCTTCGGCGGCAACCTGGAGCCGTTGCACACCCTCGCCGTCGAGCTGGACGAAGCGGATGGATCGCAGTTGCTCTACCTGCGCGAGGCGCAGGTCGTGAATGCGCGGCCCCACCTGCTCGAGCATCTGGGGTCGATGGAAGCCGCGGGCAGGTTCTTGGGTTGGATCCGCCACGCGGCCCCGGAACGCACGCCGGAGCCCGAGCTCTGGGCGTTGCTACAGAGCTGCCTCGATCAATTGGATGAATACGCGCGGCAAGCGCGAGACGCCGCGCGCGCTGCCGCCCCTTTGAGTGCTCCGAGCTCGGCGCTTGGCGCTACACGCCTGCTCTCCGCTCACGGCCTACAGCTGCTCGTGGTATCGGGCTGGCGCCTGGAGCTCGAATACTGTGTGCAGAGCGGCGAGCGCTGCCCGGATGGCAAGGCCGCCATGATCGATCCCGAGCGCGGTGGCCTGGTGTCGCAAGCGCATGGCGGCGCGCCCTTCAAAGTGGACGGCGCGACTCGAAAGCGCCTGATCGAAACGCAAAACGGTGCGCTCGCGCTGCTCGAACAGGACGCGGCACTTGCGCTCGAGCTCGTCGACCGCTGCTTGCGCGCGCACGCCGGCCTGCGCTCATGAGTACGCTGCATGAGTGACCCAGCCCAGCAGGAGGGCGCCCGTGCCGAGCGGCGCGCCATCATCGGTCGCGCCGGGGTGGTGGCGAGCGGCACGCTGGTGAGCCGCATCTTGGGTCTCGGCCGCGAACAGGTCCTGGCCGCCATGTTCACGCGGCTCGAGACGGACGCGTTCATCATCGCCTTCATGATCCCCAACTTGCTGCGCCAGCTGTTGGCCGAAGGCGCCGTGCAGACGGCGGTGCTGCCGGTGCTCGCGGCATCGAGAGAAACGGATGGGCACGCAGCCACACAGCAACTATTCCGGCGCTTGCGCGGGCTTTCGCTGCTCGCGCTGGTGTTGGCTTCGGGGCTCGGGATGATTGGCGCGCCGCTATTGGTGCGAGCGTTTGCCGGCGGCTTCGAACAGCATCCGGGCCAGCTGGAGCGCACGATCGAGCTGACGCGCCTGGTGTTCCCCTACATCTTCTTCATGGGCAGCGCGTCGCTCGGCCTGGCGGTGCTCAACACCTATCAGCGCTACGTGGTCACCTCGTTTGCTCCGGGGCTGCTGAACGTCAGCTTCATCCTGTGTGGCCTGTGTTTGCCCGCCGCGCTGATGGCACGCGGCAGCGAACGCACGCTGGCGCTGGCGGCCGGCGTGTGGCTGGGCGGGCTCCTGCAGCTGGTCGCCCAGTGGCCCAGCTTGCGCGCCATCGGCATGTTTTCGCGACCGAGCTTCGACTTCTCACACCCCGGGGTCCGAGACGTGCTGAGGCGGCTAGGGCCCGCCACGCTCGGCATCGGGGTCTACTATGTCGACGTGCTGGTGGGGCGCCACCTGCTTTCGGGCCTGGACGTCGGGGCCACCAGCTATTTCACCTTCGCGCTCCGGCTCTGCGACTTTCCGCAAGGCATCTTCGTGATGGCGCTCTCGGCGGCCACCTTGCCGAGCCTGGCGCGGCTCGCCGCGCGCAAGGACGGCGGCGAACTCAGCGAGACCTTCTCCTTCGGCATGCGACTATGTCTGCTCGTGGCGATCCCTGCGAGCGTGTTGCTGGTGGTGTTGGCCGAACCCCTCGTGGTGCTGATTTTTCAGCGTGGCCACTTCGACGCCGTGGCGGCCCGCGAAACCGCGCGCGCGCTGGTCGCGCAGGGCGCCGGTGTCTGGCTCGTCGCGGCCGTGCGCCAGCTCGTCAATGTGTATTACGCCCTCGGCGACACCCGGGCGCCCGCGCTGATTTCGTTGCTCGATTTCGGCGTGTTCGTGACGTCTGCCCTGCTCTTGCGGAGCCCGCTCGGCCACGTCGGCATCAGCTGGGCCGTGACGCTGGCCAGCCTGGCTCAGGTGTCGCTCCTCTGGTGGGGCTTACGGCGGCGCACGCTGCCGGTCGAGACGTTGGGCGTGGCCCGCTCGGCGTCGTTCACGCTGCTCGCCTGTGTACCCGCGGCGGCCGCGGCGTGGTGGGTGGCGCGCAGCCTGCACGCGCCGAACGGAGGCGGGCTCGACCGCGCATTGCCCGGAGCGCTCGGGAGTTTGACGTTCCTGGTCTCGTTTCTCGTCGCCGCGCAGCTGACACGCCATCCAGAACTCGCGGCACTATGGCGCGCGGTGCGGCGGCCCCGCGGCGCCTAGTACGGAGTACTAGCCCGATCTCGTCAGCGCCAGATACCCAGGCTGACGCTCCAACCGAAATAGCGTTCGGCGCCATCGACCGCGCCGCCAACGCGGAAGGTCGTGTCTTCGTCGAGCAAGCCGAACATATTCCACAAGATGGGGATGTGGATGTCTAGGCCTGCGGTACCGTGCAAGCGCTCGTTGCTCGTCGAGAAGCGTGTCGGCTCGAGGTAAGTGCCTCCGCGCACCACGAACCAACCGGGGATAGGCTCGCTTTCGACGCCAAAGCGCGGCGAGATGGTCGTCTTTTCGCCGCTGCGCTCCACGTTCTGGGAGAAGAAGGATTCGATACCCACGCCGTTCTTCGCGGGCAACGTCACCTTGACCGCGCCTGCGACGAGCAGCTTGCTGCGCCGCTGGGACGCTGCCCGCGTGCGCTCTGCGTCCACCAGCTCGTCCGCGGTTTGGTACGGTCGCAGCCGCGGGTTCTCCCAGCGCGCGTTCAGCGGCCGCAGCCACTGCAACGCCAGTGCACCGTGGATCTCCGCGGGCACTTCCATCCGGCTCGGGAAGTAGTAGCCCTCCGCGACATAGCTCCCAGTTTCGTTCGGTGAGACTCCGCCCGGGGCAGCTTCCTCATCCGCCACGGGCACGCGGGCCCCCACACCCATACGCACGGGCAGCGCCGCAGGTGCCCAGATAGCGCCAACCTGCACACTCGCCCCCTGCACGTCCGCGGCCGGCGGCTGGTTCTCTTCCGTCGCGATCAGCGGCGGCTCCAGCTCGACGATGTCGAGGACAAGGCCGGTGCCGAGCATCAGCTGCCCGTCGAAGAACGCATAGCCCGCCACCAGATTGATGCGCGTCAAGGCCACGCTCATGTCGAGCCCCGCGGTGGCAGCACCACGCGACTGCACGTCGTAGAAGCTGCCTTCCGCGCGGAAGCCCAGCCCCCAGGAGCCGAACTGGATTCCTGCCCCGAGCATCACGAAGGACGCCGCGTTGTTGGCGAAGCTCTGGTCCCCGTTGTTGTCGAAGTCGGTGCCGGTGATCGACGATGGTAACGTGATGCTGCCGTCGACCTCCCAGTCCACCCAGCTCCGGCTCCACGGGACGCGAGCCGCCACCGAAGCCGGATTGACCGCGTAACCCGCCACCCCTTCGATCAGCGGCGCGTACGCGCCGGCCAAACCGATGATACGCGAGTTCGACAGGATCGGACCTTCGTGCAAATCGATCGTGTAGTCCGAGGTGTCGATGGCGGAACCGTTCGGGCCGAGCGCGTGCGCGGGGGCCGCGATCCCCACGATTCCGAGAACGATCACGAGCGTCTTGGGCGCCATCCGAGCCGGCAAGAAGCGACAAGCCGCCCGCCGCGTCAACGGGGA
The DNA here is from genome assembly GCA_043780025.1 of Deltaproteobacteria bacterium. Lineage (GTDB taxonomy): Bacteria > Myxococcota_A > Polyangia > Polyangiales > Polyangiaceae > SZUA-265. Next base: position 6,692 of record JAYWEH010000370.1, read on the forward strand.
TCCGAGAGGCCGCGCCTTGCGAGCACGGGGTGGCCGTGCCATGTAGCGCCCGAATCCCATGGCCCGAACGCGATCCGCTACCCCCCCTAAGCCCCCGCGCGTGATCGACGCGGCGTTCGTGGCAGGCGCGACCCGGGCGGAGCAATTGCCCGCCCCGCAGCACCTGGAAGTGGCATTTGCCGGCCGTTCCAACGTGGGCAAAAGCAGTTTGATGAACGCGCTGCTCGAGCGGCGGAAGCTGGTTCGTACCAGCTCGACGCCCGGCTGCACCCGGCAGATTTCTCTCTTCGACGTCACCACACGGCTCGGTTCGCGCCTCACGATGGTGGACTTGCCGGGTTACGGTTACGCCAAGCGCGCCCACGCCGAGCGACGCGAATGGGCCGATCTGATACAGGCGTACCTGAACAACCGGCCCGCCCTGATAGTGCTCGTCGCCCTCGTGGACATCCGCCGCGGCGTGGAAGAGGACGACGAGCTGTTGCTCGAGCTCATCAAGCACTCCCCCCGCAAGGTCTCTCGACGCCCTGTCGACGTCCTGTGGGTCGCGACAAAGCTGGACAAATTGCCCGGCTCGCAACGCAAGCTCGCGCTCGCTCAGCTCGAACAGAAGAGCGGCCGACGCTGGTTCGGCTTTTCGACGGAGCTGCCCGAAACGCACGACCCGCTCTGGCGAAGCGTATTGAAGCAGCTCGAGCTCGACCAACCGCCCGCGCCCGCAGCCCCGGCGGCACCGCCCCCCGAGGGCGAAGCCGCCAGCGAATAGGCCAGCGCCACCTCAGCCTAGCCGGCTCGGCGATGCGGTCTAGCGGTCGACACCGTTGCGCGGAGCGAGCGCCCGCGCGTCTTTACCTTTGAGCTCCTGGTCGCAGTCGCCGAAGAGCGTGAAGGTGACGGGCGTGTCCGAGAGCGAAAAGCGCCAGGCCGGGCCGCCATGCGCTCGAAAATATTCGGTGCTCGCGAGCCCCGTTGCGTCGGGCCGCTTCTCGAGCGCGCGCTGCCACAAAGCGCGCGGCGTGCAACGAGGCTCAGGCAGTGGATCGCCGGCAGAACGACACGTGGCCGTCGGTTGATCGGCTTCGGCCACCATGCCGTCGCGCTCGATGCGCACGACCCGCCGCCCGCAATAGCGCCCGTGCCGCGGTACGGTCCCCGCGGGACGCGCCGGCTCCGGCCCCTCCCCCACGGCGCTATCGAACTCGTAACGGATCTGTGCGCGCGGCTGTGACAGGTCGACGGTGCCATCTGGCCCCACCCCTGTGACAACCATGCGGCGCAATTGATCGCGTTCGCTCAGAGCGCGGGCTGCGGGCAACGCCGCCACCGGATCCAGCTTGTCCGGGAAGCCCACGAGCCCCTCGCTGGTGGGCGGCCCCGGCGGTCGCGCCACGTTCGGGCGAACCGCCTCGCTAGCCTTCCAGGAAACAATTAAAGCTGCGCAGAAAGCCACGAAAATAATTGAGAATCCAGCCACGCGATCGGGCGGCGAAACCGGCTTGTCAGGCAGTTCGGCAACGGCAACTCCGTGGGCAACGCCGGAGGGCTCTCGTGGCGCTTCCGGAAACGGTGCAGGGTCCATCTCGATAGGGATACACCAGCGCTGCTTCCGCGTTCACGCAAAACGACAGGAGTGAGCCGAGCTTTGGTGTAAGCTCGCCCTAGTGCTCGGGCTCGCGTGGCTACGCTGGGGGCTGACTGCTTTGTGCTGCGTCCCCGCGGCGACATTTGTCGTCGAAGTATTGGTTGGGACGCCGCCCGTCAAACGCCGCCCGACGCCGAGCGGGGCGCAATCGCCGCGCACGGTGATCCTGGTGCCGGCGCACAACGAGCAGGCGGTGATCGGCGCCACGCTCGCCAATCTGTCTGGAGAGCTCGACGAGCACACCTCGCTCCTGGTGGTGGCGGACAACTGCGAAGACGACACGCCCAACGTCGCCGAGCGCGCTGGGGCCCGCGTGGTTCGCCGCGTCGATCCCACGCGGCGCGGCAAGGGCTACGCGCTCGAATTCGGCCTCGATACGCTCGCCGCCGATCCCCCTACCATCGTGGTGATCGTCGACGCCGATTGCCGAGTCGAACCGGGCAGCATTGGCAAGATAGCTCGCCTCGCGCAGGCCACGGGCCGCCCGGTGCAGGCGGAGTACCTGATTCTGCCGCCGAGGCTCGAGCCGAAGACCGCGGTCAACGCTCTGGCCTTCTTGCTCAAGAACCGGATTCGCCCGCTGGGCCTCGGCCGGCTCGGCTTGCCCTGCCAGCTCACCGGCAGCGGCATGGCCTTCCCCTGGGACGTGATCCGCAAGGCCCCCCCCATGGGCGCGTACCTCGTCGAAGACATGTTGATGGGGCTCGAGCTGGCTCGGCTCGGCTGGCCGCCTCTATTTTGCGCCGACGCCCGCATCCGGAGCGAGCTGCCCACGCGCTCCGAAGCACAACAAGGCCAGCGCCGTCGTTGGGAACACGGCCACCTGGCGACGCTGCTCGAGCAGGGCCCGAAGCTGCTCCGGGAAGGTGTGCTGGGGCGCCGGCCCGACTTGCTCGCGCTCGGGCTGGACCTGATGGTCCCGCCACTCAGTCTGTTCCTGCTCGGCCTCTGCACCGTCGTGGGCTTCAATACGTTGCTCTGGCTCGGCTTCGGTGCCAGCAGCGGGCCGGTGTGGCTGTCCCTCGGCGCGGTCGCGGCGGTGGGCGCTAGCGTGCTCGCAGCCTGGATCACCCAGGGGCGCGAGCTGGTCCCGCTCCGCTATGCGCTGCGCGTGCCCGGTTACGTGCTCTGGAAGCTGCCGCTCTACATCGCGTTTGCCGCGCGCCGCAAGCAGGCCACCTGGGAGCAAACCGAACGCACACCTTGAGCAAGACCCTGCATGAACATCGCTTATCTGGTCAGCCAATACCCCGCCGCGTCGCACACCTTCATCCGCCGAGAAGTGATGGGCCTGCGCGCGCGCGGCCATCACGTCGAGACCTTCAGCGTGCGGCGCCCCACCGGCGAAAAGAAGCTGGGCGGCGCCGACCAGCGTGAAACCCAGAACACGTGGTACGTGCTGCCGGCACCGCCCGCCCGCGTCGCGCGCTCCCACGTGCAAGCCCTGCTGCGCCGGCCCCTCGCCTACGCCAGCACGCTCAAGCGCGCGCTCGGCCACCGCGCGCCGGGGGTCAAAAATTTCGTCTGGTCGGCGTTCCACTTCGTCGAGGCGATCGATCTGGCGGCGGAGCTGCGCCGCCGCGGCGTCGAACATCTGCACAATCACTTCGCCAACGCCGGCGCCAACGTCGGTTACCTGGCTGCCCACTACCTGGACCTCGACTGGAGCCTCACGCTGCACGGCACGAGCGAATTCGATTACCCGGCGGGGCTGCTCCTGGCGGAAAAAATCGAGGCCGCCGATTTCGTCGCGTGCGTGACGCATTTCGGGCGCGCACAGGCCATGCGCCTGGTGGACCCCAAGCACTGGCACAAGTTCCACATCGTGCGCGCCGGCATCGAGCCGCCGGTCGTCGCCGTCGGCACTGCGCCGAAGCCCACCCGCGATCGCCTGGTCTGTGTGGCCCGGCTGTCGCCGGAGAAGGGCCACGCGGGCTTGATCGAGGCGTTCTCGGAGCTGGTCAAAGCCGGGCTCGACGTCGAGCTGGAGCTACTCGGGGACGGCCCCGATACGTCGCGCATCGAGCAGCAGATCAAGGATCTCGGCCTCGGTGAGCGCGTGCTCATGCGCGGCCAGGTTCCCGAAGAGCAGGCGCTCGCCGCCATGTCCACCGCAACCATCGTGGTGCTGGCCAGCTTCATGGAAGGTTTGCCGGTCGTATTGATGGAAGCCCTGGCGCTCGGCGTACCCGTGGTCGCGCCGTGTGTCGCCGGGATCCCGGAGCTGGTCGAACACGGCGTTTCGGGGCTGACATTCCCGCCCGGAGATTGGTCGAGTTTGGCCGGCGCCTTGCGCCAGCTGCTCGCCGATCCCGAGCTGCGCGGGCGCCTCGCTCGTGAAGGGCGCCGCCGCGTCGAATCCGAGTTCTTCATCGAGCGGTCCATCAAGCCCCTGCTCGCGGCACTCGAAACCGACGCGCAAAGCCAGGGCAAGCGGTGATTGAACAGCTCATCCCCGCGCGCTTGCGCGGGCTCGGTCCCGGTGCGTGGATTCGTGAAGGCTGGCAGAAGCTGCACGGTCTGCCCGGTGGCTCCAGCCTCTTTCAACGCGCGCTCGGCGCCGCCATTCCGTACACGGGCTCTCTCGGCGCTGAAATCGTCACGCTCGAGTCCGGTCACGCCCGCGTGCGGCTGTCGCAGCGCCGCGCGATCCAGAATCACCTGGGCAGCATCCACGCGATCGCCCTCGCCAACCTGGCCGAGCTCACGGGCAACCTGGCCCTCGCCTATTGCCTGCCCGACAACGCGCGCTTCATCGTCACCGGGCTGTCGATCGAATACACGAAGAAGGCCCGCGGCCGCATCGAAGCGGTGTGTCGCTGCCTCCCGCCCGACAGCTCCGAACGCCGCGAATACCCGCTCGAAGTGCACATCTACGACAGCCACGGCGCCCGCGTGGCGAGCGCCGTAATCAAGACCCTGGTCAGCCCGGTCGTGTAACCCGACTACCCTGCAGGGCGCACCATTGGCACCACGCGACCGCGTGGTTGCCGTTCTCGCCGCACCCGGTTGACGGCGCTCAGCACCGCCAGGACCGACGCGCTCAGGATGCTCTCGTGTCGGCCCACTCCGTAGCTCGAGCCCTCGCCGTCAATCGACAGCTCCACGTACGCGACGGACACGGCGTTGGCCCCTTTGCCGAGCGAGTGCTGGGAATAGTCCAGCACCTCACACCCGATCTGGAAGTCGCTGCGCAGCCCGGCCACGAGCGCATCGATGGGCCCGTTGCCCACGCCTTCGATGCGCTTCAGCTCGTTACCGATGGCCAGCTCGGCCACCACTCGGCGCGCCTCGCCCTGCTTGTGGAAGTCGAGATTCGTGAGCTTCAGGCCCTGACCGCTATCCAGGTACTCGCGCTGGAACGCGTCCCAGATGCTGCTCGGTGACAGCTCCGCGCCCGTGTCGTCGGTGATCTGCTGCACGGTCTTGCTGAACTCGACTTGCAGTTTCCGCGGCAACACGAAGCCAAAATCCTGCTCCATCACATAGGCGATGCCGCCTTTGCCCGACTGGCTGTTGATACGGATCACCGGCTCGTAGCGGCGGCCCACGTCGTCGGGGTCGACCGGCAGGTACGGCACCTCCCAGATCGCTCCGGGGTCCCGCTGGCGGGCGGCGATGCCTTTCTTGATCGCGTCCTGATGCGACCCCGAGAAGGCCGTAAATACCAGCTCGCCCGCGTACGGATGCCGGCAATGCACCGGCAGGCGGTTGCAGTATTCCGCGACCTCCACCAGCTCCTTGATGTTCGACACATCGATGCCCGGATCGACGCCCTGCGTGAACATGTTCAAGGCCAGGTTCACCACGTCGACATTGCCCGTGCGCTCGCCGTTGCCGAACAGCGTGCCTTCAACGCGATCGGCCCCCGCCATCAGCCCGAGCTCCGCCGCCGCCGTGGCCGTACCGCGATCGTTGTGCGGGTGCAGGCTGAGCAGGTACAGGTGCCGGTTCTTCATGTTGCGGCCGAACCATTCGATCTGGTCCGCGTACACGTTCGGCGTCGACATCTCCACGGTGGCGGGCAGATTGAAGATCATCTTCTTGTCCGCCGTGGGGTGCCACGTGTCCATCACCGCGCCGCAGATCTCGACGCTGAACTCGAGCTCGGTACCGGTGAAGCTTTCAGGAGAATACTCGAACGCGACGTCCGTGCCTTTGACCGTTTCGCTCAGCTCCTTGATCAGCCGCGTCCCCTTGACCGCGATGTCCACGATGCCCTGGCGCGGCAGCCCAAACACGACCCGACGCTGCAGCGTCGAAGTGGAGTTGTACAGATGCACGATCACCCGCTTGGCCCCTTCGATGGATTCGAAGGTGCGCCGGATCAATGGCTCGCGCGCCTGCGTGAGCACCTGAATCACGACGTCATCGGGGATCAGCCGCTGCTCGATGATCTCGCGCACGAAGTCGAAATCCGTCTGTGACGCGCTCGGAAAACCGACCTCGATCTCCTTGAAGCCGATCTGAACGAGCTTCTTGAACATGCGCAACTTGCGCGCCGAACTCATCGGCTCCGGCAGCGCTTGATTGCCGTCCCGCAAATCGACGCTGCACCAGAGCGGCGCCTTCTCGATCACGCGGCTCGGCCACTTACGATCGGGCAGATTGACAGGTTGAAACGGGCGGTACTTCTGGACGGGCATGCGAAACATGGCGTTGAGGCTCCTCTGACGAATGCCGGCCTGAATCGAAGGGTCGATGCGCTGGTCAATCCAGCGGCTGTAGACTTAGAACAGCCGCGGAAATGAGGGAACCCTCTCGCGCCAGGCCCGGCCAAAAACCAGTCCGCTCGTCGGAGCGGCACAAACCGGGGTTTCGCTCCTATCGGAGGCGGCGGGAGAGGGCTATTTTCGGCTCCGGCGAAACTAGCGGGGCCTAAAAGCGCATTAAACCTCTCCCGCCTGAATAAGCAGGAGCGGCCGAAGCAGCGCAAGAAGGGCCCGAGCCATTGGAAGCTGTCAGGCTACGCCCCCGCCCCGGTCGCCGCAAGTTCCAGCAACACTTACTCGGCCCCAAGGCCGCACGACGAGAGGTACACGACTCGATGGCCCATCGCAATCCTTCGGACTCAGCCTTGCACCAGATCCTCAGCGACGCGCGCTGCATCGCCGTGGTGGGAGCCTCGTCGGACCCCGAGCGGCCGTCGCACGGCATCTTCGGCAAGTTGCTGAGCGCGGGGTATCGCGTGGTGCCGGTCAATCCGCGCGAATCGTCGGTGCTCGGCCAAACCGCATACGCTTCGCTCGCCGACGTGCCGGGCTCGATCGACATCGTGAATGTATTCCGAAGGCCCGAGCATACTCCAGAGATCGCGAGCCAGGCCGTCGCGGTCGGTGCGAAGGTCCTGTGGCTGCAGTCCGGCATCTACAATGACCAAGCGGCGACTCTCGCGGAAGCGGGAGGGCTCAGCGTGGTGATGGATGAGTGCATTGGCGTCGTGCATTCGCGGCTGCGCATTCCCACCCGTCTCGACAAGCCGGAGGGCCCGGGTTAGAGCGGTCGTTGATGTCCACTTCGCGCCTGCTCGTTGCTTCTGCCGCGGCCTTGCTCATGTGCTCGTGCGCAGGGGCCGACGATCGAGAGGACACTGCTCCGACTGACGAGGGCCTGCCGAGCCTGAATGCGCCGCCTGACGTGGCGGCTGCACCCGCGGATGCCGAGGTCACGGAATCTGGGCTTGCTTCCAAGCGGCTCGTGGAGGGCACCGGCGTAACCTTTCCGACCGAAACGGACCGCGTACGCGTCCACTACTCAGGCTGGACCACCAACGGCAACCGCTTCGAGTCCTCGGTGGGCGGCGCGCCCAGCGAATTCGCGCTCGACGGCGTGATCGTCGGCTGGACCGAAGGCTTGCAGCTGATGGTCGAGGGCGAATCGCGGCGCTTCTGGATCCCCGAAGAGCTCGCCTACCGCGGGCGCAAGGCGCCCTACGGCATGTTGGTGTTCGACGTGCAGCTGATCAGCATCCTCGGGCAATAGGCGCGGTGCCTTCGGGCAATGCGGCGCGCTCGGGCAATGCGCGTTGAGGCAATCTCAGCGGGCGTCAGGACCCGGGAAGGCAAAGTCCATCGCGCCAGGCAGCGTGGCGCACAGCTCGTGGCTCACCGTTGGTGCTTCGCACTCGACTTGCTGCGGCCAACGCCGAACGCCGTTACAGGTCGAGGCGTCCGGCATACTGAGGAATGCCGACAAGCCAATGAAGGCTCCGGCGGCGGTGAAATACCTCACCTCGCTGGTCTCGCCTCCACGCCATAGAAAGCGCGTTCCCCCCGCGCAATGCCCGACGAGCAACGAGCCCACGCCACAGCCCGTGTTTTGCCAGGCAGCGAGCGTTTGATTCAGGCTCGGCAGTTGCGCCCCACCGCCGCACTCCGCCCCCGAGAGCAGCGCATTGCAGGGCACCACGCAGCTGTCCACGCTACCCGCTTCCAGCGCGCTCTCGGGCAGCCGGCGATGGGCGCTCTCGGTTGGCTCGCCGACGTCTGGCTGCGCTTCGGCAGCCGGGATCTCCAGATCTGTCATGACTCGCGAGCAGTCAGAGTCCCCCTCCTCGCAGCGTTCCAGCCAGTTTGTATTCGTGTCGGTTTCACCGCGCTCGAGGGCGCTGCCGGCGCAAGCCAATGACCCGACCAGTAGCCCGACGAGTAGCCCGTTGCCCATCCCTCGCCCTGTCCGACTCGTCATGCGGTTTTTCTCCTGGTTCCGGTCTCTGTCGCTCGCTCTGTGCCCGTGGCGGCGGATGCGTCCAGCGGCTGCGCCGTTTCATCACCCACCACATTCTGGCCAAAATAAAACGTCACGCGCTGGCTCGCGGCCGGCGGCGGATATTGCTCGTTGTGGAGCGCAACGCGGCGCCACAAGGCGTCGGCACGCTCCCGCGTCGTGGCGAGCAGACGATAGACTTCGTCCGCGTCTGGGTGATCGGGGTGCACTCTGAACGTCAACGTGGCGCCCCCGATACGATCATCCCGCTCGGAGCCCCTCCGGGCCACCTTCGCGACGACCGCCGTGGCCACGGCGCGGAAGTGATCGCCCACCGCCGTCTCCCAGCCGCGTGCCGCGCCCACCGCGACCTCGAAGCGGCGCGCCGCGAGTGCCCCCGACGCTGCGAGCTCCAGATGGCCCTCTTCGATCAGCTCGTCCACCGCTCGATCGACCGCGGCCACATCGTCCAGCTGAAGCCGCGCTGCCAATTCGGAACGCGGGCTGCCACTCGCAACCAGATACCAGAGGCGCTCCTTGAGCATTTCACCCTGATCGGCCGCTCTCGAAGCCTCGCTCCCCCGCGCGGCGATCACGCCGTACACAGCCTTGGGGCCGCGACCCGAGCTGTACGCGACGCCGCTCTCGACCATGTCGCACAACGTGGCGGCGACCTTCTTGGGATCGTGCCGACCGAAACGGTGAATCAGCTCGTCGCGACTCGCCGTGGCCTCCTTCAAGCGGTCGTGGATCGCGCACCACAAACTGGCACCCCGCCGATCGCACTGCTCCGACAGGCGCCGCACCTTGAGTTGATACGAACGCAGAGTCATGCCGAACATGTCCGCCGCCACCTTGAGGCGGACACCTTGCGCGTCGAGCTCGCGCGAAAGCTCCAGGAAGACTTGATCGGCGATGTGGGACAACGGCTCCCGCAAGCCGGCCGCCGTGGACAGGTGCCCGATGAGCAGCGTCGTTTGCCGCACGATGTCGTCAATCAGCAGCCGGATCTGCATTACCCGCTCCCATTCAATATACGCTCGCCGGATCACCCCTGCGAGGCGAAAAAAAAGCTGCCCCTGACAATTGCCCGGCGCGGCTGCGTTGGCCATGCGGGTGAGCGATTTTTCGCCTCCCGCCCGAAGGGAGCCCGCCTCAGCCTGCCGGCATGCAGCGAGAAATTGCAGCGGTCCTGGTCGCTTCCACGCTTTCGATGGTTTTCTTGGGGGGCTGTGCCCAGTCGGTCGGAGACATCGATCGCACCCAGCCGGACCTGATCGCCAAAGATCACTTTCAGGGCCAATGGTTCGTGCGGGAAACCGTCGTCAACGTTCCCCCCACGAGCCCGGCTGCGTTCGTCGGCGACATGGGCGGGCTCGAGGTCGTAGTCTGGGACATCCAGCAGGACTGGCTCGTCGGCTACCGCGCCTACGAGCAGCTCCCGGGCAGCGAACGCGATGCTCCGGACGAGCCGCACGGCAACCCGGTCGTGGCCTATCGCATTCAGGCTCACGTGGATGTGCAGCGCAGTTACAATCCGCGCACAGGCGAACAGAGCAACCTGATCATTGAAAGCACTAGCGACCGGCCCTGGCGCGAGCGCTCGTTCATGCGCGTGGATTGGTCGCAGAACGACGTGGAGAGCTTTGACGTCGAGGTCCGGCCATTCTGGCCGATGTTCGGCGCGGAGTCGACCATGGCCGCCTTCATCCCGGCAAGCGAGGGGGGCCCCGGCGCGTTCCGGCTGGAGCTGGACGACATGGGGCAGGCTCAGTACATCGATTTTACGGTGCGACGAACGGTAGTGCCGTCCGTCGTCGGCTGCTCGGCGTTGTTGTTCGAGTCCGAGATCGGAGACTGCACGGGCGAAGAGATCGAAACGCGAACCTCACTGCTACGCGTCGACCCCGAACGCGAGCGCGATTACGTCCCGCTGCAATACGACGACCTGCGGCAGGGCGAATTTGGGTACTTTCGCGTGGTCCGCCCCACCTATGACGAGCGCCTGGGCAGCACCGTCAGCGGCCGCATTCAACTCGTCAACCGCCACGACCTCTGGCGGGATTCGCGCGACAGCGGCGGTCTACCCCTGCCGCCGAGCTCGCGCTTGCTACGCCCCGTCACGTACGCGCTCTCCGAACACTATCCCGAGGAGATGCTCCCGATCGCCCGCCAGATGGCGAATGAATACGATCAGGTCTTGCAGGACGTGGCCTCCGCTGCGAGGGGACAGACCGCGAGCGAGCTATCCCTCGATCTGCTCGATGACACGGGTGGTGCGTGCCTGTTCTGCCTCGATGAGAACGCCGACCAACACGCTCGCAACGGCGACCTCCGCTACAATTTCATCTACTGGGTCCACGATCGGCAGGCGGTGTCGCCGCTCGGCTATGGCCCTTCCTCGACCCACCCCGAAACGGGGCGCATCGTCTCCGCCGCGGCCTATGTCTACGGCGCCGAGGTGGACCGACTGGCTGAATACGCCCGCCAGATCGTCGACCTCGCCAATGGGCAGATCGACGAAGAAGAGGTGTTCGACGGCAGCTATTTCGTGGCGGCCCGCCGCCGCGCAGGCTTGCCTCTCGCCGGCTCGACTTCCGCAGCCGAGCTGACGCCACTCGAGACCGGCACCTTCGGCACTGGGTCAGCCGGGCACCGATTGCTCAGCGCAGACGCCCTGGAGAGCCTCATGAGCGCGCGCACGCTCGGAGCCGCAGCTTTCGCGTCGGACGCACCAGACCTGGATCGGGCCCGGCTCGCCGAGCTCGACAACACGCGGCTGCGCGCGGCGATGCTGCCGGAAGAGTGGACCGGTCTCGACGCGGCACGCTTTCCGAGCTTTCGCGAGCGCCTCACCAGCGCCGAACAGAGCCGCCGTGGCGCCCTGCCCACCCCGCTCGATCCCCAAGTCCCCATCGACCCACTAGAGGTCGCCTCCTGGTTCGGCGCTGGCGCGCTCTCCGAATGGAACGCGCTGTCCGACCTCGCCTCGCGCAACAACCTGTGGCTCGCCAGCTTCTCCGATCCCGCGATCGTGGGCCTGGCCGAAGAGTTCGCGCGCGAGAAGCTGAGCGAGGACGAGCTGTATCAACGGCTGCGCGAGAGCATCTATCGAGCGGTGGCGCTGCACGAGCTCGGGCATACCCTCGGGCTGCGCCACAACTTCGCGGCCAGCGCCGACGCCCTGAACTATCACGACGGCTACTGGCCGCTGCGCAGCCTGAGCAACGCCCCCCTGGCGGACCCCGTGCGTGGACCACGCACCGGCGAGGACGCGCTCTTGCGCAGCAATTGCACCCTCACCACACCCCTGAGCGACAACGCTGGCGAAGTCCCCGGCACCGGCACGGCCGAGGCGTGCGCGTCCCAACGCGGGGGCCGCATGAGCGAGCTCCAATACTCCTCCGTCATGGACTACGAAGGTCGTTTCAATGCCCACTTTCACGGCCTCGGGCACTACGACAGGGCCGCGCTCGGCGCCGGTTACGGCGACCTGGTCGAGGTGTTCGACAGCGCTGCCGTGCAGGGGCTGCAAGACGGCTCCCGGCAACTCGGCGTCCAGACGGACCGCGCCCTGATCGACGCGGCGCGAATTCGCAACCCGGCGCTCGGTGAGGGCTTGGACCTGGCGCTGGTACGCCAGGGAGGCCGCGCTGCCCGGCTCGGCCACTATTCGCACTACCCCGCCCTGTTCAGCGGCCACGAAAACCTCGCCCAGCGGCGCTTCATGCCGCGCGCCGATTACATCACCGCGACTCGGCCAGACGCCACAGCGGAAGCCGGACCCCGACCGCTCCGGGTGCCCTATCTCGCCTGTTATGACGAGTTCGTGGGCGCGGTCGAAAACTGCAACCGCTGGGATCAGGGCGCCGACCATTTCGAAATCGTGGCGAGCATCCTCACCGGCTACGAACAGTACTATCTGTTTAACAACTTTCAGCGCGACCGCACCGGCTTCGATTCGTTCAAGGTTCTGGCACGCACCGCGAGCCGCTACTTTTTGCCCTTGAGCAACCTGTATCAACACTTCATCTGGGGGGCCGCAGTGACCGGCTACTCCGATCTCGATTTGCCTCGGGGTCAGCTCGCGGCCACCGCGGCGCAACTCGGTTTCGCCAAGCTCGCCAACACTCTGGCCACCCCGCGCAACGGCACCCACACCTTCGACGCCACGCTCGGGCAATACGTGCCGTCGCCCGAGCAGTGCCCCGAAGTCGAGAGTGACGTGCTCGCGCTCGGCCCGGACGGTGAGAGCCTCGTATCTCGGAAGAGTTGCATCAGTTTGCCACGCGGCGACGCACGCTCATATTTCTCTCGCTTCGACGCGAGCAGCTACAGTGGGCTCGAGCGCACGCTGGAGGTCGGCCATTTCTATGATCAGATGGCCGCGTTGATGGCGCTCAGCAACGCGAGCGCGCAGGTCGTCGGGGTCGGGAGCGACGTCGCCGCCGACGCGCGCCGCTTCCGCATCCCCTACAATCTGCTGTTTCAGCAGGAGCTGTCCGACCTGTACAGCGCCATCTTCGCCGGCAATGACGAAGCCTACGCCGCGCGCGTGACGCTTCAATCCGACGGCTCCGCTCGCGTGATCCCGCCCTTCGAGGTCTTCCCCAGTATCGCCCCCGAGCTCAAAGCCAGCTTGCCGATCGTGGCGCCGGGCCGCAGCAAGACGTCGCAGGTTCAAGCCCTGGTCGCGGGCATGACGATGCTGGATGGCAGCCTGAACGCGACCTTCGCCCAGCGAGGACAGATTGCGCTGGCCGGCAGCGGTGAAGAGCGGGATCCGCCGGCAGGCTTCGAGGCCGTCGCGGTCTCCGATCCACTCACGGGCCGCGGCTACATCGCCTATCGCCGCAACGACGGCGAACAAGGGCCCTGGTACGCCGCGGAGTTACTCGAGCGGGCCCGCGCGATTGCGAACGATCCCTCTTCGAGTCGCTTCGCGATCGCAGATATCTTCGGCGACGTCGAGCTGGTGCGCCTGGCCGCGTCCATCTTTGGGAAGTGAGATCCTACCATTCGGACGGGTCCGCCGTCGGAATCAGCTCACAATCTGCCCGGTCGCTGCGCGAGCCCGCGCCACACGCGGGCGCGCAGATCGGTTCTTGTCCAAAACCCGCGCACAGCGCTTCAAAGGCGCTGTGCTCCGCGCCGACGCACACCGCGCCGCCGGCCGAGCAGCCCGCGCTGCTGCCGCACTGCTCCGTGCACGAGCCACACAAGCACTGCCCGACGCGGCACTCGGCATCCGCCACGCAACGCTAGAACCAGCCTCCACCTGACCGACCGAGCGGAGTGGACTCCAGCGAGCGGCCGCAGCTCCCGAGCCATCCGCACAGCGCGAGCCCCAGCCAAAAGCGCCGGGCTACCATTCAGGCTCGAGTTGCGGCGAAATCACACCGCAGTCGCTTTCGTCACTGCGCGGCGCGCAGGTGAACGGCTCATCGCAGAAGCCGTCACTCGCCCAGGGGCACGGCTCGAACAGTGTCGGTCCATCCTGATTCGATACGATCTTCCTGAAGCCGAGGTTTGCTCCTTCGCGCAGCGGGGCGAGCAGGTTTGAATTGAGCGACCGATTGTCAGTAATGGTGATGCTCGACGCGTTGGCGATGTTCGGAAAGTTGAGAGCCGCAACGCTGCTGTTGCGGTGCACGTAGAGCGCTGAGACGGAGGACAGTGCATCAAATCCGGTCACTGCCCCCAGGCTGTCGTTGTCGTTGATCGCGATCAGATCGGCGTATTCCTGCGACGGAAAGGCTGGACCGGTCAACAACGCGTCATTATCGATGATCTGGATGGAGAACGGGCTGCCCCCAAGGCCACGCACTGCGGCAAATGTCGGTAGGCGCTCGAGCGACGGATTGGAGCTCACTATCATTGAGCTCAGACCCGTCACGTTACTCAAGCCGTCGACCTGCAGCAGATTCGGATTGTCCGTGAGCACCAAGGAAAGCATGTCCTCGAGCCCGGCAAGCGCGTCCAGGTCGAGGACGCCGGTGTTGGTCAAGGACAGACTTTCCAGGACACCCAGGGGGGCCAGCCCAGCCAGGCTCGTGAGCGCCGGGCTGTCGCTCAACTCCAGCGCCCGGAGATCGCGCACCTGCTCCAGGCCGGCGAGGTTCGGAAGCGCTGCACTGCGGATCTCCATGTAGTCGAGCGAGGCGGGGCCCACGCCGCTCAACGTGCTCAGAGATGTATTACCGGTGAGCAAGAAGACCGGCGCGCGCTCGAGCGACGTCAGCCCCGCAATGGCGGTCAATGACGGATTGTCCTGAACTCGCAGCGTACCTTCGACCGCTCTCAAAGCTTCCAGGCCAGCCAACGAAGAGAGAGCCGCATTGGACGTCACGTCGAGCTCAGACACGCTCGAAAGCCCGCTCAAGCCCTGGAGACTCATGAGGCCTGTCTCCCGGATCGTCACCGTGCCGACCTCCCGCAGACGATCCAGCCCCACGAGGGAGACGAGCGAGGCGTTCCCGGTGATCGAGAGCTCCCCGACGTTCGAGGGCCAAACCGGGCCGCTCAAATCCACGAGCACGTCGTTACTGTTAAGGAAGATATTCGCCGAGCTCGGTTCCATTCCGCCGAGACCGCGCAAGCTGGCGAGGCGGGGATTGTCAAACACGTTCAGGCTTCGCACCCTCCCGGTTTGCTCCAGCCCGCGCAGGCTCCGGAGCTCCGGGTTCTCCCCCAAGGCGAGGTCGCTCACGCCTTGCAGGCCTGCGAATAGCGTCAGATCGGGCATGCCCCGACAATTCCAAAGCCGCAACTGGCCACTCGCCGAGCTGACGGCACTGTCAATGCTTCGCAGCATCGGAAACGGATGCGTTCCAGCAGCAAAATCTGCCCCACGGAGGTCCAGCGCCGTCAGCCTCATTCCGCCGACCTCCGCGAGCCGAGGGAAGCTCGGCATGGGCTCCGGTGGCGGCGGGGCATCTCCGGCTTGGGTGTTCTGACCGCTCACGAAGAGTACCCCGTAGACCTTTTCCAGGGCGGCTAACGGGCGCGCGTCGAGCCCTGGAAAGAGCCACACATCCAAATCTCCCTGGATTGACCGGCAGCCTTCGAGTGCGTCGATGTCCGCTTGTTGGCTCACCGACACTCCGCCGCCAAGCACGCCGTCGTCTCCGCAAAACCCTGTTGGCGGCGGCTCGACATCCGGCGGTGGATCGCCCGCTACGTCCGGCACACAGACCCCCGCGACGCAATCGTCACCGTTCGGGCAGCGCGAGCCGGCGCCGCAAGCGGGCGCGCAGATCGGCTGTGCACCAAAGCCGCCGCACAGCTCGTCAAAGGCTCGGTGCTCCGAGCCCACACACGTGGCACCGCTCGCCGAACACTCCCCCGCGCCGTCGCAATGCTCCGTGCACGAGCCGCACAGGCACTGCCCCACGCCGCACTCGTCATCCGTCACGCAGCTCGCTAACCAGCCTCCGCCGGAGAGACCGAGCGGCGTCGACTCCAGCGTCCGGCCACAGCTACCGAGCGCGCCGCACAGCGCGAGCCCGACCCACACCCATCG
>JAYWEH010000371.1:0-4125 GCA_043780025.1 Deltaproteobacteria bacterium
ATGCCCACGAGGCACAATCCAATCAGAACGAGAGCCGTCCGGCTCGAGCCTTGGGTCAAGGGACGATGCGCGACGCGCGCCCACTTCGGATGAAGAACAGTTGGATTCGGATTATGGGCCGAAGCCCGGTTCCGCAGCATAGCGGTTTGACAGGAAACTATGCACCTGTAAAACTGTAAGCATGCACACCGCGAAAGTCAGTTTCGACTTCAGCGATCGACCCAAGTTGGTAGAGTTGCTGCGGGTGCATGCGGCGCAAACGGGTCGCTCTCAGAAGGATGTGGTCGCGGAGGCGCTGGAGGCCTATTTCGCCCACCACGCTGAATCCGCGCTAATCGCGCGCCTGGCAGAGAGCAGTTTTGCGGAGTGGGACAACGCCGAAGATGAAGTCTATAACTCCCTTTGACGTAGCCCTGGTTCCGTTCCCTTTTGCGGATTTGTCGACCAACAAGCGGAGGCCCTGTCTGGTGTTGGCTCGGTTGGTTCCCAAGCGGCTGCCGCCGCATTTCGTCGTGTGCATGGTGACTAGCCATCTCGGTGGCATCCCATTCGCGTACGATCACGTTCTCGCGGACTTTGTCGCTGCCGGTCTACCGAAGCCCTCACTCGTGCGCGTCGCCAAGTTGGTGACCGTGGAGCAATCGATGCTGCTCAAACGCTTGGGCAAACTCGGCGCGATCGACCGAAGCAAGATTCGGGACCATCTCCGGGCGCTATTTCAGCTGAACTAGACCTCTGTCTCACAAGTAACAATCGATGACCGCGCCGGCCCAGCGGGGTGAGGCCGGACGCGGTCATCACGTTTCCCTCGTCTGAAGGTGAGCACGCGCTGGGCGTACGATTCAATTTGGGGGAGCGGGCGCCAGGCGTGGAGAGCGAGCCGATTTCTCGGGTGCTTCAGCCCTTCGGCAGCACGAGCTCGCCCCGCGACACCGCTTGGTGACCAGCCGGTGCCGAGCGCCAGCGCAATCAACAACCGGGCCACTCGGGGACGGTTCAGTGACGTCATCGCCGCGGGGCTCGCTTTCACCAGGCGGGCCCGCCGCTGAGGCGGGAACCGTCGTAGGGCGGGAGCAGAAACGTCGGGCTGAGCTCGAGCCCAAGGATCACCTGATGGCCCGCGTCGTCGAACGCTCGGCGGTAGCTCAGAAACAGACGCGCCACCGAGGCCTCCGCGACGTGGAGCGGCTCGGGCAGCGGATCGCAAGCACCTCTCTTCGTGTAGCGCGCGACGACGCTGCGAACACCCCACGCCAGTGTCCCGCCGAGGTGCGGGGCCTTGCCGTCGGGGAAAGCGCCATAACCCGACCCGGCGCGGAGCTCGTAGGTGCCCCAAGAGGCGTGATACACCGCGCCGAGGTGCAGCTTTAGCCCACCCTCCACGACCCCGCCGTCGCGATGGAGGGCCCCCGCGACCCACGGCCCCGCCCTGAGCTCGGCTCGGCCCTCCTTGCCATACGGCCCCGAAGGAAATCCGGGATACTCGAGCAGGCCGAAGGTCAGCTCCCCGCCGACGCCGACGCTCGCCCCGAGGTCCTGCTCTCCGGCGCCGAGGAGCAGGCCCCCTGCTACCCAGAAGCTCCACTCGAGGCTCGCGGGCGTGGCCTCGTGAATGGCGACATCGATGCAGGTGATGTTTTCCGCGGTTGGCTTGCAGCTGGGCTCTGCCGCGTCTGCCGGTGCGGTGGCGAGCAGGACGGCGAGACAGGCGCGCCTCGAGCTCACGCTGATCGCGCTCGACGTGTGCTGAATCCCTCCTTCACTCGATGCCTCCACCACGCTCAGTGGTCACTATACCGGAATCGCAGGGTCCCAGTCGGCGAGTCCGGCCTCAGCAAATTCACATCTTCGGACATCCGCTCAACGGCCTCAGGTGCGCAAATACGAGGCGCCGTTGAGATCGAGTATCGCGCCGCTGGCCCATTCGGCTTCGGGTGACGAGAGCCAAACGATGGCCGCGGCCACCTCCTCGGGGAGCGCGACGCGGTTGAATGGACTCTGCGCTCGGATCTCTGGCCCTCGTGGCGACTTCAAGTGTGCGTTCGACGCGTCGGTCTCCACGAAGCCTGGCGCAACCGTGGCCACCGCGATTCCTCGGGGCCCGAGCGCCACCGCGAGTGACTGGCCCATCGCGTTGAGCCCGGCCTTGCTCGCAGCGTATGCTGGCTGGAGCGGCTCACCCCGGAACGCACCGCGTGACGAGACGTTCACGATGCGACCGCCCCGCTTCATGTGTTTGAGCGCGCAATAGATCACGTTGGCTGCGCCCATGAGGTTGACGTCAATGGTCTGCCGCCACTGGGCTTGCCAGTCTTCGTAGGATACTTCGGTGATCGGGTGTGGGCCGGAACGGGCCGCATTGTTCACGAGCACATCCAAGCCGCCCAGGGCGGCGGCAGCCTCAGCTACCATGGCCTGGATAGCAGCCGGTTGAGCCAGATCGGCCTGGACCACGACATGGCCTTCTCCAGGCAGCTCGAGGCGCAGCTTCTGGGCAGCCTCGGCAGAGTCGCGATGGTGGATGGCGACGCGGTCGCCGCGCTGGGCAAACGCAAGGGCAGTCGCCCTTCCGACCCCGCGCGAAGCGCCTGTGATGAGGATGGCTCTCGTCATGGGATGACCGGTCCTATGACTGCTTCGCCGGGAAGTCACGCGCCCGGCACACTGTTGGACTTCCAAATTCGAAAAAGACCACGGCCAATGAGTGGTCGTCGGAGATAAACAGCACGTCGTCTTGGCCGGGTACCGCCGCCTCTGGAGCGGTTAGGCGAAGGAGGCGGCCGTTCGCGTCTAGAGGAGTATCTTCATGTCAGCGGAAGCTCGACCTCTTGCGTCCGCCAGGCTGCATAGGAAGGGCCGCTTGGACGTCCTCGGGCTCGAGGTACGGGTATGAGGAAGGGATTTCCTGCTGCGTCCGACCCGCAGCCAGCAGGCCCATGATTGTGCCGACCGTCACGCGCATCCCTCGAATGCAGGGGCGGCCACCCATGATGGTAGGGTCATGCGTTATCCGGTTCAACAGCTCCATTTGGAGACTTTAACCTGCCTTTCACTGCTTGCCCACCGCCCGGATGCTGCGCGAACCAGGCTGGAACGCTCATGCCTCAGAGCGAAGTTTCCGTGACCTTAACCGGGTCCGGCGGCGACGCGCCATCCTCGCGGGGCCCTGGCTCGAGCACGATCGGATAAACGACTGTGGTTTCTTCCATGCCGGGCGGGAGAGGCTCGAAGATGGTCGAGTACATCGACTCGCGCATGCACAAGCCGAACTCGGGGTCATCCATGGTCGTGTCGTCGGCGAGCTCGACTCGGTCGACCACGCCGTCCTCGCCATCTCCGACGATCACGAATGACATGACCACTTTGCCGGAGGCCGTCGGCTTGCGAGCGAGCAGCTCGTCATAGCAGGAGCGTGCGATGGGGAAGTACTGCTCGCGGACGGCATCTCGGATGTACAGGCGGCGGCGCTCCTTCTCCTCCGGTGGCATCGGGGGCGGCGGCTCCGGGGCGCTGGCTCCGCTCGCTGGGGCTAGCACTCGGGCTGCAACCCTGGCGTGCGGCGCGGCGCTGCGCCCTGCTGCGCGCTGGCGAATGCCATCAGCGCGAAGGCGGTCAAAGGCACGCCGTCGACCCTCGGGTTGCCGGCGCGCTTCAGCGGGCCTGGATGCGGCCTCGGGTGCGCGCTCAGCCGGGCCGGCGGCAGGAGCCGGGACGCCGCCGCGCTCCCTCCCCGCCAACGATGACTCGCGGGAACGGTCCGCTGCCGCAAGGGCCGGAGGCTTCTGTTCACTCCCGACGACACGCCACAGGATTCCACCGCCAACGAGCGCAACCGCGAGAAGTGCCCCAACCAACACCCTTTGCTGCATATGCCAGTCTACCTGATCGTCATTCGGGCAACGACATGGAATCGCCGCGCGACTCGTGGGGGCAATGCCTCGGTCGGGTAATGGTGCTACGCATCCGCGATGAACGACGCGGACCTGGCCTCGGAAACTTTGACCCAGCCGCGAAGACACAATGGCGCGAGCCTTGCAGCGGCGATGCTGCTTTCTGCGTGTGGTAACAGCACTACGGTAGTCGAGCGAGTCGTTCCCGCCGATGCCGGAGCTGGCGGGGCGACGA
>JAYWEH010000372.1:0-4119 GCA_043780025.1 Deltaproteobacteria bacterium
ACAGACGAATCTTCATGGCTAACTCCCGCTGGAGTGCAAAAGCTGGAAACGTTTCCAGGTCGAGAGTTTACACCATTGCTTTGGCTGCGCAAGACGGACTCCAGTTGAGCGCAATGCGAGAGCAGAATCGAGAGGGTGCCCACAGCAAGCGATGAGAGGCGCAATCTCACGCAACGGTTCGAGCTGGGACAACGTTTGCTGGCGGATGCGTTGTGAGGTAGCGGCGCGGTGTCGAAGAGCGCGGCCATGGTGCACGCCGAACGGGCCTGGTACGTCCCCGAGCATGGACGCTTCGAGGTTCCGTTCGAGCGTGACGTTTGTCGCGCTGATGCATCTGGGTTGTGGTGGTGCACAGCCCGCCCCGAACGATGCCGGAGACTCGCGCGCCGCCGCGCCGGCGGCTCTAGCAGCGACCCTCGGCGGGCTTATCAGTCGGGCAGCACGGCGCGGTAGACGGCAGGCACTCCGCTGCACAATCCTTCACCGACGACGACGCGGCCGTCGGCAGACAAAGCGGCTGGCTTCGATAAGACCCAGCCGGATTGGTCCACGGCCGCCGCCGTGAGCACCGCGCTCAGCTCGCGTAGCCCTGCTGCCGCATTCCAGACGAAAGGTCGCTCATCTTCCAGCGTGTAGCCGACCGCCACGCTCGCGTCGCGGCTGGCGTCTCGCAGGACGCTGCGCTGGCCCGGGGTGGCAGCGATTGCCAAAGGTCCCGTCGCTTCCGTCCAGCGGAACGCGCTCGGCTCCGGTGCACGAGTTTCGGCGTTCAAATCGAACGTGCCCACCAGGACTGAGCCGTCGTCGTTCATCCAGAGCCGCTGGTCCGTGACGGGATCCCCAACGGCGCCGCCCGGCCAGAGTGGCGCGATGACGGTGATGCCACTGGCCTCGTTCCAGCGGAAAATCTGGTTGGTGTGGTCGGGCTGCGCACTCGGTGTGTCCGCCATGAAGCCGGCAATGACGGTCCCGTCACGACTGAAGGCCACCCCGTTGTTGACGGTTGCGGCAGCCCACCCCGGCAGCACGCCCAGGGCTTGTACGGCGCTGCCACCCGTCCAGCTGAAGAGCTGCGTGGCATACGTGTCGTCTCTGCGTCGTCCGCCGACCTTCGAACCGTCGGGCGTCATGAAGCTCGGAGCAAAATAGAATATTGGATCGCCGTCTGTGATCGGCTCGAGGCCGCTCGGGCTCCAGCGAGCCCCGAAGGAAGCCAGTGTGCCCGCGCCAATGAGCACGATATTGCCATCTTCGCTGAGCGCCAGGGCGTCGGCCGCCTCTTCGAGGTCTGTGCGTGTACCGCTCGCCGTCAACAGGAAGGGCGGCTCGTATTCGCCGAACTCGGCGTGAAACAGCATGGTACTGCCGTCGATGCTGAGGCCTGCCGGCTCGGAAATGCCCGTCTCCAGCTTTGCAACGCCAGTGGCGGAAGACCAAAGGTAGTTGCTGCGATCCAATGAGTGAAAGAGGAAGCTTTCGCCGTTGGGCGTCAGATACGAGCGGACGTTGTACGTCGCGAGCGCGGGCCCACATGCAATCCCACGCAGACTCTCCGAACCGGCACAGTCACAGGGGACGGTATCGACCGAACAAGAGCGCCCCGACGATTCACATTGCCCGCCACAGTCGACGCCGGCTTCGTCACCGTTCATCGTCCCGTCACCGCAAGTCGCGGGCTGGCAGTTGCCCGCGCGACAGCTACCGGACTCACAATCCGGGTGACCGTTGCACGAAGCGTCTACCGGGCAGGCTGGGCACGACCCACCACAATCGACGTCCGTTTCGTCGCCATTCTCGAACTGATCGTCACAGTTTGGACGCGGGGGAGGGGCATCGGACGAATTCGCGCCCGCGTCAGAGTGCACCGTGACGATGACGCCCGCGTCAGGATTCAATTCAATGACCGGATCCTCGACATGCAAACGGGCATTGCACGCCGCCACTAGAGCCAAGTGAGAGATGAGCGCCGACGCGGTGAGCTGCTTGTAAGTCATTGGGTACTCCGTCGAGAGCGAGGTTCATCGCGGTCATGTCGGCAGTCCTCGAATTTGATCAAGGCGGCGCGTTGCGGTGCGACTCGGAGGCGGCGTCGCGAATGAAGCTGCGCGCGCGATCGACGAGCGGGCTGTTCGGGTTCTCTCGCACCAATCGCTCCGCCAACAGAGTAGCTTCAGCCTGGCGACCCATTGCGGCTAGTGCCTCGATCCGGAGCAGGTTGGCCTCGTCCTGCAGATCCGCGCCAGCGCGTTTGCTTTCGTAGGTTTCGAGCAGCTCGAGTGCGCGCACGCTATCGCCCGAGCGCAACGCCACGCGCGCTTGCTTCAACCATTCGAGCTGCTCCGCCAGCGCGGCACGAGTCGGGCTCGGCGCAGCGGGCGCTTCGCGAGTGCGTGCTAACCGCGACGGCCCGGGCTGCGAATTCGGGGGCGTCGGCGCGGCCTTTGGAACCCTGTCGCGAAGCGTCGCTGCTTCGCTCGAGTCGGCAGGCTCGCTTGGCCCGAGCGTTTGGGCGTGTTCAATGGGGCTGGCTGCCCGCTCCTTGCGATACTCCGCCGAGATCAACGGCTTTTCTGGGTTCGGCGCTCGATGCAACACGCGCGGCAAGGCCAACGCCAGACCTGCCACCAGCGCAGCCAATAGCAGCCAGCGCCCGAGCGAGGGTCGTGCGCGCTCGGAGCGGCCGGCCTGCTCGGAGTCTCGCGACTTTTGCGCAGCGCCGCTGCCGAGGGCCTGATGGCTAGCGAGCAACCGCTCACGCAACGCCGGCGATGGTCGCTCGGTGTGTGCCACCGTGAACAGCCGCCGACCGAGCTCGTCCAGGGGATCGTCACTCATATTGCGACTCCGAAAGGGTTGCGGTGCCCTTCCCGCGCGAGCAGCTCGCGAAACAAGGTACGCGCACGGCGCAGCCGCGAGGCAGCGGTGCCCGCCGGAATGCCTTCGAGCTCGGCGATGGCGGCCACCGTGTAGCCCTCCATCTCCGAGAGGAGCAAGATGCGTCCGAGCTCCTCGGGTAACTCGGCCACCAGCTCATCCAAAAAGGAACGGGCGCGCTCGATCTCCAGCAGTTGATCGGGCAATAGCCCCTCGGCCGCCACCGGAGCCAGCACCGCGTCCGAGACTTCACGCCTGCGCCCGGCCAGGCGCCGGGCATTGGCCGCCACGCGCAAGGCCATCCCATAGAGGAAAGTTCGCTCCTTGCCTGACGCGATCTGGCTGCGCTTGCCCTCTGCGAGCATGAAAACGTGTTGTACCGCGTCGTCCGCGTCCGCCGGGGAGAGCCCCAAACGCCGCAGCAGGCGCCAGATGAAGTCCAGGTGGGCATCGACGAGCTCTGAGAATTCAGGAAAATGATCGCGCTCCGACCCCGCATGGGCAGCAACGGGCGGGGAGGTGGCACCTGCCGGACGCGGTAGCCCGCGCGCCGAGGTCATGCGCGTTATGTCTCCTGCCTCGAGAAATGATCGACCCACCGTGACAAATTTTCGGTGCTGTCTTCAGGGCGCCAGCCATGCCGCGCCCAAGCCGACAGCCAGGCCGACCGGCTCTGTCTGGAACAGATCCGTCGGATCTTCGCCACGGCCGAGAGCGTAGCGCACCACCGGTACCAGCGCGCCGAGCTCGCCTTCCACCGCAAACTGCGGCGACACTCGCCAGATCGCGCGCAGGTGAGCTGCGGCACCCAGCCAGATGCCCTTGTCCGCTCGCCCTCGCTCGCTCTCACCCGCCACCCGCAATAGCCCGACATCGAGCCCCACGCAGGGGTCGAGCGAAAAAACCCCTAAGCTCCAGGACCAGACGCAGCCCTCGGGCCTCGCTGCCATCACCGCGACGCTCAGCTCGGAATCCGACAGGCTGGCCCGCGCCTGCCGATAGTTTGCCCGCAGCGATAGGCGCGCTCTCGGCTGCAAATCCTCCCGTGCCAGACCCACAAACACGGCCACGCCCGGCAGCGCTGCGGGAGCGGCCCCCGTGAGCAGCGTCGCCTGCAATCCCAGGCTGAGTGAGACGCGCGAACTCGCGGTATGCTGCGCGGGCTCGATGGGCGCGGGTTCAGCCGGCGCGACCGCTGTGCTCGCCGGCACCACCTCGGCGTAGGATTTGGAGGTTGCGCGAGCC
>JAYWEH010000373.1:0-4116 GCA_043780025.1 Deltaproteobacteria bacterium
CGCGCTCGGATCCGGATTTTTGCCGGCGGAGCTCGTGTCGAGCCCGAGTCTCGCCGCGGTTTTGCACGGCTTTGGTGCGGGCCTGTTCACGACGCTGGCTTTCACGCTCGTGCCCATCTGGCGAACCTCGCAGGTTGCGCCTTTGCGTGTGCTCGGGCGCAAGAGCGACGCGCTCGAGTCGCTTGGCAGCGCGCGTTGGACCGCCGCCCTGGGTATCGGCGCGGGCTTTCTGGCCATCTTCGTGCTGTCGCTTGCCGAGACCGAGTCCTTGCGCATCGGCGTTTCGTTCACGTTGGCGCTCGGGCTGTCCCTCGTGGTCCTGTTTGGGGTGGCGCGCCTCGTCGTGGCCTTGGCCCGCGCGCTCGGCCCCCGCTTGCCGAGCTTTCATTTGCGCCAGGGCATCAAGAACCTGCATCGCCCCGGCAACCAGACCTACGCCGTCGTGGTGGCGGTGGGGATGGGGTTCCTGCTCCTTGGCACGTTGTTGATTCTGCAGCGCTCGCTGGAGGAGCTCTTGGCCTTCGAACGGCGAGACGATCTGCCGAACACCTTTGTCATCGACATCCAGGCCGATCAGTTCGAGCCTGTGTCGGCAATGCTCACTGAATTCGGCTCGAGCGACAGCGTCTTCAATCCCATGGTCTCGGCGCGCATCTCTCGGGTCAATGGTGAGTCGGTTGATCAGAGCCGCGTGGAGCGGAACGACGTGCAGCGTTCCTGGGAAGACCGCATGCGTACCCGGGAATACTTCCTGTCCTATCGCGCGGACCCTGTTGATTCGGAGACCATCACCCACGGTCAATTCTGGTCGGGCAAGCCGGAGCAGCAGGAGGCGTCTCTCGACGAGGGGCTGGCGACGAACCTCGGGATCCGCCTCGGCGACACGCTCACGCTCGACATTCAAGGTTTGCCCCTCGATGCGCGGGTGACGAGCTTCCGCGAGATCCGCTGGCAGTCCTTGCGCCCGAACGCGATGATCCTGCTCTCGCCCGGAGAAATCGAAGCAGCGCCCAAGATGATCGTGGCGTCCGGGCGCGTCGCCACTGTGGAGGCTCGCCGGCAACTCTCAGAGCGGCTGGTGGCACGTTTTCCGAATTTGACGGTGATCGATGCCTCGGAAGCGGCACAGACGGTGCTCTCGATCCTGGATCGGGTTTCGCTGGTGTTCAGCGTGCTCGGGGCGCTCGCGGTCATTTCGGGCGCCGTGATCCTCGGGGGCGCGATCGCCGCGGGGCGTTTCGCACGCCAGCGGGAGGCCATGTTGTTCAAGGTGCTCGGCGCATCGCGCGCTGACCTCTGGCGCATCCTGGGTTCTGAATACGCGGCGCTGGCGCTCTTGGGGACGCTGGCGGGCTGGCTGCTCGCCGAGGCCGTCGGGCGTACCGCCATCCCGGCGCTGTTCGACGCGAGTGCAAGCGTGCCGTACGGTGCGCTCGGGCTCCTCGGGGCGTCCGCTCTGGTGTTGAACGTGCTCACCGGCTGGTTCGTGGGGCGCCGTGTTTCGGCGCATCCTCCGCTCGCGATCTTGCGCGAAGAGTCCTGAGCCGCGTGCCACACTACTCCATGCTGACCTCGAAGTCGGCGATCAGCGGGCGATGGTCGGAGGCGATCTTGGCGAGGCGCGTGGCCCCGACTTCAAAGCGAGTGAGGCGTACGGAGCCGCGGAAGAAAATGCCGTCGAGCGGCCTGAGTGGCCAGGCCGCCGGAAAGGTGTTGCGCAGCGCTCCCGCGCGTTCGAGCCGTTGCGGCGTCAAGAAGCGCGGCCCCAGGCTGCCCCACAAGTCGTTGAGATCCCCCCCGACGATGAGCGGCGTCGCCGCGTGTAGATGGTTGAACCCCTCCGACTGAACGAAGCGTGCGAGCTGTTGGGCGCGTTCGCTCCCCGCCAGGCCCAGATGTAGATTGTGCACCACGAGGCTGCGGCGGTGGTCCCCGATGGGTACGCGCACGTGCGCCTGGATGGCGCCTCTGATCTTGCGCGACCCGATCGTCAGATCGAGGTGCGAGATGTCCGAGAGCGGGAAGGGTGAGAGGATCATGTTGCCGTAGTGCCCGGCCTTGAAGCGGTGTTCGGCATGGAAGGCGGCGTGCATCCCGAGGCCCTCGGTGAGAATTGCAACCTGGTCTTCCATGCGCAGACGCGGCATGGCTTGCGCCACCTCCTGCAGCAGCACCACATGCGCGTCGTATTCCGTCAGGCATTCGACGATGCGGCGGGGGTCATAACGCCCGTCCGTTCCGCCGACACATTTGTGAATGTTCCAGCTGACGACGCGGACGTTGCGGTGGGTCACATCGGGCTTCATCGTTCTCCGCTACGGCCTGCAATTCTACCGTGAAATGTTAGCCTGCGCAGGGGGCGATGGATCGTGCTAGACCCGCTCGAAGGAGCGAAACACGCACATGAGCGATTGGAGGTCGGCACCGGCGTTACGTGCGTTATGGGGGATCGCGCTCGGGGTGGCGCTGGTTCGGCCAGGCTGGGCCCAGGACGGGGAAGGGGGCAGCGCAGGCGGTGGCAGTAGCGGGGCAGCGGGGTCCGCTGGATCGGGCTCTGCTGGATCGGGCTCTGCTGGATCGGGGTCCGGGGATATGTGTATGCCTAATGCCGGGCCGCCAGACTGCACGGAACGTTGCCCCAGGGTGGATACCTGCACACGCATCAACGGCGATGACATTTCACTATATTATTCCGTGGCCGATCAACGCTTCGATTGCGATGGCCTGGACTGTCGTGACGCTGCCAATACGCTCGCCGACTACTGCTGCCAACGTGGCGAATTTGCGCCGGCGAGCTCGGCGGATGACGGTGGAGGGTGCAGTGTGGGGCGCCTCGACACCGGTGCGAACCAGGGCGAGGCCGGCTCGGAAGTGCTATTGGCCGCCGCGGGCCTGTGCGTAGGCCTGGCGCTTCGGGCTCGGCGCCGGGGTCCCGGAGTCCGAACCCAGCCCCGCCACATTGCATGACTAGCTCGCTCGAACAGCTCCGCTTTGACAATTCCTTTCGGCGCCACCTCCCGGCCGATCCGGAAACGGGGGCTCGCCGGCGCCAGGTATTGGGTGCGTGTTTTTCGCACATTGAACCGACGCCGGTGCGTGCGCCCGAATTGCTAGCGGGCAGCGCCAGCGCCGCTCGCTTGATCGGCCTTTCGCCGGCTGCGTTTGGCACGCGCGAATTTGCCGAGGTGTTTTCGGGCAATCGCCTGCTTGCCGGGATGGAGCCGTATGCGGCCTGTTACGGCGGCCATCAATTCGGTAACTGGGCAGGGCAGCTCGGTGACGGGCGAGCCATCACGCTCGGCGAAGTCAGGAGTGAGGCCGGCGGGCGCTGGGAGTTGCAGCTCAAAGGCGCAGGGCCCACGCCGTATTCGCGCACCGCAGACGGCCGCGCGGTGCTGCGCTCCAGCGTGCGGGAGTTCCTGTGCAGCGAAGCCATGTTTCACCTCGGCGTGCCCACCACGCGCGCGCTCTGTTTGGTTGCCACGGGCGAACCCGTGCTGCGCGACATGTTCTACGACGGTAATGCAAAGCATGAGCCCGGAGCCGTCGTCTGCCGCATGGCACCTTCATTCCTGCGCTTCGGAAACTTCGAAATTTTCGCCTCTCGGGGCGACGTGCCGACGCTCGAAGCGTTGGCGCGGTACACGCTCACGCACCATTTCCCGGAGCTCGGATCACCGTCTCCCGAGAATTACGCCGCCTGGTTCAAGGAAGTGTGTCGCCGCACGGCCTTGATGGTGGCGCATTGGATGCGGGTGGGTTTTGTGCACGGGGTGATGAACACGGACAACATGTCCATCCTGGGCCTGACCATCGACTACGGCCCCTACGGTTGGCTCGATGACTTCAATCCGGGCTGGACTCCGAACACTACCGATCGCAGTGGCCGCCGCTATCGCTATGGGCGCCAGCCGCGCATCGCGCTGTGGAATCTGGTGCGCCTTGCCGAATCGATCGCTCCGCTCGGCATTGCGGTCGAGGCGCTGGAGGCGGGCCTGGACGAGTACACCGAGGTGCTCGAGCGATCGCTATTTCAGTTCTTGCAGCAGAAGCTCGGCCTCCGCGACCCGCGCGACGGTGAGGCCGCGGTGGTGGAAGGCAACCGCAGCGAGCCAC
>JAYWEH010000374.1:0-4114 GCA_043780025.1 Deltaproteobacteria bacterium
CCCGGTGGTTGCAGCAGCCCCCGACACGACTCCCGTCATCACGGTCGCGGATCTGGCTCGCCGCCTCAAGCGCAGCGTGGAAAGCCAGAGCGGCCGTGAGTGGGTGGAGGGGGAGATCGTCTCGCTGAAGAGCGCCGCCAGCGGGCACATGTATTTTTCGCTCAAGGACGCGCGCGAAGAGGCTTGCCTCGACTGCGTCATGTATCGCATGGACGCGCTCCGGGCACGCCACCACTTGTTCGACGGCGCGTGCGTGCAGAGCCTCGGCCGGGCCACCCTGTGGGCGCCGCGCGGGCGCCTGCAGTTCGTGATCGCGCGGCTGCGCCCGGTGGGCCTCGGCACCCTGCTCGAGCAGCTGGAGCGGCTGAAAGAGAAGCTGCGCGCGGAAGGCCTGTTCGAACGCGAGCGCAAGCGCGCACTGCCGGCGGCGCCGCGCGTGGTCGGATTGGTCACGAGCTTGCACGGGGCGGCCCTGCACGACATTCGTACGGTGGCCTTCCGGCGTGGCCCCGTCGTGATCGTCGTTTCATCCGCGCTAGTGCAGGGCGAAGGTGCGCCGGAGAGTCTGGTCCACGCGCTCGATCGCTTGGAGCGCGATCCGCGCGTCGAGGTGATCATCATCGGGCGCGGCGGTGGCGCAAGCGAGGACCTGATGGCGTTCAATGACGAACGCGTGGTGCGGCGCGTGGCCGCGCTGCGGGTGCCCAGCGTGAGCGCCGTGGGCCACGAGGTGGACACGACGTTGACGGATCTGGTGGCGGACGTGCGCGCTGCCACGCCGTCTCAAGCGGCGGAGCTGGTGGTGCCGGAGCTGCGCGAGCGCGTGGGCCTGCTTTTGGCATTGCGCCGGCGTCTCGGGCGGGCTGCGCGGGGGCGCTTGCTCGAGGACGCGACGTTGCGCCAGGCGCTGCGCGCGCGGCTGAGCGATCCGCGCTTCGTGATCGCACAGCACCAGCAGGGTCTCGATGAAGCGCGCCTGCGCGCCGAGCGCGGCCTGGAACGCCGATTGAATGCGTTGCACGGCCGGCTCACGGCGCTGACGCGCCGCCTGATCTCGCGGCATCCCCGTGTTTCCGTGCTGGAGTCGCGCGGTGCGCTCCGGCCGCTCGAAGCTCGCCTGCGCTCCGCCCTGCGGCTTCGGTTGGACGCGGATCGTCGCCTCACAGGTCCGCTCGAACGGCGCCTGCACGCTTCGCTACGCGGGCGCGTGCAAGCGCGGCAGAATCGCCTGGAGGCGTTGCGCGGGCGGCTCGAAGCGCTGTCCCCGCTGACGGTGCTGTCACGCGGCTACGCCATCGTCAGCGACGAGCGGGGGCGGGCGCTCACGAGCGCTGAGCTCGCGGCGCCGGGCGATCGGCTGGTGGTGCGCTTGCATCGAGGGCGGCTCACTGCCCGCGTGCTGGAAGAGGACGATCGTTCCTGATGAGCCTCGGCAAAGTTTTCGTGTTGATCGGTCACCCCGTGGCCCACTCGGTGTCGCCGGCGATCCATGGCGCGGCGTATCGCGCTCTCGGCGTGCCGCATCGCTATGAGCTCGCCGATTGCCCTGACGAAGCCGCGGTGCGGGCGGTGGTCGAGCGCTTGCGGCGCCATGAGATCGCCGGGGCCAACGTGACCGTGCCGTGGAAACGCCTGGCTCTCTCGCTGGCTGATCGCGCTGAGGACTCCGCCCGGCGCACCGCGGTAGCCAACGTGCTCGCGCTCGATTCGAACGGGCAAGTCGTCGCTGCGAATACCGACGCGGTGGCGCTCGCGGAAGAGATCGCGGTCCTGCACGCCGCCCCAGCGCGAGCCGTCGTGATCGGCGGGGGCGGGGCCGCACAGGCTGCCGTCGTTGCTTGCCAGATCTCGGGCATTGGCGAGGTGGCTGTGAGCAGCCGCGGCTGGAGCGCCAGCGAGCCCCGCGAGCGCTGGCAGAAAGCGGAGGTCTTCTCGGCCCTCGGCGCGGCACCGTGCACGTGGCCGGACCCGCCCGGCCATGCAGCGTCAGCCGAGTTCTTGGGCGCCGTGCGTCGCGCTGACGTGATCATTCAGGCCACCAGCGCCGGCATGCACGGCGCGGGTCCCGGTGGATCGGTGAGCGATTGGATCCCCTGGCCCGAGCTCACACCGGGGGCCGTTGCCCTCGATGTGGTCTACAATCCTCCCGTCACGCCCTTTCTCGAAGCGGCGCGGCGAGCTAACGTGCGGCACACCGGAGGGTTGGGCATGTTGGTTCGGCAAGCGGCGGCCGCGATTCGGATCTGGCTCGGCTCTGATCGGGCTTGGGTCGCACCCGATTTGGGCGAGCTCATGGCTGCTGCCGAGAGCGCGCTGGCCGAGAGGCGCAAGTGAGCGATTCGTCGGCGGATGAGCACCGGCACGCCATCTGGCCGCGTGTCGAAACGAAAGGTGAGCTCGAGCCCGCCGAAAGGGAGTGGCTCCACACGAACGGCGCCGGTGCTTACGCCATGAGCACGCTCGCGCTCATGCACACACGGCGCTATCATGGCCTGCTCGTCGCGAGCCTCGATCCACCGCTGAAACGCTACGTCATCGTCAGCCAACTCGATGTCGTTGCTTCCTCCGGTACGCGGATCTATCGGCTCGGAACCCATCAATTCCCAGGTGTCGCGGCGACACCCGGCTATCGTCTGCTCGATAGCTTCGCCCAAGACCCGATCCCACGCTGGACCTTTAAGCTCGGCCGCTCGATCCTCGAGAGCCGCTTGTGTCTGGCGCGCGGCGAGAGCGCCACCGTCATGTCGTACACGTGGCAAGGCCAACGCCGTTTGCGGCTGTCGGTCAAGCCGCTGTTTGCGATGCGCCCGATGGCGGAGGTCATTCACGAGCACGGCAGCATGATGCAGACCGTGAGCATGCGGCACGGTGAGGTCGAAATTCGGCCGGTTCCGGAGCTGCCCGCGGTGGTGTTCGGTCACTCCGGCGTATTCATGGGCTCACCGGACTGGTGGCGCCGCTTCGAATATCCCGTCGATCGAAATCGCGGCGTCCACCATCAGGAGGACCTGTGGACTCCGGGCACCTTTGAGCTCGATCTGGAGCCGGGCCAGACCCAATATCTGGTGTTCGCCGTGAACCGCTTGCCCAAGGCCGCACCGCGCGATTGCATGGACGAGACGTGCCGGGCGCTCGAAGCGCTCGATCCGGGCGACACGCACTCGAACGTGACGCGGCGGCTCAGCATCGCTGCCGAACAGTTTCGTGCCGATCTGGGGGATCGGCGCGGTGTCATTTCCGGCTACCCCTGGCTCGATCTCGCGACGCGCGACACCATGATCGCGCTGCCGGGCCTGTATCTATCGAACGGAGACATTGACGGCGCGAAGCGCGTGCTCAGCACCATGATCGGCGCGCGCATCGACGGCCTCTTGACGCGCGGAGTGGCGGAGAACGGATCGATTGCGACGCAGCCGACCGCCGATTCCAGCTTGTGGTTGTTTGATGCCGCAGCCCGGCTGCTCGAGCACACCGGGCTCGATGATGCCTTCGTCAAGGGCGAACTGTATCCGGCGCTCGAAGCCATTTTCGAGCGCGTCACGTCGCACCGGCGCAAAGTGATCTGGTGCACAGCCGACGGGTTGCTCGCCAATGGCGGGGATCCAACCGAGCCCCTCACGTGGATGGATTCGCGCGCGGACGGCGTTGCAGTGACCTTACGCAGCGGGCTCGCCGTCGAGCTGCAGGCTTTGTGGGCGGGCGCGTGCGCGACGTTGGCTCGCCTGAGCACGCACTACGGCAGAGTGGACGTCGGGCAACGGGCGCACTCAGCGCTTGCAGCGGCGCGCAGCGCCTTCGAACGCCGCTTCTGGTGTGCAGAGACGCGCTACCCCTATGATTGTTTGAGCATCGAGGAGGCTGGGCCAAGCGCGTTTCGCGACGCCAGCATCCGTCCTAATGCGCTCATGGCGCTCGCGATCCATCCCGAGCTGTTTCCGCATTGGCAGGCGGTTGCCATCGTCGAGCGAGTGCGCGAGCGCCTGCTCACGCCAATGGGTTTGCGCACCTTGGAGCAGCGCCATCCGGACTACCGCGGTGACTTCCGGGGCCCCATGCACGAGCGGCGCGCGGCGTACCATCAGGGCACAGCCTGGGTGTTCTTGCTCGGCTTTTA